>JBFYZH010000062.1:0-56142 GCA_041309605.1 Candidatus Krumholzibacteriota bacterium
TATGGTCACCGACCCGGACTCGATGTCAATGTTCCTGCATATCGATGTGACGGCGAGTCCTCCGACCCTGACCAGGCTGCTCTCGCTTCCGGCGTCCTGAACTTCGACAAGGATTCGCGCCAGGCCGCCGATCTCTTTCCCCTGCTCCATGACCATCGTCCCCGAAGTGGATATCCCATGCCTGAAGAGGTATACCCCGAGCCCTGCCGCGGCGGTACCGGTGGCCGGATCCTCCCACATCCCGACCGCCGGAGCGAAATGCCTCGCGTACGAGATGCATTCCTCGGTGAACGTGTCGAGGGAAAAAATATGGTTGGTATGGATTCCGTATTTTCTGTTCATCAGCCCCAGCTTGATCAGATCCGGGTTGAGGCTGATGATTTTTTCCTTGTGTTTCAGGGGGATTATGAGCTGGTCGAGTCCGGTCGACACGACCTCGACGGGCAATCCCGTTCCCGTTATTTCGCCCGCGTCCACGCCGAGTATGCCGGCGATCTCGCCGGTGGAAACGGACGTCTGGCGCGTGTCTTTTATCGTCTGCTGCATCATTATCTTCCTGAGAGTGCCGCTTTTTCCCCCCGGCAGGTTCATCTTTATTCCTTCATCGGCGCTTTCTTCGTCCCTGTCTGAAAAGTGTATGTCGACCGGAATGATCCCGGCCCTTGTCTCGAATGAAACGGTTGTCACGCCATTTCCAAGAGGGATCCTTCCTTCCTCTATGAGCGCGTAACAGGACGCGATCGTCACGTGTCCGCTCAGATCGACCTCCTCGGTGGGCGTAAAAAACCTGATCCTGAAGATCGCTTCGGGAGAGGAGGACATGGTGATAAAGGACGTTTCGGCCAGGCTCATTTCCCCGGCGATCATCAGCATGTCCCGGGACGCTATTCCGTCCGCGTCGGTTATCACGCCGGCGGGATTCCCGGAAAAGGGTTTTGTCGTAAATGCGTCCACCTGTTTGATTTTCAATCTACTCATGCCAGGCTCCTATTCGGTTGAAGTTGCAAAAAGCAATTTCACGGTGCATATATACCTGCTGATCCCGGTTCTGCCCCGAACTCCCTTCCTGTTTCCGGTCCGTTCCCATCACTTCCCGCGGCCGGTAACTCCAAGTAATTCATGCAGGATGACGATCAGAGCCGGTACCCGGACGCGGATGTGACCCGCCGCCGGAACCACCTCGCGTATGGTACAGCATTTGCAAATTCGATTCCCGACATGATCCCCCACTTGTTTTCGGCGGATTATTTCTGAAACTTTAGCGATTTCGAGTTTCCTTGACGGTTTTTTTAGCAAGACATCGGAAGTGCATATGGAACCGATCATCAACGAACCCGACATGAAGGAACTCGCATGGTTCGTCAATTCAAGATACGGGGTGAACCTGTCCATGTACAGAGCCACCTGCATGCGCAGAAGGATAATGCACAGGCTGAACATGGTCGGATGCGAAAGCATCGATGAGTACTTCGTGTTTCTGGGTAAGAATCCCGAGGAGATCGAAAGGCTCATGGACATAGTCACAATACATGTCACCGGATTCTTCAGGGACAGGGACGCGTTCGCGACCCTGGAAAAAATCGTTTTCCCCGGAATCATATCCGGGAAAACGGGATCGGACCAGGACCAGATCCGCATCTGGAGCGCGGGCTGTTCGACCGGCGAAGAGACTTACAGCCTGGCGATACTGTTAAGCCACCTTATGGAGAAGGCGGGTGTCGCTTTGCCCATGGAAGTATTCGGCACAGATTTGTCGGAGGAATCGTGCAAGGTCGCGAGAACGGGTCTTTATTCCGCCGAAAAGATAGATGAAGTGCCTTCGCAGATGAAAAGCGACGCTTTTGAACCGGAAGGATCATTTTTCAGGATATCCCCCGCCATAAAAAGAAAAGTGAAATTCATGGTCCACAACCTCTTTTCCCCGCCGCCGTTTTCGATGATCGATCTGATCGTATGCAGAAACGTTTTGATCCACTTCGAACAGGAAGTCAGGGGAAAGATCAATATGCATTTTCACGCCTGCCTCAGGGACGGCGGGCTTTTGATGCTTGGAAAAAGCGAAGCGCTCGGTTCGGACGCGCTCGATCTGTTCGAACTAACGCATCCGAGAAGCAAAATCTACAGAAAAACGGGAGAATGCAATGTCAAGGAGGAATGAGATGGGTCTGTTCAGAATCACGAGGACGCTCAGCGGCAGGGTATATCTTGCGATGTCGATCATCGCGTTTATCATCTGCGGCCTGATGTCGGTCTCGATCGTCAGAATCGTAAAAGACAACTCGCGCGGAACGCTCGAATCCGGATTCGCCACCTGGCAGGCATGCCTGTCCGGCCCGGTATCGGCGGTGACCGGCGGCGAAACCGCCGCGGAATTGGGCCGGAAGTTCGTTCTTTTGAAACAGGGGTACCCGGCTCTGCGGAGCGTCGAATTGCTCGATGCCGGCGGTTCGGTCAGGGTGTCCGCTCCGGGCAACGGCGCGGGCTACGCCGGGGGGCGGAATGACGGCGGCTGGGCGCAAAACTCCGGAAAGAAGGATCGTATGACGAGATCCTTCACGGTTCCGGTGGCCGGCGACGCGGGATGTTCGATAAGGGTCACGGTCGCCGACAATTCGGGGGCCGAGGTCTCGAAATCGGCCAGGTTGGGCATCTTCACCGTGACTTCACTGTCGATACTGTCGATATTCACCCTGTTTTACTGGTTTATTCACTATATCATCAAGAAACCCGCCCGGCAGCTGCTGGAAGCGAGCAGGGTGCTGGCCAGCAACGCCGGAGATCTCACGGCTAAGATAGACATCGACTCCGACGACGAGCTCGGAAGGCTCGGGAACACGCTTAACGAGATGTTCTCCAACATTTCCGGGATCATCAACGTGATCAGGAACACTTCCGACAAGGTGAATTTTTCGGCGCAGAGCCTCTCTGCGTCCACGGAAGAGATGAATTCGATCACCGAGGAAACATCGCTTACCGTGCAGAACATCGCAAAGTCCACCGACGTCCAGGCACAGAAGGTCGAGGACATGATAATGGAAATCAGAAACATGGAGCGTTCGGTCAAGCAGGTGGCAAACAGCGCCGAACTGGCTGCCTCGGCGGCGACCAACGCTTCTGAAACTGCGATCAAGGGCGGGGATTCCGCGAAGGAAGCGGTGCAGAAGATCAACAAGATATATGACGTAACCGCAGAATCGGCCGTGATAATACGCCATCTCGGCGAGAGATCCAACCAGATAGGCGAGATCGTGGACGTCATCACCGATATCGCCGATCAGACGAACATGCTCGCCCTCAACGCGGCGATAGAGGCGGCGCGGGCCGGGGAGGCCGGAAGAGGCTTCGCGGTCGTCGCCGACGAAGTGAAAAAACTCGCGGAGGGCAGCGCCAAGGCCGCCGAAGAGATAGCGACCCTTATCCAGAAGACGCAGGAAGATACGCAGACCGCCGTCAGAAGCATCGAGCTGGGTTCGAAGGAAGTGACCGAAGGCAAGGAGGTCATAACCCGCACGGGTGAATCCCTGGACGAGATCGTGGAGGTTCTGAAAAGCTCCAGCGACATGGCCCGCCGGATCTCGGCGGCGACGAAGGAACTGAGCCGCGGAATGAAGAACGTCATAAGTTCGATAGACGAGATATCGTCCAGCGCGGAAAAGAACGCCTCGGCGACGCAGGAAACCGCGGCGTCGATGGAACAGATGACGTCGAGCATGGAAGACGTCGCCTCTTCGGCCCAGAAACTCAGCGATATGGCGATTCAGCTCAGGGAGCATGTCGGACGGTTCAAGATCACGATGATCGACAAGGCGGATGAAGTCGGCGTCACGAAATAAGAGGAATAAAAAGGGAGAACGATTCCATGAATATAGAAGAACTGACCGGCAGGGGAAACGAGGGGATACAGCTGGTCACATTCCGGCTCGGAGACGAGAGCTACGCCATCCCCGTCTGGAAGGTCAAGGAGATAATAAGGCCGATGAAGGCGTATCCCATTCCCGGCATGGCCAAGCCGGTCGAGGGTGTCATCAACCTCAGGGGAGAGATCATTCCCGTGCTGATGATACATTCCGTTCTCGGCGTGGCCGACGAAAACCCGGCGTCCGGCGTCAGGAAGAAAAGGATAATAATTCTCGATGCCGGAGAGGGCGGATTCGGTTTCGTGGTCGACGAGGTGATGGATGTGTCGCGAGTCGATCCAGGCGAGATAAAACAATCGCCCGAGGTGAACAAGGATCACTCGTGTGAAGACGCGATGCTGGGCATCGTACAGGTGGCGGGCAGGATGGTCATATGCATAGATCCGGGCAGGCTTGTTTCGGAGTGCCTCAGCGTGAGGGATATGATAAGCGAGTGCGTTGCCGGATGATCCGGCGGTCCCCGCGGACGGTCGCGCGGACGCCGGCAGGGCCGGAATATGGAGAGTTTCCGGGGGTTACTTCCAATGGTTTGCATCAGGGAGACCGGACCGGTCGTAAAAATCGGCATGGCGCAGTTCAGGGTCGGGACGGCGCCGATGAGGATGGTGACCATGGCGCTGGGATCATGTGTCGGCATAGTTCTTTATGACGCCGGGCGGCGGAGCGGAGCTCTCGCCCACGTGATGCACCCGAGCAGGAAAATGGTCAAAAACAACAGCAACAGGGCCAAATTCGTCGATACGGCGGTGGAACTGATGATCGGGAGAATGGTGAAAAACGGCGCCAGGATTGACAGGATCGTCGCGAAGATATTCGGCGGGGCGAGGATGTTCGGGCATGTCACGGGAATCCAGGGAATGATCCAGATCGGAGAGGCGAATATAGACGCGGCGCGCCGGGAACTCCAGGCCCTCGGAATACCCGTGGTGGCGGAAAGGGTGGGAGGCACTTCCGGAAGAACGGTGCTGTTCGATCTTTCCGACGGGAGCGTCACCGTGAGGGATTCCCACAACAACGAGGAGATTCTCTGATGTCCAGAAATCACGGCAACAGGGATAAAAAAAGGATCAGGGTGCTGATCGGAGAGGATTCCCCCTTCATGCGAAGGATGATAGCGGATTCGCTCGAAACGGATCCGGATATGGAAGTCGCCGGAACGGCAGCTAACGGCAGGGAGGTCCTCAGGAAGCTTGTCGAACTCAAGCCGGACTGCATAACTCTCGATCTCGAGATGCCGAGGATGGACGGGCTCGAAACGCTCAGGTATATCATGAGCGAGTGGCCGACGCCGGTGGTCATACTTAGCGGCCACACGGCCGAGGGCGCCAGGATGGCTCTTACGTGCCTGGAATATGGCGCGGTGGATTTTGTCGCCAAGACCCTCAACGGCAGCCGTTTTCCGGCCGACGAACTCATTTCCAAGGTCAGAATGGCGGCCGGAGTGGATGCGGGCAAGGTCAGGTTCGCTCCAGCCGAGTTCGATCTGAAGGCCGGGCGAGCCCCCGCGTCAAAGCGGCAGTGCGATTCCATGATCATCATGGGGGCGAGCACCGGAGGCCCGCAGGCGGTAATGGAGGTCATACCGAGACTGCCGGCGGATCTGGAGGCGAGCGTCGTCCTGATCCAGCATATGCCTCCCAATTTCACGAGGTACCTGGCGGAAAGGCTTGACGCCAGGTCGGCGATGGCCGTAAGGGAAGCGGAGGAAGGCGACGTCCTGGTCCCGGGCCAGGTGCTCGTTGCCCCGGGCGGCATGCATCTGTTCCTCGACGAGGAAATGGGACGGCCAAGGGTGATGCTTCTTCCGAGGAACGAACTCCAGAGAAGCGCGTGCCCCAGCGTCGATTTTGCTCTCACGTCCGCCGCCCCGGTTTTCAGGAAAAATCTTGTCGCGGTGATCATGACCGGCATGGGCAGGGACGGAACGGCCGGCAGCGTGGCGGTGAGGAAGTACGGCGGAAGGGTCATCTGCCAGAACAGCGACACAAGCATGATATTCGGCATGCCCGGGTCCGTGGTGGCGGACGGGCTTGCAAGCGAGGTGGTGCCGCTCGGCGGCATTGCCTCGCGCGTCACGGATCATGTCAACGGAAAGATACCGGCGGGGTCCGATCATGAAAACGAGTGATTACAAGGAGCTTTTTACAAGCGAGGCGGACGAGATACTTCAGGGGCTCGAGGAAGGGGTCATGAATCTCGAGAGGGAAAGCGACCGGAAGCCGCTTGTAGAAGAGCTGTTCAGGAACGCCCATAACCTCAAGGGCATGTCGGGCGCCATGGGATACGATCTCGTGGTCGAAGCAAGCCACGCGATGGAAAATGTTCTGGACGGCTGCAGGCGCGGTAAAATCGATATCGGCGTTGCCCAGATCGACCTGCTTCTCAAGGTCACCGATCTTCTGGGAGGCCTGGTGCGCTGGACGGTCGAAGAGGAAGCAGGTTCGAGGGGCGAAGAACTGCTGGGAGAGATTCTCGAGCTCCTTTCACCGATGATTGGCAGGGAGGACGGGGCGTGCGGAAGCGATCCAGCCTCCGGGCGAAGCGGGGCCTGGACGGTCGCGGAGCCGAAAGACCCTGCGGCGGCGAAACAAGACTGCGGGAACGCGCCGTCGGCAATCAACGGCGGGATAAAATCGACGAAGGTCGATCTGGAACGGCTGGACAACCTTATGGATCTGATAGGGGAACTGATAATAAGCAGAATCAGGCTCGGCAGTCTCGCCGCCGAAGCCGGTTCCAGACAGCTCTCGGAAGAGCTGACCTCATCCGGGCGGCTCATCTCTGAAATACAGAAAGAGGTCATGGAAGCGCGGCTTGTGCCGGTCGGCCAGATATTCCACAGGTTCAAGAGACTGACCAGGGAAGCGGCCAGGGAACTCGGTAAAAAAGTGGATTTCAGGATCGCGGGATCGGAGATAGGACTCGACAGGACGGTGCTGGAGAGCATGGTCGACCCGCTCGTGCACCTGATCAGAAACGCGATCGACCATGGTGTCGAAACGCCGGAAGAAAGGGCCCGGGCCGGCAAGAACGAAACGGCCGCGGTCGTGCTTAGCGCCAGAAGGGAAAGAAACCGGGTGATACTCGAAGTCAGCGACGACGGGAGAGGGCTCGATTTCGACAAGATAAGAAATAACGTGTCCTCCTCCGGGCAGGGCCCGGAGAGGAGCGCCGAGTTCACGGAGGAGGAACTTTGCAGGATACTGACCGCTCCGGGGTTCAGCACCAGGGAAAATGTCAGCAGGTACTCCGGCAGGGGTATCGGGATGAACGTCGTCAAGCGGATGATAGATTCTCTCGGCGGGACTCTTCATATAAGGAGCATTCCCGGGGAAGGGACCGGGATCTCCATGCATCTGCCGATAAACCTGTCGATCATCAAGGCGCTTCTCTTTTACGCGGGGAACAATATCCACGCCCTGCCCATCGAATGTATCAGGGAGACCGCCAGGGTGGAGCGGGGTTCGTTCCGCACGATCAGGGGCCGCGACGTCATGGAGACGAAGGAGGGTCCCGTCCCGGTGATCAGGCCGGGCGAGGTTTTCGGATTGAGCCCCGAAAAAACCGATCTGCGCTTCATCAAAGTGATCATGGTTGATACGGGCGAAGGAGACGTCTGCCTGATCGTGAACCGGATTCTGGGCCAGCAGGACGTCGTTGTCAAAAGCCTGCCGCCGATGATCAGGGGGATCAGCGGAATATCCGGCGCGACCATACTCGGAAGCGGAAAAATAGCCTTTATATGGGATCCAAGAGTTCTATTTCACGGAAGGAGTACGCATGAGTCCGATAAAGAGGCCGTCGTACCTGAGAATTGATGCCTTGAAGGAGCTCGGAAACATCGGATCGGCTCACGCGATCACGGGACTTTCCGAACTGCTCAAGAAAAGGATCGACGTATCGATTACGAACGTGGACATCATTCCACTGCAGATCATCTACACCCTTTTCAACGGGCCGGAGTCGATGGTCTCGGTAGTTTATCTGGAAGGGTACAGCGAGGACTTCCGGGGAATGATGTTCCTTATATTTCCCCATCCCGAAGCGCAGAAAATGGTCGAAATGGCGACCGGCAACAAGGTGAGGGAACTGCTCGTCTCGGACGAAATGGCTCTTTCCTCGCTCAAGGAGATAGGGAACATAATGTGCGGTTGTTATCTCAACACTCTCGCCACGTTCCTCGGACGCAGGATCATGCATTCCGTGCCGCAACTTTCTAACGACATGCTCGGAGCGGTGATGGATTCGATCCTGGTCGATCTGAGCCTGGAATCTGATTACGCGATTGTCCTTGAAACGGCATTTTCGCTGACCCAGAACCAGTGCAACGGGTTCCTGTTCTTTATACCGACTTCGGAATCGATAGATACGATCTTCGACGCTATCGACGTTGATTAGACACGAAAGGAGCGACGGAAGTGAAACCAAGAGTACTGGTGGTAGACGACGCGATATTCATGAGGAAGATGATATCGGATATCCTGATCGGTCACGGCATGCAGGTCGTGGGCGAAGCGGAGACCGGTTCGGGAGCCGTGGAGAAATACGCGCAGCTTCATCCCGATCTCGTAACCATGGATATCATCATGCCGGAGATGAACGGGATTGACGCCGTAAAAAGCATCATGGCCGCCGATTCGCAGGCAAAGATAGTCATGTGCAGCGCGCTGGGGCAGCAGGCGCTGGTCCAGGACGCGCTCGCGGCGGGCGCGAAGGATTTTCTGATCAAACCGTTCAACCCGTCGAGAGTTATCGAGGTCGTAACGAAGATTCTCAATCAGGTTCCGGCAGTATAGCGAGGCAACGAAAGGATCGATGATGCCTGAACTTAAAGGAAAAGAACGGGATATCCTGCTGAGTTTCGCGTCGAGAGTCGACAGGAACGATCCCGGCGCGTTGAACAACCTGGGAGTCCTGTATTACAGGAAGGGCATCCATGACGAGGCCATAGCACAGTTCAAGGAAGCGCTGAAGATAGATTCCAGGTTCGATCTCGCGCGGGAAAACCTGCAGTATCTTTTCGCGGAAACGAACATGGAAGATCCGGATGTAAGCAGGTGGAAAAAGGAAGTCGAAAGGGATCCGGGGAACGAGGAGGCGACCCTGCGTCTGGGGATCAGTTTCCAGAACATGGGCAGGCTGAAAGAGGCTTCGGAGACCCTGGGGAAGGTCGTGGGCTCGAATCCGGACAATTACATGGCCAGGATCCACCTCGGCTCGACGTTCAAGGCCATGGGCCTGCATCAGCAGGCGCTGGAGCACTACCTGTGCGCGAGCGACAAGGTCGGAAAATCGGCCGTGTTCCACACCGATCTCGGCGAGATCTACTACAATCTCGGCAGGACCGACGAGGCGATAACCGAACTTCTCGCCTCGATAAAGCTGGACGCCGAATACTGGAGATCCCATTTTCTTCTATCTTTCGCGTACGGAGACATCGGGCATCTGCAGGAAGCCCTTGAAGAAAGCAGGACCGCATCCAGGTTGAATCCGTCATTCCAGAATACCGAGGCGAACCTGGCGCTTTCGAATAATTCCGAGGAAGACAAGGACCAGGCGGCGTCCAGGAACATGGGCAAGGAGGTTCCAAGCCTAGAAAGCACTTCGTTCACCCTCGGAACGGCCTACAGGGAACGCGGGTACTACAAGGAGGCATTGAAGGAGCTTAAAAAAGCCCTGCTCGACATGCCCGAAAAAGACAAGGTATACCTGGAGATAGGCAAGGTTCACATGTCGGAAGGGGCGGAAGTCGAGGCGCTGAAGTCCTTCCTGAAGGCCCTCGAGGAAAACCCGGAAAACGCCGACGGTTTCAGGCTCTGCGGGTGCATATACCATCTTCAGCAGCAGCACAGGAAGGCTGCCATATGCTATCTGCAGGCTTTCAGGCTGAATTCCGGCGACGCGGATATCATGAACAATCTCGGGGTTCTTCTCTACCAGGCCGGACTTTTCGAGGACGCCGAAAGGATGTTCAAGAAGGGATTGAACCTGAGCCTCTACAACCTCGAACTGAACTACAATTTCCTGGAGTGCAACCTGCTCAAGGAAGAGTATCTCATGGCGGAAAACCTGATCCAGAGGCTCGAGGCTTTCGTCGGAAAAAGCGCGATACTGTATGAAAAGCGGGCGATACTCCATTACAAGCTGAACAGGATGACCCTTGCCCTGTTCGATATCGAAAGCGCGTTGACTTTCGACCGCAATTACGCCGACGCCCACTATCTGAAAGGCCTGATATGCCTGCGAGAGGAGAATTTCGACGGGGCGATAGAAGCGGTACAGGAAGCGGCGAAGATCTGCCCGAAATACAAGGGATTTTATTTCTTCCTCGCCGTCGACGAACACGTCAAGGCCGATCCGGTCAGGGTCGGCAATGCGCTTCCGACCGAGCCGGACGACGACCTGATTGAGATCCTTCAGGCCGGCGTGCATCGAAGGTTCGATAAGATCAAGGATTTTCTCCTGTCGATAGTGGAGGAGGGAATCAGGGAAGTCGATAACGGTGACGCGATGACCGTCGCGCAGACCGGCGAAGATCCCGATACCGCCCGGGCCCTTGCGAAGGATGAAAAGCCGGGGAAAGCCGGATCGGGGCGGGAAACCGAAAGCATCGATCTTCTGGAGGAGATCAGATTCGATCTGTGACCGCAGAAAGGACAATTTCATATGGCCATCCAGTCGTCGATACAGGAACTGGGACTTTTCGATCTGTTTCAGCTGCTTCATATGAACGGCAAAACGGGCAGGCTGATCATTACGGACACGGGGAAGAACCGGGAGGCGCAGGTCCTGTTTCATTCCGGCTCCGTATGCATGGCGTCCGTTCACGACCGTGTTCCCAGGACGGTGGAGATGCTCCTGGAGGAGTGGGGTGTCGTGGATCAGGCGAGCATGCAGGTCGTAGCCGGGACGATCGAAAAACACGGCAACCTGCTGGAATGTCTCGTGGCGGCGGGCATCTCCTCGAAGACGCACCTGGAAAGTTTTTTCGCCGCGCGGATACGCGAATGCGTTTACGGCGTACTCAAATGGGAGTCAGGAGACTGCCGGTTCCTCGAGGAGGAACTGGACACGAGGCGCGAAGTGCTCGTGCTTCTCAATACCGAAAACCTCATAATGGAAGGCGCCCGCAGGATAGACGAATGGTCGAACATCAAAAACAAGGTTCCGTCGAGGCACTCGGTATTCCGCATTTGTCTCGGCAACGAGCAGGACCAGCGGCTCAACCTCAAACCTAAAGAGTGGGAGATACTGTCACTCATCGACGGGAACCGGTCGGTGCACGAGATCAACAACATCGTCGGCGAAGACCTGTTCACAACGAGCAAGCTGATCTACGGCCTGGTCGTCATGGGAGTCATCGAACTCGCCGTCGACGAAAACGAAACAGAGGTCCAGATAAACAACGAGGAACGCATCGAGGAACTCGTCCGCAAGGGGAGAAGTTATTACAGCCGCCTGAACCTTGAAAAGGCCGCCGCGGAATTCGAAAAGGCATTGCAGGTCGATCCGGATTGTTTCGAGGCCATGAGAATGCTGGGGGAGATCTACTACAAGCTCGACAGGCTGAGCGAGGCGCTCGTGTATCTTCGCAAGGCAAGGGCCCAGAGGCCGCAGAACCAGAAGACGATGTTCATAAAGGGTTACCTGCACGCCCGCCTGGGAGAGGTGGACATGGCGATGAGGGAGTGGGAGGAACTCAGGGAAAAGGCGAGGAATCCCAAGATCATAGATCTCGTAAAGCATCGGATCGCGGTGGCAAGGGAGTGGGAGAAGGTCCTTCAGGAGTACTAAAATCCGGGCCCGTCCCTCATTTGCCCGCCCTGTCCTCAGGCCGCCGGGAAAAGGCCGGGCCGTCTTCAAGCAGCCTGCCGATCCAAAAAACCGATCCGAAAAACTATCCTTTTATCGAACCTTCGCGCGTGGTATCATCCCGCGTCGCCGGTTTATCAGCCATGGTCAGACAGGGCGGGAAAACCGCTCGAACAACCGACCAAATGCCGGAGGCAGGGTTGACATATCCCGGACAGAAGGCTCGGGGACGATGACGGATCGCTTCCGGGCCCTGTCATACGACAGAGGACATGACCCATGGGTGAAATCAGCGCTCTTGCAACCGCGGTCATATGGTCGTTTGCCGTGATCCTCTTCAAGAGATCCGGCGAAAAAATCCCGCCGTTCGCCCTGAATTTCTTCAGGGTCGGTCTTGCATCGCTTCTCTTCATCCTCACACTCGTCGTGTTGGGGGAACCGGTCTTCGGGATGGCGCCGCTGAAGGACTATCTGATACTGGTGCTGAGCGGAGTCATCGCGATAGGCATATCGGACACGCTTTTCCACAAGTGCCTGAACATGGTCGGAGCCGGCATAAACGCGATCGTCGATTGTCTTTATTCGCCGCTCATCGTCTTCTTCGCATACATTCTTCTCGGCGAGAGGCTCAATTTCTGGCACTATATGGGGATGATAACGATCCTGGCCGGGGTGCTTCTTACGACCAGGGTCGATCCGCCCGAGGGCAGTTCGAGGAAACGGCTTCTGGCCGGGATATTCTGGGGACTCCTTTCTATGGTGACGCTTGGATTCGGGATCGTAATCGCGAAGCCCGTTCTCGAAAGGTCGCCGGTCATCTGGGCGACGGCGGTCAGGCAGATCGGCTGTTTCATCGTCATGATCCCCGTGGCGCTGTTGTCGCCGAAGAGGCGCGAGATCCTGTCCACCTTCCTGCCGCAGAGACACTGGAAGTTCATGGTCCCCGCGACCTTTCTCGGATCCTATCTCGCTCTCATCTTCTGGATAGCCGGGATGAAGTACACACAGGCCGGCGTCGCAGCCATCCTGAACCAGACGAGTTCGATACATATACTGGTTTTCGCTTCGCTATTTCTCAAGGAACCGTTCACCAGGTTCAAACTCGCCGCCGCGATCCTCGCGGTCGGCGGAGTGCTGATGGTGACGATAGGGCAATAAAAAGGGGCGCGCGTTTCAGGCGCGCCCCGTGCGGTGACGGTAAAAACGTATCGCGGCTCGGGCTGCGGGCCCCCTAGACACTATGGATCCGGCTGGACCCCTCCATATCACCTCAGATATACGATCTTTCTCGTCTGCCTGAAATCGCCCGCGATGAGTCTCATGAAGTAGACGCCCGAGGCGACGCCGCGGGACGAGTTGTCCTTCCCGTTCCAGACGGTCCTGTGGTTACCTGCTTCCTTGTCGCCGTTTTCCAGGGTCCTCACCAGCCGCCCCGCCGTGTCGTATATCCTGAGGCTTACGCGTTCCGGCGAAGCGAGCGACCAGGCGACGGTCGTCGTCCCGTTGAACGGGTTGGGGTAGTTCTGGTCCAGGGCGTTGACGAGGGACGGGATGCCGGGCGAATCGGTCGTGCCGCCCTCGATGCAGGCGCCGTCGACGTTGGAATACCCGCTCGCGTGCCCCGCATCGTCGACGATGTTGACGCGGTAGTAGCGGCAACCCGACACCGGGCTGTGTTCGAAGGAGTACGCCGACGGCACGGCGTTTCCGACAAAGTTGGATATATCGGGCAGGAACCCCTCGGTCGTATCGGAGTATATCGCGTAATAATCGAATCCGTCCGGGATCCTCGCCTCCCAGGAAAGTCCCATGGTCGTGTCGTCGACGGCCGCCACCGACAGGTCGCGCACGTAAACCGGCGCCCCGGTCGCCGCGCCCGGTCCGCCGAAAGCTCCCGCGTCGGACCTCGAGCCGTCCGGATCGAAGATCGACGGATCGCCCGTATCGATTCCGCCGGAATGCACGGCCGGCCGGTAATCGCAATCCGTCGTGTCGGCGTATTCGGGATTTCTGAAGAAGTTCGTCGTGTCGGCGGTGACGGTCACGATATCGTCCGGCAGGTTGCCGTAGCAGTCGTTGAACTGGAACGTGATATTGTTCGCCGTAATGGCATGAAAACCGCTCGGCCAGCCGTACGTAATCATGTTGTTCCTGATGTTGTGCGAAACCGCGTTCTTCATCAACACATTCCCGCCCGCGTCCGGACAGATGTTGCGGTCTATCGTGTTGTTCGTCCATCCGCCCCAGGAACTGTCAGCGTAAATCCCTCCCGCCAGGAATCCGGATTCGTTCAGCGCGATGATGGAATTTTCCAGGTCGAACATCGCGGCCCGGTGATATATTCCGCCCCCTGAAACAAGGGCGGAGTTGTCGAGCAGAACCGTATTCCTTATCGATATCGGCGAGCGTTCGCTGTATATTCCTCCGCCGTAGGAGAGGCACGCGTTGAATGAAATGGAGTCGCCGTCGGTGAAAAGGGGCGAGAGGTTAATGTAGACTCCTCCGCCCTTCTTGTATCCCGAACTGGAACTGATGACGTTGCCGGACATCGTCACGGCGGACTGCAGGGCATATATCCCGCCTCCGTTTCTTGTTCCCGTGTAATCGGTGTTAGGGAAGGTTCCGGATATCGTGTTGCCGGCGATCGAGGCCGCCGCCCTGTAGAGGTAGATGCCTCCGCCGCTCTGGGCCCGGCATCCCGATATGGTATTGCCGGTTATGGTCACCGAGCCGTTACAACATGAAATGGCTCCTCCTCCGCTGAAACCGGTCACGCTCGTATATCCACAATCGGTGATCACGTTGTCCTTGATGAGCGCCGGGGAATTATCGGTAAACACGCCGCCTCCATAGATCCCGTAAATGGGAAGAAAGGTTTCCGTGCCCGAACCGTTTTGTATCGTGAATCCCTCTATTCCCGGTGTCCCGGTTGTGATCGTAAAGAACGACACCGTGCTTCCGCTATGGGATATGATCGTCGTCCATGTCCGGGGATCCCTCTCGGTGAAGGATGTATTCCATCCACCCATCAGGTGTACGGGTTTGACGACTCCGACCGACTCGTTATATGTTCCCTCGCACACCATGATCGAATCCCCTGGATCCGCGGCGTCGACCGCGTCCTGGATCGACCGCGCCGCCCATGCGGGGGACGAGTATGGATAGATGTTTCCGCCGGCCGGGGATACGTAGCGGTAAGGTTTCCCGGAGATCGTGAAATCGCCGTCGCTCGTGTCGTATCCTCCGATCTCGCCGTCGTGCCAGGCGATCACTTTTATCCTCGCCGTTGTCACCGGCAGGTTGTCGACCTCCCAGACGTAGGAACTCACGCCCACGAGGCCGGTTGCTATCGTGTGATCGTAATTGTCTCCGCCGTCGATACTGAGAAGGATGCGGACGGAGTCCGGCAGGACGCGGCTCGTGGTCCAGCCGATGGCGTAGTCCTCCCCGACAGCGAGCTGTTCGCCGCCGTCGGGATCGTCCACGTGCACGTAGACGATCCCGGGAATATACGAGATCTGGTAGGTGTTTTCTCCTATCCCGTTGTTCCCGTATTCCACATATCCGAAGCCGTCCTGCCCCCAGCCTTCCCCCCAGCTGTTCTTTATGATCCAGGCGCCGTCTCCGCCGCACTGGGTGTCGTCCCATCCCACTATCATGACGGCATGGAAACCGACCACTTCATCCTCCCAGCTGAAGCAGCCCGACGAGTAATCGTAGAACCTGTCGACAATGTCTATCGTCGTCCAGACGGGACCGTCGAGCAGAGCCTCCTTGATCGAGTTTACGTCTTCGGGGACCCAATAGTAGCTTGCTATCCAGGCGACCGGTTCGCAATCCTCCTCGGTGCAATCAAGATCGTCCCGCCCTTCGTATGGGATGCACGATTCGAGCACCTGGCCGTAATCCATCATTATTTCATAGGCTGCGCCGCCCCACCCGCCGCCGCAACCGCTGTTATAGGGATTACAGTAGAGCGTCTGCGCCTCCGAAAGATCCTCGATTCTGTCGTCGTAAATCCTTATGTGAGACTCGAGCTGGCCGACGGCGGCGAAAGCCCAGCAGGAACCGCAGCTTCCCTGGTCCCTGGCCGGAGTGGTCCCTCCGAGGGCGCGCCAGTCGAATACGGGATCGTAGGTCGCGCCGGCCGGGGCCTCGATAACCGGAAGTCCGCTGTCGATTCCCGGCGGCATGGGCCTCGCTCCGCAGCGCGCCCGCTTTTCGGCCGGCGAGAGATTCGACACCGGCGTGGTGCCCGCCGTCCAGTGCAGCCCCTTTTTCTGTATTTCCCTGTTGATCCTTTCGATTCGCAGGCTCTCCGCATCATCGGGCGTGACTGTGAAGATCCGCCCTGAAAAAAGCATAACGATCAGAAGGATCGCCGAAAAAGACGTGATAACACCGAAAGCGGCCCTCTTTTTCCCCATTCTTAAGACTCTCCTTTCAAATACCTTTGTAGATTATAACAGAACATGAATCCCATGGCAATGATAACATGATAACATTCAATAAGTTAGTGCTTTATGATTCCCCGACGTTCCCGGTCGCGCCGCATCGTTCCCGACCGCCCGTTTTGTATGCGGGTTGCGGGGAAATGTCACTCTAAGGAATGGATTCCCTTTGTTTCGACCGTCGTATTTCCCCGCCGGCCGTGGTGGAACTTTCCGCGGGGGTATGGTTATAAAATGACTCGTGGAATACACGATGGGTGACGGTGGGAGGGCTGGGGCGCTGCGGCGCGACCGGGGGGCGTCTTGCGACGAAACGGGATTCCGCGCGAACGGAGTCCCGGGCGCGGGTTCCGATGCTGCGGCGTTTGCTCTTGTAAGGAGCCTCGGGATCGGGTAAAATCCGCATTTCGCGGAGAAAAAAGGCTTAAAAAAACGGGAGAATGGCGGAATGTCTATCGATGTAAAGAAGATCGGCGAAAAGGTCGAAAAGGAAAGCGCCGTTCTGGCGCGGGTACGTTCCGAGATAGGAAAGGTCATCATCGGGCAGGAGTACATGATCGAACGGCTCCTCGTCGGGCTGTTGTGCAACAATCACGTGCTCATCGAGGGAGTGCCGGGACTTGCAAAGACCCTCGCGGTGACGACCCTCTCGAAAACCCTGAGCGCCTCGTTCCGGCGCATACAGTTCACCCCCGATCTGCTGCCGGCGGACCTGGTGGGCACGCTCATATACAATCCGCGTTCGGGGGAATTCACGACGAAAAAGGGGCCCGTGTTCGCCAATATCATTCTCGCCGACGAGATCAACAGGGCGCCGGCGAAGGTCCAGAGCGCCCTTCTTGAAGCCATGCAGGAACGGCAGGTCACGATCGGCGAAGAGAGTCACAAGCTCGACGATCCGTTCCTCGTGCTGGCCACCCAGAACCCCATAGAACACGAGGGGACATATCCTCTTCCCGAGGCGCAGGTCGACAGGTTCATGCTGAAACTCAAGGTGACATATCCGAGCAAGATCGAGGAGAAGAAGATACTCGAGAGAATGGCCACATCCGCCCCGAACCTGGCGGTGGAACCGGTGATCAAGCCTGCGGACATCTTCAGGCTGCGGGAACTGACCGACGAGATCTACATGGACGAGAAGGTCGAGGATTACATCATCGACATCGTCCAGGCCACAAGGGTCCCGGCCGAATACGGGCTCGACATCGCAGGCCTGATCCAGTATGGAGCCTCGCCGAGGGCGACGATATTCCTCGCGATGGCCTCGAGGGCTCACGCCCTCCTTCAGGGTCGCGGATACGTTACGCCCCAGGACGTGAAATCGATCGGAATGGACGTTCTGCGCCACAGGGTGATCGTCACCTATGAGGCCGAAGCGGAGGAAAAGACGCCGGAGGACGTTGTCACGGCGATATTCGACAACGTGGCCGTTCCCTGATCGAAACGGTCGCGCGATAGTGGAGAACGCCCCTGTTTCGCGCGGCGCATGCCGCCGGCGGGAACGATATCCGGGGCGCGCGATTCGCGGCGACCGGGCGCGAAACGGCGCGATTTGATCGCGCGGGCATCCCGGCCGGCCGGTGTGACGCGGCCGGCGACGAAGGATTTCTGCAGGCAGGCGGAAAATGATCCCTGAAGAACTCATAAAAAAGATTCGCATACTTCAGATAACGACCAGGAAGGTGGTCAACGACGTTCTGGCCGGCGAATACGGAAGCGTGTTCAGGGGCCGGGGAATGGAGTTCGACGAAGTCCGCGAATACATGCCGGGCGACGAGATACGCGCGATCGACTGGAACGTGACCGCGAGGACCGGAACGCCGTACGTGAAAAGATACGTCGAGGAAAGGGAACTGACGGTCATCTTCCTCGTCGATCTCTCCGCCTCCGGCACCTTCGGCAGCGTGAGCAAACTCAAGAACGAGGTCGCAGCCGAGCTCTGTTCGCTTCTTGCGTTCTCGGCCGTGAAAAACAACGACAAGGTCGGCCTCATCGTCTTCACGGACCAGGTGGAGATGTTCATACCTCCCAAGAAGGGGACCCGGCATGTTCTTCGCGTGATCCGGGAACTTCTCGATTTCAAACCCAGGCAGGCCAAGACCGACATCGTCGGGGCCCTGGATTACCTCGGCAAGGTGAACAAGAAACGCGCCGTGGTTTTTCTTGTCTCCGATTTCCAGGCGGAAGGATTCGAGAAATCGATGAGGGTGATCGGAAGGCGGCACGACCTTGTGGCGGTTACGGTCACCGACCCGAGGGAGATCAGCCTGCCCGACGTCGGGCTCGTGGAACTCGAGGACGCCGAGACCGGTGAAATCGTGCTTGTCGACACTTCGAGCGCGCAGGTGAGAAGGAACTACGAAAGACTCGGCAGGGAACAATCGGAGCGTTTCAGGGAATTGTTCGCCTCGATGGGCGTGGACCAGATCGACGTGCGTACGGACAAAGACTATGTGCCCGGGCTGGTCCGGTTTTTCAGGGCAAGGGAAAGAAGATATTGACGGGAGTCCCCGCCGAAAACCGGACCGGACCGCAGCAGGGCTCCGGCCCCGGCCGGGCGGAAGTTGATCCGGGGCGACAACAAGGCGCCCCCGGGCGGAAGGAATCGATATGAGCGACGATCTGAAATTGAGCCTCGGCCCCGGGAAACCGGAGAAACGGGGCGGCGGCGTGACGATAGTTTTTCTTGCGGCCATAGCCGCTCTTGTCGCCGCGAACCTGGTTCTGTCTATATCAGACAGGCCGTCTTTCCTCGGGGCTGGACCCGGCCTTTCCGCCGGAAAACTCGAGGAACTCGCGCTCAAGCTGGAAAGCCAGCAACTCCATGGGGCTGCCGCGAGGGCGTGGACCGATTACCTGGGCGCGGCCGGGCTGAATCCCGGCGAAAGGGCGGCTGTGTGGTACCGGACCGGCAGGCTCTACCAGGACGGCGGCGATTTTGAAAGAGCGCTCGACGCCTACTACAGGAGCGAGGCGATCGCCAGGGTCGCCGATATAGCGCCCGACATATCGCTCAGGGTCACCGAATGCCTCGAACGGCTCGGGCGGTTCGCCGCTCTCAGGGGCGAACTGGAAAGCAGGACCGCGATCGACCCGGGTGCGGCGTCAGGCGGCGGAGAAATCCTCGCCGAGATAGGCGGCTGGAAGATCGACAGGGACGCCCTTCGGAAGATGATCGAAGCGGAGATAGATGCGCAGCTCTCGTCGGTCGCCGGCGCTCTTCCCCCCGGGGAGCTCGCCGCGCAGAAGGAGAGGCTTCTCGACGAGGTCCTGAGGAACGGCAAGGAGGAGGAATGGCTTCGGCTTTTCGTCGCCGAGGAGCTTCTCTACCGCATGGCCATGGAGGACAAGGTTTACGACTTGCCGGGGTACAGGGATCTGGCGAAAAATCTCGAGAGGAAGCTCCTGTTGCAGAAGACGCTGGAGAAGGAGTATTCCTCGAAGATCTCGATAACGGAAGAGTCTGTCAGGGCGTTTTACGACGCCAACAAAGACAGGTTCGGCGAGAACGGCGCCGTGAAGGATTTCAGCGAAGTATCCGGGCAGGTTTACGCGGCTCTGAGGGCGCAGAAGGAATCGGAGGTGCAATCGGCCCTGATCGAAGAACTCGGGAACAGGTACGACGTCGTGATCCGCGGTTCCGGCGGATCGCCCGCCGGAAAAGGTGAATAGCGCCATATTGTCATGATCGAAAGAAAGTCACTCATATATTTTTCGTTATCCGTCCTTCTGGCGGCCGGCGTTTTTTCATGCGGCGGGGCCGGGCCGGAGGGCGATGGCCTGAAATACGGGATAGACCGTACCTTTACGCGCGGCCCGGTGGATCTCCGCGTAGCCGTCAGCAAAAAGGAAATAACGATCGCCGAGCACATCGACCTCGTGATCGAGACGAAGACGAGGGACGGTTATATCGCCGAGCTTCCGAAATTCGGCGACAAGCTCGAGCAGTTCGGGATCGTCGACTATTCGCTCGAGCCTCCAAGGCTCGGTGAAGACGGAGCGGTGGTGACCAGACGCGTCTATGAACTCGAACCCTTCCTCTCCGGCGAATATATCATTCCGCCGATGACGGTGACCTTCAGGCAGCAGGGGGATTCTCTCATCCACAGTTTTGAATCCGACACGCTGCGGGTGAACGTAATCTCGATCCTTCCGGAGGAGATGGCCGGGCTCAAATTGAAGGATATCGCCGGTCCCGAGTCGATACCGGCGAACCGGCTGTGGATCTACATCGCCGCGCTCGTTCTTTTCGCCGGCGCGGCCGCTGCCTGGGCGATAGTGCGCGTTCGGCGCCGGAGAGAGAGGATGGAGAGGTCGATCCCTCCCCACGAAATCGCCATGATGAGACTCGAGAAACTGCTCGCGGAGGGCCTCGTCGACCGGAAAATGTACGCCGAATTCACAGAAAGGGTGGCCGATATTCTAAGGCACTATATCGAGGACCGTTTCGGTCTCAGGGCGCCGGAGAGGACCACCGAGGAGTTCATCGTCGAGGCCGGGGAAGGTCTTCCCGTGGACGCGGACCGCAAGGGGATGCTGAGGGAGTTCCTCGCGCACTGCGACATGGTCAAGTTCGCCGCCTTCGAGCCGTGCGCCGAAGACGTGAAAAGAACCTTCGAGACCTGCAGGGATTTCATAGAAGCCACAAAAACGGCGGAGGAGGTGAGCGGGGAGGCCGCCTGAGCGCGCTTCCGACGGCAATGATAAGATTCGCGTCGCCGTGGGCTTTTCTGCTCCTTCTTGCGATCCCCGCGATCCTGTTCTACATGTCCGTGAGGGGCCGCGGCGGAAGCATAAGGTTCTCGTCGCTCGCCAACGCCCGCGGGGCCGGCAAATCGGTACGCCACCGGCTGGCCGGGCTGCTGTTATATATCAGGCTGACGGTCCTCGTCCTGGTCGTCGTCGCTCTCGCCAGGCCGCAATCCGGCCGCGAGAAGGTCAAGGACGTGACAAAAGGCGTGGCGATGCAGATGGTGATCGACAGATCGGGAAGCATGGGCGCCGAGATGGATTACATGGGGCGAAGGCTCAACAGGCTCGAGGTGGTCAAGAAGGTATTCGCGGAATTTCTCGTCGGGAACGGGCAGACCCTCGAAGGGCGTCCGAACGACCTCGCCGGCATGATCGCCTTCGCCAGGTACGCCGACACGATGGCCCCGCTGACGCTCGGGCACGGAGCCCTGCTGAGGTTTCTCGACACGGTCGACATAGTGGAGCGAAGAAACGAGGACGGGACCGCGATCGGGGACGCGATCGCCCTGGCGGCGGCGAGGCTTAAGACGGCCGAGGAGGACCTGGCACGGTTCGCCTCGGAAACGGGGGACAAGGGGTACGAAATCAAGAGCAAGATAATCATCCTGCTGACAGACGGGCAGAACAACTACGGGCACAGGATGCCCGAGGAGGCCGCGCAACTGGCCGCTTCATGGGGGATAAAAATATACACGATCGGGGTCGGCGGCGACGAGAGTGTCAGCACGGTTAGAACCCTTCTCGGCAACTTTAAAATGCCATCGGCGAACCGGGTCGACACGAGACCCCTCGAGGCGGTCGCCGCGATGACGGGCGGCATCTTCAGGCTGGCAGAGAACGAACAGTCGCTGAGGGAGATCTACGCGGAGATCGACCGCCTCGAAAAAAGCGAGATCGAATCGGTCAGGTACGTGGACTACAAGGAGATCTATTTCCAGTTCGCCCTGGCGGCGCTTTGTCTTCTCATCCTGGAGGTGGTTCTTTCCACAATGGTTTTCAGGAGGATTCCGTAGAACGCCATGCATCTGATGAATCTGAAACTGCTGCTTTTTCTCTGGCTGGTGCCGGTTCTGGCCCTTCTGTACGGCTGGGCCGCTTACAGGCGGCGCCGCGCCCTGAAAGTGTTTATCGAAGCCCGGCTCCTGGAGCGCGTGTCGATGCCGGTCAATCACGCCGGGCGGAGGATGAAGGAGATCCTCGTGCTCGCAGGCGTGGTATTCATAGTGGCGGCTCTGGCGAGGCCCGCCTGGAATCCAAGGCCGAGGACGGTGGAGAGGCGGGGAAGGGACATAATGTTCGTGCTGGACGTATCGAGAAGCATGATTGCGGAGGATCTTGCGCCCAACCGGCTGGGGCGGGCCAAGCTTGCGATAAACGACATGATTTCGCGTCTCGGAGGCGACAGGGTCGGTCTCGTCGTCTTCGCCGGTACGGCGGCGCTGAAGTGCCCTCTCACTCTCGATTACGGCTTCTTTAACCTGATGCTCGACGACGTCGATACGCAGAGCATCGCGCGCGGCGGGACGATGATCGGCGACGCCATAAGGAAGGTCATCGACGACGGGTTCGACGACCAGGAGAAGAAATACAAAGACATCGTCCTTATAACGGACGGCGAGGACCACGACTCGTTCCCCGTCGAGGCGGCGGAGGAGGCGGGAAGAAGGGGAGTGAGGATCATAGCTATCGGGCTCGGCGACGAGCACCAGGGCAGGAGGATACCCGTCACCGACGAACGCGGCAACAGGACCTTCCTGACGCACAACGGCCAGGAGGTCTGGAGCAGGCTTGACGCCGACATGCTCAGGAAGATGGCGAACGCCACTCCGGGGGGCAGGTACCTCAACGTCGCGACCGGCACGATCGATCTCGGCGACGTATACACGAAACTGATAGCGGGCGAGGAGAAAAGGGATATCGAATCGCTGACGATCAAGCTCTACGAGGAAAAATACCAGATATTCCTTTCGATAGCTTTTTTAATGCTCCTGTCGGAGATGGCCGTGTCCGAACGAAGGAGGAATGCCGCATGAGAAGAACCGCGATATTCCTGGCGGCCGTTGTCGCAGCGCACGCGCTCGTGCCGCCGTGGGGCTGCGTTTACGCCGGATCTGCAGGCAGGCTGATATCCAAAGGCAACAAGAGTTACAACGCCGGCGAGCTCGACAAGGCGGCGGAATATTATGGAAAGGCTTCGGTGAAACTGCCCGAATCGCCGGTGGTCGCCTTCAATCTGGGAGACGTCTACTTCAAACAGGGGGATTACGAAAAGGCGCGGGCTTCCTTCGGGGAAGCGGCCCTGAAATCGAAGGACCTCGGGCTCGAGGCCAGGGCCTGGTACAATTCCGGCAACTGCGCGTTCAGCCAGGGGGAGCGGCAGCAGGACGGCGATATAGAGAAGGCTCTTTCCTTCTACAAGGAGGCCGTGGAATTCTACGCGACAGCGCTTGAAAAGGATCCAAAGCTCGCCGATGCCGCCCACAACATGGAGATTACGCGCCTGGTGATAAAGGATCTTCTCGACAGGCTGGAGAAGCAGAAGGAGCAGATGGAGCGGCAGCAGGAGCAGATGAAGGAAGTCGTCGATTCGCTTCTCGCCGCCATGGAGAGACAGCAGAATGTGATGGACCGTACGTCCGAACTTGCCGCCGATCCTCAAAAGGGTTCTTCGCGATGGAATGGAGCCGCCGATCGCGCGGAAGCCTCGCAGAAAAAAGTGAAAGACTCCACCTCCGGAGTCCGCGACAAGCTCGATTCCCTGTTTCCGGGCGACAAGCCGCAACCGGTCGCGCAGGCGTCATCTCATCTTGACACGGCGATGACGAGGCAGGATGATGCTGCCGGCGATCTTTCGGACAGGTCCGCCGGCCGTGCGGGCAAAAAACAGGAACAGGCGATCGATCAGATGCAGAAGGCGCTCGACCTGCTGGCAAAAGGCGAGAACAAACAGGAGGGGCAACGGCAGGATGAGGATCGGAAGCAGGATCAGAAACCGCAACCGGACAATGAAAATCAGCAGAATCAGCAGGCCCCGCAGGATCAGCAGCAGATGAAAGCGAGAAACGAAACGGCCAGGGCGATCCTCGACGAAGAGAAGGAAAACCGGAAAAGACGGAAACAGGAGGCCTCCGGCGGGTATAAGAAGGTTGACAGGGACTGGTAATGCGCGGCCACGGCGGCCGGCCGAACGCGGGTGAAACGGATGACGGGAATCGTGGGAATAATCGACTGCGGCGGAGGCGCTTCCGGGGCATTTCTCCGGAGGGCGGCGGCGCATGTTTTCCTTGCCGCCTCCCTCGTTCTTTGCCGGTCAGCCGCGGCGCTTGCCGGGGACGTCCGTGTGATCACGAACGTCGAGTCGCGCGACGTCTACGTGGGCGAATCGTTTCTGATGCAGATAACGGTCGACGGTTCGAGCGAAGCGGCGGAGCCCGATTTCTCGGCTGTGGACGGGTTAATGGTGGAGTATCTCGGCGGATCGAACAATTCGAGCCAGTCGATATCGATAATAAACGGCAGGGTCGAAAGGATGGTCAGGAATGGCTTCGTTTTCACATACAAGCTCACGCCCAGCAGGCAGGGGCGCCTTGTCATCCCGGCCCTCGACGTGGATGTCGGGGGAACCGTCTTTAAAACCGATCCGGTGACGATATCGGTCAAGCAGCCGGAGGAGTCCGAGGATTTCAAGCTGAGAATCAGCCTTTCCAGGGAAACATGCTACGCGGGCGAACCGGTCGTGCTGGGTGTCGTATGGTACCTCAACAGGGACGTGGAGAGTTTTAATTTTACGGCGCCGGTTCTCGAAAACGACGCATTCGATTTCGAAATCCCCGAAGTGAAGATCGATCCGGGGAAAAAATATTTCAGGATCCCTCTCGGAAGCGGCGAGGTGATCGCCGAGAAGGGCGAAGGCATGCTCGGGGGGGAAAGGTACGTGACCCTGACCTTCAGGCTCGCGCTGATTCCGAAAAAGGGCGGCCGCTTCGATGTTCCCGAATTCATCGTGGCTTGCGAATCCGGCACCGGAATCCGCAGCCAGCGCGATTTTTTCGACGATTTCTTTTCGGACAACTACAGCGGAAGGTGGAGGGGAGCGTTGAAAAAATTCGTGGTTCCCTCCAACAGGTTGGGTCTTTCCGTCAGGAATCTTCCGGCGGAGGGAAGGCCGGAAGGATTCGCCGGGCACGTCGGCGAACTTAAAATTTCGGCGAAAGCGGAACCGGTCGACGTCAACGTCGGCGATCCGATAACGCTTTCGATCACTCTCGAGGGGCCGGATTATCTCGGCAGGGTCGAGCTTCCGCCCCTGGCCGCCCAGGAGAGCATAACGAAGGATTTCAAGGTGCCCGACGATATGGCCGATGGCAGGATTGAGGGGAAGAAAAAGATTTTCACGCAGACGCTCAGGGCGAAAAGCGACGATGTGACCGGGATCCCGGCGATAAACATATCCTATTTCGATACGAACAGGGAGAAATACTTGACGGCGAGTTCCGAACCGATAGCGCTGAACGTGCGCCCCACGAAGGTCGTCACCGCGGGCGACGCCGAAGGGATTACCATGGCGCCGATCGGTTCTCCGCTCGAAAAGTGGAAAGAGGGGATAGCGTACAACTACGAAGGTCCTCAGTTGCTCGTCTCTCACGAGGCGGGGATCGGCAGGGTCGCTTCGAGCAGGGGCATGCTCGCGCTCATTGCAGTGCCTCCGTTGATTTTCGCCGCTGTTTGCGCGGCAAGGACGGCGATCAGAAGAAGATCGTCCGACCCTTCCAGGGCGAGAGCGAGGGGGGCGCTGAAGCGGCTTGAAGTTTCGATCCGCGGGCTGGCGAAAATGAGCGGCCTTTCCGACAAGGAGTTCAGCCAGGCGGCGCTGGAGATTCTCAAGAAATATCTCGGCGACAGGCTCGCCCGAAGCGGGGCCGCATTGACCGCCGCGGAGGCCGAGTGCATATTGACGGGCTGCGGCGTCGGCGCGGACCTCGCGGGGCGCGTGAGGGAAGTCTTCGATACCTGCGAGCGTTGGGCATATGCGGGGCATGGCGGCGGGGAGCACTCGAGGGATGAGCTTCTCGGCAGGATCAGCGAGGCGGCCGGAAAGCTGGACAGAAGGATATGACGATGAACGTTGTTAAATCTTATCGTGGCCCGGCGATTTGCCCCGTGGGCGTCACGCGGGGTGTCGCGGACGCAGCGGTGTCGCGGGCGCCTTTTATCGCCGCGGTCGTTATCATGGCGGTTTTTTCCCTGGCCCTGCCTGCCGCGGGGCGGCCGGCCGCCGGCATGGACCCCGGGAATATGAACGAATACCTGAGCCGCGGCGAAAGCGCATTCCGCGCCGCGATGGAACTGGACAGATCCGATCCGGGCGCGGCGCGTGATTACTACGAGAAGGCCATCCTGAATTTCGAGATGATATCGCGAGAGGGCGGCATCCGTAACGGCAAGCTTTTTTACAATATCGGAAATGCCTGGTTCAGGCTGGGCGATACCGGCCGGGCGATCCTGAACTACAGGCGCGCCATGCTGTTCCAGCCGGGCGACCAGAATCTTCTGCAGAACGTGGAATTCGCGAGAAGCAGGCGCGCAAACAGCATAGAAACCGCCGAAAAAGACAAGGTCTTCAAGACGCTCTTCTTCCTTCATTACGACATACCGTCGAGGATAAGGCTCGTGATATTCGTCGTATCGTTCGCCCTGGCGTGGCTTTCGGCCGTGGCGTATCTCTTTATAAGACGAAGCTGGGTGCGGATCCTTCTGGCGATATTCATCGTTTCGTGCGCGGTCTTTCTCGCTTCGCTCTCCGTCGAAAGGTTCGGGCGCGCCAGAAAGCCCGCCGGCGTGATAATCGCGGAATATGTGATCGCGCGGAAAGGGGACGCGGAGACGTACCAGCCGACGTTTACGGAACCGCTGTCCCCGGGAACGGAATTCAGGCTCGTCGAAAAGAGGACTGACTGGTGGCATGTCGAACTCGACGATGGAACGAAGTGCTGGGTTCCGGCAAAGGCAGGGGAACTCGTGATTAACTGGTGAGGCCCGCGGCGCGGACGGCGCGCCGACGGCACATCTTGCCGCCGGGCGGCATGGCAAAGGAAAGGTGGCTCATGAAACTCAACCGCATCGTAATGGGGATCGTTTTCGTCATGGCTCTGGCGGTTATTGCGCCCGCCGGTGTTTCCGCTCTCGGCGGCGAGGGGCTGGACAAAGCGACGCTCGACAGGATGAGGGACTCCTTCATCATCGACCCCGATAACAGAGCCCTGGTGAACGCCGTTTCCAACAACGACCTGAAGGACCTCTCCTACAACAGGGATATTTACAACAGGTACAACGACATCTTCAGCGACAACGTGAAGGCAAACGGAATCACCAACCAGAAGAGCAGCGGGCGCTGCTGGATGTTCGCCGGTCTTAACATGATGAGGCCCGCGGTGATCGAAAAATACAAACTCGAAAACTTCGAGTTCTCGGAGAACTACCTCTTTTTCTGGGACAAGCTGGAGAAGGCGAACATGTTTCTCGGCGCCGTCGTCGAAACCGCCGGAAGGGATATCGACGACCGCGAGCTGCAGGCCCTTCTCGTCTCCCCGATCCCGGACGGGGGTTGGTGGAACTACGTCGTCGACCTGATCGACAAGTACGGCGTGGTCCCCAAGGAGTTCAGCCAGGAGACCAAGCACACCAGCTCCACCGGCAGGATGAACGACGTTCTCGACCGCATGGCAAGGTCCGACGCGGCCGAGCTCAGGAAAATGGCGGCGGCCGGCGCGAAGGCGGAAAATTTGAGCGCCAGGAAGATGGAGATGCTGAAGGATTTTTACCGCGTGCTCGTGCTTCACATGGGGTGGCCGGTCGAGGAATTCACCTGGCGGGTGAAGGACAAGGACGGGCAGATCCTGGAGAAGAAATACACTCCGAAATCGTTCTACGACGAGGCGGTCGGGATCGATCTTAAGGAGTACGTGGCCGTGGTCGATTATCCCGCGTTCGCCTACGACACGTACTACGAGGTCAATTACTGTCGCGGGATGTACGACAGGCCCGACATGGGGTTCGTCAACATGGACGCCGGGGAACTCAAGAAATTAGCCCTGAGGGCGGTCCAGGATAACGAGCCGGTATGGTTCTCGGCCGACATCGGCAAGGAGAACGACGGCGAAAACGGCATCCTCGCCGTCGACATGTACGATTACGACAATCTGCTCGGTATAGATTACGAGCTCACCAAGGCGGAGATGATACGGTACCGCGAGGGATCGCCGAACCACGCGATGGTCTTCGTCGGAGTCGATCTCAAGGACGGCAAGCCGGTGAAGTGGCGCGTGGAGAACTCGTGGGGGACCGATCGCGGCAACAAGGGGTACTGGTCGATGTACGACGAATGGTTTTCGAGCTACGTATTCAACGTCATCGTCCATAAAAAGCACATTCCCGAAAAGGTCGTGAAGCTTCTCGACAAAGAGCCGGTCCGCCTGCCGGCATGGGATCCGCTGCGCTCGGCCTTCGACGGACGGTGAAGACTCCGGGGTATGCGAATTGACCGGCATTCCAGGGGCCGGTTGAGACGACGTGCCAGGCCTTCGATAGATTTGACGAAGTATAGGAGACCGAAATGAGAAACGAACTGTACATTTTTGTTTGGGCGTTATGCCTGTTCGGCCTGATGGCGTCCGGCGCCAGGGCGCAGGGCGGGCTCGTCATAAGGGTCATATACAATAATGTCGTCCATGACGGAGATCTTGAGGGAAGATGGGGATTCGCATGCGTCATCGAGGGGATGGAGGAGACGATCCTCTTCGATACGGGCGGCGACGGCAAGCTCCTGATGAAGAACATGAAGAAGATGGGAATAGACCCCTCCTCGATTGAGATGGTCGTGATCTCGCACGAGCATAACGATCACATCGGCGGGCTCGAAGCGTTTCTCAAGAAAAACGACAGGGCGATCGTCTTCACCCCAGCCTCCTTCTCGGAGAAATACAAATCCTTCGTGAAGAAGAAAAAGATCAAAAGTGTCGACGTAAAGGGGCCGATGAACATCTGCCGCAACGTGGTGACGACCGGCGAAATGGGGAAGGAGATCGTCGAGCAGTCCCTCATCATCGTGACCGACAGGGGGCCGGTGCTGATCACCGGGTGCGCCCATCCTGGAATCGTCAAAATAGTCGAAAAGACCCTTGATCTGACTGCGAAGCAGCCTCTCCTCGTGATGGGCGGGTTTCACCTGCGCGATTTGAATGACGACGATGTCAGGAAGATCGCCGCTTCGATGAAGGAACTCGGCGTGATCTACTGCGGCGCGAGCCACTGCACCGGCGATCGGGCGATCGCCGTCTTAAAAGAGGAATTCGGAAAACGGTTTGTGGATACAGGGGTCGGCGCCGTCGTCGAGATCGACAGGCTCGAGTGGTCCCCATCCGTGCCCGATGGACAGTGAGCCGGAGAACAAGTCATAGCGTCCGGATCGCGAAGCTATTCCCGAGCGGTGCCCCTGTCCTTGCGAACAGCCTTTGTTCAACGGGTGTTGCCGGAGTGTCAGGCCATGAGGCTGACACCCCGGCATGATCGATCCTTCATTGATACGAAATGGGCACATTGAAAGTTACGCTCACGCCTCTTCCGGGGCCCAGCGTGTATCCCTTGTATGTATCGAGGAAGTCGCGGTACGGTTTGTCGGCGATATTTTTAACTTCCACATCGGTGTTAACTTTTATGCCGGTTATTTTCAGATCGAAGCTCATCCCTGCATCGAACAACATGTAGCTTTCGGTTGAGGCGACGCCGAACGGGATATCGGGACCTATGCCGTCGTCGAACTGTCCGAACGGTTCGTATTCCCCGGCTGCCTCCTTGTCCGAGGCGTATCGCATTTTAATGCGTACGCTGGGATTACTCAGGGTTCCGAAGTCACGCAGGGTCAGCCTGACATGGGCCGAGGTTTTTGTGGCCGGCATTAGGGGAAGACCCTTTCCCTCGTGAGGGCCCGCAAGGAACTCGCTGTTTATCAGCGAAAGATCTCCGCCGATCAGGAGCGGTTTGAGGGGGCTGAAGAATGCGCTGATATCAAGTCCTATCATGCGGGCGTCGTCCTGTGTGTGAGCGAAGATGAATTCGTATTCATCCGGAGGCGGCGCCAAAGGGTGATCCGGCGAGTTGTACAGGTAGATATAGTTAATGATGTGATCGAGATATCCCGTCAATGATGCTCCCGCCACGGCCGAGGAAAATCTGAGCCCGGTGGTAAAATCGATGGATAGTTCTGGTTCGAGGTCAGGATCTCCGATCTGAAAGGCGAAAACGCCTCCATGCAGGCCGTAGACGTAGCTGTTGAAGAAACTCGGGACCCTGAATCCCTGGTTCACGCCGGCTACGGCAGTGAAGTGTTTTCCGAGTACGCGGGAAGCCCCCAAGGATGATGCGATGTTGATATACCTGTTTTCGTCATCCTCGGGCAGCAGTGGATTGGACGGAGATTCGAGGAATTTTTGCCTGCGATAATCCAATCTCAGACCCGCGTTGAGAGTATATTCCCCAAGCGCCATCTCCTCGAACAGGTATACAGCTGCATTGGTGCAGTGTCCTGTTGGTTGAAGGGGAACCAACCCGGCGTTTTCGTGATCGTAGTATCTCCATTCGGCGCCTATTGTCCCTGAAAATGCCCCGGTGTCCCTGTGTTCCAGATCGAGGCGGGCGGTGAAGACTTCAAGCCTGAGATCGACGATAGAAGAGTCCTGTAGGAATTCCCTGGAAATTCCGGGAGCCGTGGCGCGGCGGCGGTTCTGCTGATAGCTGATTTTCGGTTTCGCGACGAATATGCCTGCAGGGATAAAGGCGTTGACCATGGTTATCCTGTTTTCCAGACCCAGACCGATCGGCCCGCCTTCCGGCAGGAGGAAGTTGTTCTCGTTCCACCAGAAATCATGGGAGGCGGTGACGGTAACCGGGTCGAACATATACCCAAGGGCAATGGCTCCGGAGTATTGTTCGTAGTCTGTATGATCGATTTCGCCGGTGAATTTCGGGTCGTTCCTCACTCCGGATTCGGCATACACCGGTTCGTCCGGTGTTGTGAAGTTGCTGGCTGTTCTGGTCGCGAAAGAACCGTGAAACCCGAATCTTCCGGTGCCTCCCTTCAACCTTAATCCCGCAGTCTTTTCATCATTTACAGAGTTCCATTTGCCCGTAAACTTACCGCCGATAAAAGGGCCCGTGGAGGCCGAAAACTGCGGTCTTGGTGGAATGAGATTCACCGCGCCTCCGATCGCGTCTGAGCCGTACAGAAGGCACGAAGCTCCCTTAATCACTTCTATGCGATCGTAGTTGAATGCGTCGATGTTGGGAGAGTGCCGTTCTCCGTATTGCTGATATTCCTGGCTTATCCCGTCCACGAGCACCAGTACTCGTTCTCCCGAGTGACCGCGGATGACCGGCTTGCCGGTCGCTCCGCCGGTGGATATGCTGGTCACTCCAGGTATATCTTCGATCGATTCCCCGAGGGAGGCGTCCTGAAGCCTCAGCTTTTCCCGGCCGCTGATGCAGTTTATATCCTGGGGAGACTTCATCGGATCCGATGCGAGCGGGGTTCCCGTAACGACAATAGGTTCGAGTTCGATAAGCGTTTCGCCCAATATAAATTCAACATCCGCGGTCGTTTCAGCCTTAACTTCAATTTCCAGGGAGCGGGAAGCGTACCCGATGTATGATACGGAAACGAGATACCTGCCGGGTTGCAGGTTGTGGAATTGAAAAGAACCGTCTCTGCTGCTGACTGTGCCTGTTCCAAGAGACTGAATCATTATGTTGGCGTAAGGAAGCGGCTGGCCGGCCTCGCTTTTTACAATTCCCGATATCGATAACTTTACGGGTGGCATCTCAGCCGCTGTGACGCCCGTCGGTCGGGAAAGCGCCAGGAGCGTCATGATCATTGCCGGCATGAGTGCAAAAGAACATTTTCGCATACGAACCTCCATGCAACGTTGCGCAAGGCAATAAAGAGCCGCAACCCGGATTCGGGTTAATGGCGGATTGTTTTCTGATACGTACCGATAATGGTCAGGAAAGGGGCGGCGCCCTTGGCGTGGAGGCAGGGTACAATTCGTACTGAAGGACGGCCGGTGGCATCGTCCTTATGGTGGCACATACGAAGCGCTCCGGCTCTACACTTGTGTCGTAATGTGTACGCTCGCATTTCGTGTTGGAGAGAAAGTCGCATGCAGGGCATCGTTCGGGGTGGCGCCGGTGCACGGCGCCACCCCGAGTCGGGTTGTCGGTATGGTGGATCTGTTCCCCGGCAGATGCTTCGCATTCCCAATGTTCGTTACAGGCCCGCGAGTGGCAGGCCCCGGTTCCCTCTTCGATATGAAACGGGGGGTGGTTGTGCGTAAGGTGGATTAATCCGCAAAGAAGGAACATCCAGAGGGCAAGTATGGATGCCAGAACACGCCTGGCGCCTTCCGCCCTCGACACCGTTCGCGATTTTCCATTCCTCGATTTCATTACATATACTTTCATTCGTAAAGGCAAACAGTGCGCTGAAACAAGAAACAATGGTTCGCTAGTGTACCAGCAATTCTGTATGTGTGTCAAATTGCGCAGGAAACCTCCGGCATATCAGCTTAGATATAACCGGGCGAGTTGGAAGTAACGATAGCTTTATGCCGCAAGGGCTTGTTGCGAATTCATTACAAATACGTTGACACAACTAACTTCATGTGATAAAGTCTCTTCCAGTGGAATGGCAGTTATGGGACTTTAGCCGATCGATCAGAAACTGGATGAGAATACCTCGCATCGTTCCCCCGTGTTTTCTTCTTACTATTTGCCTTGCGGCCGTAATGTTGCCGTGTGCCGGATGCCGTTCCGGGAGCAGTATTCCGGACGGCAGCGGACCGTGTGAGAATGGGATTTTGCCATCCGACACAACCTGTTTATGGATAGACTTCGAAAACATCGATTTTGGGAAATGGGACAGTCTCTTCAGTTTCAAGGGATTGTTTGAATATTCCAAAGCCGAAGGAGACGAATACAACCTCAGCAAAGGCTCTCTTCGGATAAACGTCCCCGAAGGGGAGGAAGCGGCGGGAATCTGTTTCGATCTTGTTAAAAACGGTTTTAGCCCGATCCCAGTCATGCCGTCGACCAGGGTGGCGTGGAGCTGGTACATTACTGAACACAAGGAAAACACAAACGGTTTCTGGATGGTGCTGCAGTTCAGGGATCGGAGGACCGGAAAGATCGATGTGGTGAGGTGCGTCAGCCGGTGTGAGTCCGATTTCGATCTTCTCTGCCGATACGAAGATCCGGACAGAACATGGATTTATCATGAGGAGCAGATCTTCCCGAATATCGACTGGCGGAACGGACCTTTCGTCCCGGGCGACATCGTCATCGAATCGATCGGATTCGGAGCGGCGAGGGCGGCCGGCATGGATGCGCGAATTGATAATGTGTGGATCGGCGAAGGGTGCGCGCCGCACGAGATCAATACGATCGATCTGAAGAAACAGAATGTGCAGAACGGCGAATTTCCATTCAAGGGCTTTTCGTTCGGTTATATCGACGGAGACGACACCCCTGACCGGGTGGATTTATACGGGAACCGGATGGAGATCGTGCCCGGATCGTTCTGTAAAACGAACGACGCGGCAGGTGGCTCCGTGGCGGACGACCGGTCCCGCGGGGCGGCAAAACGGACAATGAACCCGGTTTACTGGGGCATGGCGCGATCGCCGAATTCCGCGTCGATAGTCGATCTAGACGACGACGGGCAGGACGATATTCTTGTCCACTTTGTCGATGAGCGCGGAAACAGGTTTTACAAGAACGAGATGAAAAAAGGGAAACTCGAGGATCTGAACGGCGTCGACGATGCCCTCGAGTATGCCCGGCAGAAGTTCTACGGTTCAGCGGCAGCCGACATGGATAGCGACGGAGACATCGACCTGTTTCTGATCAATCCCATGAACCAGCGAAGAAATTACGGCGGGGTGCGTTTGCTCAGGAACGGGGGAGGGGGCGGGTGGAGCGAATGGACCGACAGTTCCGGAGTGCTGATGAAAAACGCTTTCGGCGCGGTTTTTTCCGACCTGGACGGCGACGGCGACCAGGATCTCTTTATCCCCTACCGGGCATACAGGCTTGACGAGAGGCCAGGCAGGCGGCCGTATCTGAACCTGAACGACGGCAGGGGAGGATTCACATTCGTTCCGTCCCGGATAAACCTGAGCGACAGTCTTCATATCGAGGGCGCAGTCGCTGCCGATTTTGACAACGACGCGGACATCGACCTCTATGTGGTTGTAAGGCAAAAAGGCTTGACGAGCAGCGATCAGGTACCGGGGACGAATATTATGCTTCTCAATGACGGAAGTGGGTATTTCATAGAATCTCCGGTGAGCGCGGGTTCCGGGGAGCCGAGGATGAGCCAGGCCGCTCTGGCCGAGGATTTTGACCAGGACGGCGATATCGATATCTACGAAATAAACGACCGCAACCATTGCGTATTCTATCGTAACAACGGCAACGGGTTTTCTCCGGGAGATTCGATGCATACCGATTTCATTTACAACGGGATGGTTGTCGGCGGTCTTGCCGTCGACTACGACACGGACGGCGATACCGACATAATTCTTTATGACCAAGATAAAGAGGAACCGCAGATCCTGTCCAACGGTTCGGCCAGGGGCGGGTTTTTGCAGGTAAGGCTCCATGGCATCCGGGGGAACAGCGCGGGGATCGGCGCGAAGGTTTATGTATATGAGTCAGGCTTTATCGGTCAGTCAGGCAAGCTCGCCATGTTCAGGGAGGTCCGGGCGGAGCGCGGATTCGGAATGCACGGGCCGCCCGTTGCGCATTTCGGCCTCGGAGAGTGGGGCTCGGTCGATGTGCTTGTCATTTTCCCCATGGTAGACGGAAAGGCGCCTGTACGGGTGGAAAGGCGCGGCGTTCCTGCAAACAGTTTTCTGTATATTCCCGAAACGAACGATGTCGCTGCGCGTCTGTGGTATTCATGGCGGGCAGTCAGGGCGAGATACCTTCTTTCGCGCGTGATATTCGCCGTCCCCGGCGGGCCGGCATCTCTGCTTCTATTTCTCATCCTTTCGTTCGCCGGACACAATATCAGAAGGAGATTCGACAGGACAATGCTTGGCGGTTGCGCTGTCCGTGGCGCATGGCTTTGGGTTCTTGCCTCAGCGGCGGTTCTCATCCTGGCCGCAGCGCTATTCAGGTCGTGGATCTGGTCCGTACCGGCCGTTCTTGCGTCGGCCCTGATGGTGGGGGCAAATCCCGATATCGGCAGGCTGACCGGCAGGCTGTTCGGACTGGAGTATTACCGTGAGGATGAGGAGAAAAATATCGTCGAAATACAGTCGCATATAATTCATGCAGAAGAGCAGTTCAAGTTTCTTTACACCTTCACGAACGTAGACGCTTCGACCGTGGAGAAATACGGGAGTGAAGTCAATCCTGGTCTTGTTGAAATCGACCGGTGCATAAGAAGAACGCGAAAGGCGATTCCAAATGAAGGATGCTGGAAGAACGCCGCGCGCGAATTTTATTCGCTGAAGGAGATATTTTTAGAATATCTCCGCGAAGGCACGAAAGACAAAGACTCGTTGTCAAATGACCTGAAGGAAAGAATCGGATCATTCATCGATTCGCTGCGCGAATGCAGAAAGGTCCTGAGAAAAAGATATTCAGTGGTCTTCGCGGACGAATGGAGAAAATTGTTGGATGATCGGAGTAATGAATTGCTGGAAGCCGGAATAGAGATATCCTCAGATCTCGGCGAAGCTGAAAATGTCGGAATTTACCTGACTTCGGCCGACTTCAGAAATATCTTCGGCAACCAGTTGACGAACTCGATATGGGCCGTATCGGGCGTCGTGGATAAGCGGATACGGATTGAGACCTCGAAGGATGGGATGTATTTATCCATCAGATGGCTTGATACGGGGTGCGGGATCGATCCGGGGATCAGGGATGTGCTTTACGGGCTGGAAGTGAAGTCGCGGCGGCCGCGCGGCAAAGGGATGGGTTGCAAAATCGCAGGTGATATAATCCGGAAAAGGCAGGGGCGCGTAAGGGTCGACGATCCGCCCGAAGGCTGGAGCACGTCGATAGTGATGAAATTCATAAGGACGGAGTGAGCGAAAATGGCTGATCCAAACAATAGTGACGGCGTTCCCAGGCCGCGGGTGCTTCTGGTCGACGACGAGACCGAGTTCATCCAGCGCTCCACGAGGCTTCTTGCCGGGGAATATGAACTGGAAGCGGCGGCCGACTGGCCGTCGGCGAAAAAGCTGCTCGACAGGAAGTCGTATGATGCGGTACTTCTCGACTTCGATTTGAAGGATGGCCTGGACGGGCTCGACATCATCGAGAAGCTTAGGAAGACAGGCCCGTTATCCCTGGCGATCGTTCTTATATCGAAATTCATGCGGGAAGATCTGGAGAATTCCGGGTATCAGAAGGGTGCCGATCACTGCATGTCCAAGGAGCTTTCCGATGAAAAGATGAAAAGGGAGATTTCGAACGCGATCAGGCGAAACCTGGAAAAACGCGAACTGATAGCGAGGGCCAGGGAGGAAAGAGACAGCGCCGTCTCTCCGACCTTTAAATCGAAAGCAATGCGCTCGGTTCTGGACCGGCTCGCCGGATTTATAAAAACGAACGAGAATATACTGATAACGGGGGAAAAAGGGACGGGGAAGGGGGTTCTTGCGAAATGGATACATCGCAACAGCGGCAGGCAGGGCATGATTCTCACTCATATTCACATCCCGTGCCTGCAGGAGGAACTTCTGAACGCGGAGCTCTTCGGGCACATGAAGGGTGCTTTCCCGGGGGCCGATGAGATGCCGGGGTTGCTGGAAATCTCGCAGAATGGCACAATGATTCTGGACGAGATAGCGGAATTGAAGCTTGAGCATCAGTCGAAGCTTCTCGGCATGATGCAGGAAAGGACATTCAGGCGCGTGCGGGGTGTGGTGGACATACAGTTCGACGTAAGGTTTATTTCGCTGACCAACCACCCGGACCTCGACATGGAAGCGAGAGAGGGTAAATTCAGAGGGGACCTTCTCGACAGGTTGAGAAAGTGCCACATCCAGATGCCTCCGCTCAGGGAAAGGCGGGAGGATATTCCTGAAATTGCCGCGGATCTTCTTGCTCATCTGAAAAAGGAGCATAACAGGCCCGATGTGGAAGGGTTCGACGATGCCCTGATGAACAGGATGATCGAATACGCCTGGCCGGGCAATGTCAGGGAGCTCGAGATCTGGATCGACTCGGGGGTCTTGAACTCGTACGGATCTCATATAAAGATAAGAGACGTTGAAAGGTCCGTAAAAACAGATCGCGTCCAATCGGGGAAGATCCCGTTGGAGGGTGAATGGAAATCGATGACACTAGACGAGGTGACCGACCATGCCCGTAGAATGCTTGTCGAACATGTACTGACGGAAACGGGAGGCACTATGAATGTCGCGGCGAATCGGTTGGGAGTTCACCGCGTCAATCTCTACAAGATCTGCTCGAAACTCGGTATCGATCACGCCCATTACGGGAAAAAACAAAAAAAAGATTAAAGAATTCCGTATTGCCGGCGGGGGCAAATCGTCAAATCGTGTAGCTTTACAGCGACCGCGCAACGAATCGGCTACGAGCTATCCCTAAAAAATTTCCAAGTGTCAGATGATCTATGGCTTTATTGTAGCCATATCGCTACAAGCCATTCTCATATGAATATGAAGATCCGGATTCCGACTGGCGCTTCTGTTTTATAACCAATTGTAATAGTGTATCTTATATCACATAACCCGAAAGCATCCCGCCACGTTTTCTCGGAATAATGCTTGCTCTTATATAAGGTGGATTTTGAGCGGCAAGATCGAAAGATCCCCGAAAGCCGGACTCGCTAAACCGGCGGCTTCGGAGAGGTCGGGCGATCCTGAGGGGGCAGCTCCCGTGGTAGGACGGGGGCTGCCGACCTTGCACCAATTGCAGGACATCCTTCGGGCAACTACATCACCAGCGTTGAGCGGAGTTTCCATCGGAGGGGATACAGGTTGGGACTCGCCATTCGCTCGAAAGAGCAGGGTCCCTGCGAGCGCCCCCCGGGCAACCGGGGGGCGCGAATCAACCGATTCCTATGAAAGGAGGTGCTGACGGAATTCTTAACGTTATCGGTCGATTAAATCAGTATACTTTTGAGGTTTAATATCAGAGGGGCAAGAATGAAAAAACATTTCGCCGTGAAACATGCCATTTGTTTTTGTTTTACGTTACTCCTGCTTACTGTAGCTGTCGAAGCGCAGGATTCCTATCCGGTCCTGAGAACACTGGAGTTCGTAGATGAACTAGCCGGGTTTTCCAATCCGACCGGGATTACGAGCGACGGCCGGTATATTTACGTGATCGCCCAGCATACTTCTGGATACGATGTTCCCTTGTACAAGATCGATCCCGGGACGATGGCCGTAGTCAGCGTCACGAATCTGGCACTTCACAACTGCTGCGTCCAGGACTTGACATGGGATTCTGACAATAATTGTTTCTGGATCTCCGATTCCGACAATGTTTCTGAGCAGATATGGCGCTACGATCCGGGGACGGGTAATCTGACGTATCATTGCAATAGCTCTTACCCGTATCCGATCGGGATGGAATGTGTCGACGGTGTCCTTTATACCTCGAACCAAGATTCGGACTATTCCAGCGATATCGCCATCATTGATCCTGTGGACTGCAGCCAGGCTTCTCTTGTCGACATGCCGTTGTACAACACGTATGGGATCGGATGGAATGGGCACAGTTTTATTGTTGCCGGGCGCACTGTTCCGAACGATCCTGATGGTTCTCCTCCGCCAGAGCCGAAAAAGTTGTACAATTATGCGACGAACGGGACCTTGTTGGGGTATTACGAACCCGAACTCGGCCCTTATACGTATGGGATAGAAGTGCTCGGCGATTACCTGTATGTATGCGATTACGGAGCGATACAGGGAGACGGTTCTGCCGATGGAACCGTAAAGAAACTTCGACTCAATCCCACCATTGCCACTTTGCTTCAGTCGGTCGACCTGGAAGTCAGCGAATCAGGAATCATAATCAAGTGGAAAGTGTCCGAGATTGATGAGGATGTGGCATTCTCGGTTTCAAGGTCTGATATCGCAAGAGGTGTATTCGAGGAATTATCCAATGCGGATGTTGTGAGAGATGGCTTTGTTTTCACATTTGTGGACTCCGATTATGAAAACGGAGTCAGGTATCGCTATCGGATCAATGTTCTCGATGAAAACGGGGAAAGAGTCTTGTTTGAGACGGAGTCGGTAGCGGCCCCGGCGAATATCCTCACTTTGTACTCGAACTATCCCAATCCTTTTAACCCTATGACGACTATCAGGTACGACCTTCCGTGTGTGTCTCATGTCAAGCTTGAAATTTATGACGTGGCGGGAAGAAGGCTCAAGACCCTGATCGACGGGATGCAAGAGAAAGGTCCTCAGACTGTTAGCTGGGACGGAACGGATAACAGGGGAAACAGTCTTGCTTCCGGTGTGTATTTTTGCCGGATCACGGCTGGAAAGGAGAGCTGCTCGAGAAAACTCCTGATGTTGAGATAGATTCGATTTATTTAAACCAATCTGCAGTTTTCTATCCCGGTTGCCGAGTCGGCGAGAATTCGGCAACCGGGGTTTTTTGTGATCTGGGATGGTACAAAACTTCTTGTGAAATCACCTACTCATTCCTCAGCGCTTCGACGGGGTTAGCCGTCGCGGCCTTTATCGTCTGGTGGCTCATTGTGAGCAGCGCCACGGCGAAACCGACGAGGCCTGAAACGGCAAATATCCCCCAGCCGATATCGATCCTGTAGGCGAATGTCTCCAGCACCCGCTTCATCACCAGGTACGATACGGGCCACGCGATAAGGTTGGCGATCAACAGGCATTTTGTTATTTCAGCCGACTGCAGCACGAACACTCCGCCGGCCGACAAGCCCAGCACCTTTCGAATGCCGATCTCCTTTGCACGGCTCTCCGCCATGAAGGCGGCGAGTCCGTAAAGGCCGAGGCAGGAAATAAGCAGGGCGAAGGCCGTAAACGCGTCGATGATGTCTCCCATGCGTGTTTCGGCGAGGTAGAGGTTTTCATAGACATCGTCGAGAAAGTGATATTCGAACGGCGAGATCGTGTTGACCTCGTTCCACACCCTTTCGATGCCTGCTACCGCCTCCGGAACATGCCGCCCGTCGATCCGGATCAGGACAACCCCGTACGTGGTTTCCTGCGCGATATCGCGCATGACCATGAAGATGTGCGGTTCGACGCCGGTGTGAAGTGAACGGTAGTTGGCGTCTGCGACAACGCCGATGATCGAGCCTTCGAACGAATAATATTTAAAGCTTTTTCCCACGGGCGATTCCAGCCCCATGCGTCTTGCCGCCTCCTCGTTCACCACGAACGACGCTTCGGCGTCGGCCGGGTAGTCCCTCGAGAAGGTCCTGCCGGCGGTCACCGGAACCCGCAATGTCTCGAAGAAATCGAAATCGACCTCGGATATCAGCATGTCGATCTGAGAGCCGGGAGCCATGCCCTCCCACTCGTAAGCGGTGTTCCTGTAAGTGCGAAAGGCGTTGAGCGTATTCTGGGCCGATACCGATATGATGTTCGGATCGCTGAGCAGGGACTCCTTGACGTAATCGTATCTCGCCCCGATCTTTTCCTTGACCGGCACGTAGACGACATTTTCCTTGCTGAAGCCAAGATCCTTGTTGTGAACGAACTTGAGTTGCTCATGCATGGTGATCGATCCGGCGATCAGCATCGTCGAAAGGGCGAACTGTGTGACGACAAGGGCTCTTCGCGCATTGGATCTTCCGCTCCCTGGAAAAACGGTCTTCTTCAGCGTTTCGGCGGGGCGGAATGACGACAGCATCAGGGCCGGATAAGCTCCCGACAGGATGCCGGTCAGGATGCCGAGGGCAAGAATGCCGACGAGGCCGGGGCCGGAATAATCCAGAGTCAGTTCCTTCCCGACAAGTCTGTTGAAATGCGGAAGCATCAGTTCCACGAGCAGCACCGCCGCCGCAAGGGCGATCAGTGACGTGCAGATCGATTCCCCGAAGAACTGTGCGGCCAGGTCTTTTCTGCCGGCTCCGACCACCTTTCGAAGCCCCACCTCTTTCGCCCGGCGGGCCGACCTTGCCGTGGTGAGGTTGATGAAATTAATACAGGCAAGCGCGAGAACGGCGAAGGCAATCAGTGAAAAGGCAAAGACCAGCTTCGAGCTTCCGATCTGCTGGTACGCGAAATAGGAGCCAAGGCCGGACAGGTGGCATTCGGTCAACGGTTCGAGCGTGAACCGGACGCCGTCGGCGACCTGCGGGCAGTTGTTCTCCGCGCCGATCGCCGTCATCGCGTCCGCGACTGCGGATGGATCTGCGCCGCCGGCGAGCTCGACGAACCCCGAGAAGTTGAACGCGCCCCATGGAAGGTCCTTCCGGCCGGCGACCTGCGTTAGAAACGTGAACGGTATGATGTAGTTGAACCTTATTGTCGAATTGGAGGGGACATCGGCGGCCACTCCGGTGACGGTCAGCGTGAACCCCTCGGCCTCGAAGACTTTGCCGACGGGATCCTCGCCGCCGAAATATCTGAGCGCCATCGATTCCGAGACGACGATGCCGAGCGGGTCTGAAAGGACGGTGGCCCGGTCGCCGCGTACAAGAGCGAAGGAGAACATCTCGAAGAAAGACGGGTCGGCGAACATCCCGTTGTCCTCGTAGAACGTCCTGTCGCCGTACCGGAACACCGATCTTGGCACTTCGTTCAACCTGACGGCGTCGACGACGCCGGGGAGCTGCTCTTTGGCGGCGGCCGTGATCTGGCCCGGTATGGCGGGATAGCCGCCGATGAAATATTTTGTGCCGCAGCTTACGATTCTGTATATTCTGTCGCTTTTTTCGTGAAACCGGTCGTAGCTGCGCTCGTGCGCGACCCAGAGCGTTATGAGGATGCATGCGGCCATGCCGATCGAAAGCCCGATTATATTGACGGTCGAATGGATTCTATGTCTTCCGATATTCCTGAGAGCGATCAGCAGGTAATTCTTAAGCATGCGTTTCTCCATCCCATATCGCGTGGACCGGGGAGCCGTAAAAAGGATGCGGGCTCGCCGCGAATCATCTCGGCTCCGACATCCTTGAGCGGTACCGCAAATATCGTTCCGCATTCATAAATGGGTAATTAACAACAGATTGGATGCGACCGGGTGTCCCGGCTGTGTCCGCTCTTGACACACTGCGCGTTCGTATTCGGACAGTGCCCGATATATACCACGCACGCCACCGTGCCCCAATCTATTCCCACTCCCAATTGAGGAACTATTATTTTATTCCCCAATCCGCCCCCGATTGTTAGAATTAACACAAACCTGACGAATTCCTTATAATAGCCTGACATGGCGGCAATAGTATCCTGGTGTCATTGTAAACGCAAAAAGGAAGGCAAGCCATGGCCCACGAACATATAATGGTGGTCGACGACGAGGAGGATATCCTCGAGCTGGTCGGCTATAACCTGGAACGAATCGGCTACAGGGTGACGAGGGTCGATTCGGGGGAAGACGCCCTCAGGATCGCAAGGGACAAGGAACCCGATCTGATCCTTCTTGACCTTATGCTTCCCGGGATCGACGGCCTCGAGGTATGCAGGCTGCTGAAACAGGACAACAGGACCTCCTCCATTCCGATAATAATGCTCACTGCCAGGGGGGACGAGGCGGACATCGTTGCCGGCCTGGAAGTCGGGGCGGACGATTATATCACCAAGCCGTTCAGCCCCAGGGTGATGGTGGCAAGGGTCAAGACCGTGATGAGAAGAATCGGTGACTCCCAGCCGAAGAAGGACGACGTCATATCGCTGAAGGGCCTCGTGATTCACCCGGGCAGGCACGAGGTCTCGGTAAAGGGAAAACCGGTCAATCTCACATCGACTGAATTTCAGTTGCTTCACCAGCTTGCCCGGCGGGCAGGCTGGGTCTTCACCAGGCAGCAGCTTATCGACGCGGCCAGGGGCGAGGATTATCCGGTGACGGACCGGTCGGTCGACGTTCATGTGGTAGGCCTGAGGAAGAAACTAGGGGAATATGGCCGCATGATAGAGACGGTTCGCGGGGTAGGGTACAGGTTCAGGGAGAAATGATCCGATGAAGAAGATCCGCATAATATGGCACCTTTTTCCGTGGCATGTACTCATCATATTCATTTCGCTTCTCTCTTTGTCCCTCTTTATTTCGAGATACACGCTCGAATTTCAGAAAAATAATATCGGTGACAGCCTTAAAAGCACGGCGAGGCTCGTGGCATTGGATCTCGAATCCAGGGCGCCCGGCATGACTCCCGCGGCGATGGATTCCCTCTGCGTCGAATATTCCAGGCGCTCGGGAATGCGGATTACCGTTGTGATGGAGGACGGCAGGGTGGCGGGCGATTCGATGGAACGGTCTTCGAAGATGGAAAATCATGGCGATCGCCCCGAGATCGTCGAGGCCCTCGCAGGAGGAATCGGCGTTTCCGAAAGATACAGCAGCAGTATTGACCGGCGTTTCATGTATGTGGCCGTACCGGTCAAGCCGGACGGAGGCATCGTTGGGGCGGCCAGAGCGTCGATACCGCTGATGGATATCGACCGGAGTCTTGGAAAGATCAAAAATCGAATCATGATCACCGGCATTGTGGTCGCCCTGTTGTCGGTCATCACAAGTATTCTTGCCTCGCGCAGGATCAGTGCTCCGCTGGAGGAGATGAAAAAGGGCATCGGGCATTTCGCCGCTGACGATCTCGATTACAGGATCCCGGTTCATGGCCTCGCCGAGGTCGGCGAACTGGCCGGCGTGATAAACGACATGGCTTCACGGCTCAAGGACAGGATCGACACGGTCGAACGCCAGCGCAGCGAACAGGAGGCCGTCTTTGTCGCCATGCCGGGGGGAATTCTCGTGGTCGACGACGACGAAAAAGTGATCAGGATGAATCCTGGCGCCTCGAAACTGCTGGGAATATCCAGCGAAGAGGCGGCCGGCAGGATGATTCAGGAAGTTATCCGCAACCAGCAGCTGCAGAAATTCGTAGCCCTGACCCTCGGTTCCGGCGAACAGGTCGAAGCGGACATAGTCCTGAGATCCGGCGCGGCGGATCTCTTCATACAGGCCCACGGCGTCAAGCTCAGGGCCGGTAACGGCGGCGACGGGTCGGGCGCTGTGATCGTTCTTAACGATGTGACAAGAATCAAAAAGCTGGAAAATGTCAGGCGGGAATTCGTGGCGAATGTTTCGCATGAGCTCAGAACTCCGATAACGGCGATAAAAGGGTTCGTCGAGACCCTGATGGACGGAGCGATTGACAAGGCAGGCGACGCGAAAAAGTTTCTGGGAATAATCGACCGTCAAGCCGACAGGATGAACGGAATCGTTCGCGATCTGCTTCTGCTCGCGCAGGTCGAAAGAGACGATGAGAAGGAGGATATCCGTTTCGAAAAAACCAGGATAAGGGCGATTCTGGACGAAGCAAGACTGATCTGTTCACCGCAGGCCTCAGGCAGGAACATCATCATTCACGTGACCTGTGACGAGGACCTGGAGAGTCTCGTAAATCCCGCTTTGCTGGAACAGGCCGTGATCAACCTCGTCGACAACGCGATCAAGTACAGCGCCGATGGGGGAAAGGTGTCGGTAAATGCGTTCAGGGAGGGCGCGTGGCTCGCTATAGATGTCATTGACCAGGGATGCGGCATTGAGAAGGAAAATCTTTCAAGGCTCTTCGAACGGTTTTTCCGGATCGACAAGGCCAGAAGCAGAAAACTGGGCGGGACGGGGCTGGGCCTTGCGATCGTCAAACACATAGCCGCCGTGCACGGAGGCTCGGTCTCGGTGGAGAGCGAGCCAGGAACGGGAAGCACTTTCAAGCTGCGAATTCCATACAATTATTAGACTTTATAAAGCAAACAAAAATCTAACCATTCCCTCATAAAAACCTGACGGCACATTCATATGTTTTGTGCATGTGTGAAATGTATTGGGAATACAAAGGCGGTGAAGGAGGTGGAAACACAGGGTCCGCAGGGTAACGCAGGTATTGCGGGTTTAGTTTCGGAAAGTCAACAGAATCCACTAACAGTGCATGAAAGGATGAAAAAATGAAAAGATTTGCGGTATTGGCAATGATCCTCCCGGTGCTTCTTCCAGGGATCGCCCGGGCGGACAACTGGTACGACAAAGTCAAGGTGGGCGGAGACCTCAGGCATCGCCACGAACTGATCCAGGACGAATCGAAGGACACCGACAGAACCCGCTGGCGCATCCGCGCGAGGCTTATGCTGACGGCCGACATCAACGAGGAAATGTCGGTCGCGTTCCGCCTTGTTTCAGGCTCGTCCGATCCGGTTTCGACGAACCAGACGATGACTGACGGTTTTTCTACAAAGACGCTTGGCCTCGATCTTGCCTGTTTCGACTATCATCCGGCGGCGGTAAAGGGGATGCACCTTATCGGCGGAAAGATGAATCTTCCATTCGAGACCGTGCAGAAGACCGAGCTGATATGGGACGGCGACCTGTCGCCCGAAGGTATCGCAGCCCTGTTGTCGAGGGAGATCAACGACAAGGTGGCGGTTTCGCTTGGTTCGGGGTTCTTCTATGTCCAGGAAAGATCCTCGGACGACGATTCGTGGATGGCGGGCGCCCAGGGCGTCGTCACCGTGAAACCGAACGATAAGGCTCATGTGACGGCCGGAGCCGGGTACTACGACTATCAGAATGTCGACGGTTTCCCCACTTTCTACGACGACGAGGATCCCTTCGGCAACTCCGCCGAGACCGATGACGAGGACATAACGACTTATATCACCGATTACAACCAGTTCGAGATTCTCGGCGAACTCGGCATGAAGGTCGAGAAGGTGTCGGCGGCCGTATACGGCAACTTTGTGAAGAACATGGCGGCCGACACACTCGATTCCGGCTATCTCGTCGGCGGGATGATCCAGCACGGCAAGGGCAGGAAGCACGTCAAGTTCAACCTCAACTACCGCAAAGTCGAGGATGACGCGGTAATCGGCGTATTCACGGATTCGGATTTCCGCAACGGCGGCACCGACGGCAAGGGCCTGGAACTCGGCATGTCCTACGGCCTGGCCGACAAGGTCGATCTCGCGGTCAGTTATTTCCTCAACAAGAAGGGGATAGAGGAAGATGTCGATTTCAAGAGGCTGCAGGTAGATCTTGCGGTGAAATTCTAGGGGGGAGGCGGAATTGGAATCTAACCAATTCCTAACAATTTCCTGATAATTGTCTGACGTTAAAAGGAGAAATTGAGGTTGAGAATCAAGTGGAAATACCTGAAAATGATCTGAAAAGATCAGAAGGAGGAACGGAGATGAGATCATTCATTAAATTCACGGCGATTATAGCGGCTCTGGCGATGTGGGCAGCGTTGATGCCCGGTGTGGCCGCCGCCGGCGAGACGATCGTTATCGACGGTTCCACGACCGTGGGCCCGATAGCGAAAGCGATGGCGGAATATTACATGTCCCTTCACAATGACGTCAATATCACGGTGAGCGAATCCGGCAGCGGGAACGGCGCCAAAAGCATCGTAAACGGCACATGCGACATAGCGGATATGTCCCGCTTCATGAAGCCGAGCGAATTCTCGGCGGCGGTCGAGAAGGGCCGTATGCCGGTCGCGCACGTTGTGGCAGTCGACGGCATCGCGATGATCGTCCACCCGTCGAACCCGGTCAAGGGCCTTACCGTCGAGCAGGTCCGCGGCATCTACACCGGTTCGATTAACAACTGGAAGGAAATCGGCGGGCCGGATGTGGCGATCGTCAGGATCACCCGCGATACGAACAGCGGCACCTACGAAACGTTTGAAAGCCTCGTAATGAACAAGGAAAAGATCCATGACAGCGCCGAATATGTGGGCAGCAACGGCGCCATCCGCCAGAGAGTGCAGAGTACGCCGGCGGCGATAGGATATGTGGGCCTGGGATTCGTCGATCGAAGCGTAAATGCTCTCGAAATCGACGGTATTGTGCCCGACCGTAATACCGTATCGTCAGGAAAATATCCGATCGCCAGACCCCTTTTCATGTTTACGAACGGCTACCCGGAGCTTGGTTCGCATCTTCACGCCTTCATCACGCTGTACCTCACGCCACGCGGGCAGGAGATCATAGAAGAGATAGGATTCATACCGGTCACGAATTACCAGAAGTAATCCGGACGGATCCGGCCGGGGCTCCGGGGCCCGGCCCCCAGGTGGCATTTTATGGCCGAACACGAAAATATAAAACAAACCGCGAATATCGGGAGCCGTCTTCTCATGGGCGCCAGGGAAAGGCGCCTGAGATTGATCGGCTCCCGGATCGGCCATACGGTGCTTATAGCCATAGCCTCGAGTTCCCTCGTGGCCCTGCTTTTTATATTCTATTTCATAATCCGCGACGCCGTTCCTTTCTTCAGGGCGGAAGGATTCAGGGAATTCTTCCTGAGCACAGGATGGTATCCTTCCAGGGAAAACCCGGAATTCGGCGCACTGGCCATCTTTCTGGGGAGCGCGCTTGTCACGCTGGGCGCGGTCGCCTTTTCGGTCCCGGTCGGCGTCATGGCCTCGCTATGCCTGAGCGACATCCTGCCTTTCTCGATAAGGCAGGTGGTAAAACCCGTGATTGAGATGCTCGCGGCGATCCCCTCGGTCGTCTACGGGTTTTTCGCTCTCATAGTGTTCGCCCCGGCCCTGCAACAGAAAGGCGGATCGATCCTCGCGGCGGGCGCAATGATCGTTCTCGTGCCGCTCGCCGCCATAGCCGTAATCGTGGCCGGCGATCTGATCTGTAATTATATCGCAAAGAAAAACGACAGGGCGGTTCGGGCGGCAGTTACCGCGGGTCTTGCCCTGTCTGCCGTCTTCATCCTGTACCGTATTTACGGGGTTATCGACGGGCTCAGGATAGAGAGCGGGACGAACGCCCTCAATGCGTCTGTAATTCTGGGAATTATGGCGCTGCCGACGATCGTCTCCGTGTCGGAGGATGCGTTGAACTCGGCGGGCAGGGAACTCAGGGAAGGCAGCTACGCGCTCGGCGCGACCAGGGCCGAAACCCTGGTAAAAGTCGTTATGCCTGCCGCTAAAAGCGGGATCGTAGCGGCGGTCATACTCGGCGTGATGAGGGCGATCGGCGAAACGATGGTTGTATGGATGGCTTCCGGAAACGCCGCCAGGATACCTTCCCCGTGGTTCAATCTGCTCGAACCGGTTAGGACTCTGACCGCGACGATCGCCGGAGATATGGGCGAGGCGGATCATGTCACCGGGTCGGCGAGGTATCACGTTCTGTTCGCGATGGCGGCGAGCCTTCTGGCGATCGCTTTTATATCCAACCTTATCAGCGAGATCATGGTGAGAAAATCGAGAAAGGGCGCCTGACGGCGATGGAAATCGGGACACGCAAGATACTGGACAGGTCGTTCTCCTCGGTGGGGATGTTCGCCATCGTCCTGATGGCGGTCTCTCTCGTCATCCTTCTGCAGCCGGTTATAATCCGCGGGTTCGGGGCGTTCGCGTTCAGGGGAACGGTCGAGTTCAGGGAGATGATGCTCGACAGGTTCGGGCGCGGCGACGAGAACGGGATCCGGAAGGAGACAGCCGAAGCGGAGCTCGCGCGCCGGCCGGTTTACGAGCTTGTCGAAGTCTTCGAAAGCGAATTGATGGACGCCGATCCAGATTTTAAAACGAAATATCGCTCCGAATTCAGGGATCTCAAGGTCAGACTGGAAGAGTTGCTGGGCCCCAGGGTCAGGGACTCCGACAAGGCGCTTCCGAGAAAATGTTACGGGCAAACCAGGTGGGATCGTGCCGGGAAAAAACTTCACGATGTGCTGTATATCGAAAGTTACGATTACTCCGATCCTTCGAAGATGGGTACGAGGATATTCTCTCCACGCGCCGACTATTTCAAGGGAACTTCACTTGAGCCTCTCTTCGATATTCTCGAGAGGGATATCGAAGGGATGATGAAACCCAGGCCGACCCTTTACTGGCGGTTTTTCTTCGATGAATCGATAGATTCCCATTTCTTCGGCGGCATATGGCCGGAGATGCTGGGCACATTTTATCTTTCTCTCGGGGCAATGCTGTTCGCCATACCGTTCGGGATAATCACGGCGATATATCTTGCGGAATACTCCGGCACCGGCAGGTTCGTCAGCCTTCTGAGGACCTGCATAAGTTCGCTGGCCGGGGTGCCCAGCATTGTTTTCGGCCTTTTCGGCCTGGCGTTTTTCATAAACACGGTGCACGTCTCGGATTCCAAGAGCGTTCTGGCGGGATCCCTTACTCTTGCCCTGCTCATTCTTCCCACGATCATAAGGGCGTCCGAGGAAGCCATCATCGCCGTTCCCAGGGGGTACAAGGAGGCGTCGATGAGCGTTGGCGCGAGCAAATGGCACACGATCATCGCCGTGATACTGCCGGCCGCCATGCCGGGAATCCTTACCAGCATGATCATAAGCCTTGGGAGGGCGGCGGGGGAGACGGCCCCGATCATATTTACGGCGGCAGTGAGCGTCGGCAAACCGCTCGGACTTCTGCAGGTTTTCAACCAGCCTACGCCGGCCCTTCCGTGGAACATATACAATCTGGCCACCGAGCATGAAGCGGTCGACGAAATTCGCCACATCCAGTACGGGATGGTTTTTACCCTGGTCCTGATGGTTCTGATGCTGAATCTGGCCGCCATACTTATACGGGCGAGAATAACGAAGAGATTGAGAGGTTGATTCGATGGTGGAATTTCCCGGGAAAAAGGACCTGTTGACAGCCGAGAATTTTTCCGTTTTCTACGGATCGAACGAGGCGGTCAGGAGGGTGTCCCTCGATATTCCCGAGGGACTGGTGACTTCGATCATCGGACCGAGCGGTTGCGGCAAAAGCACCTTCCTGAGGGCGGTCAACAGGATGAACGACCTGATACCGCGCTGCAGGGCCGAAGGCGCGCTCAGGCTCGACGGGCAGGATCTGTACGAGCAGGGTGTGGACGTGGTGATGCTTAGAAAGACCGTCGGCATGGTGTTTCAGAAGCCGAATCCTTTTCCCAAGAGCATTTTCGACAACATCTCTTTCGGCCCGAGAATCCACGGTCTGAGGGACAGGTCGAAGCTGGCGGCGGTCGTCGAAAAAAGCCTGCGTCAGGCCGCTCTATGGGACGAGGTGAAGGACAGGCTCGGAGACAACGCGCTCGGGCTTTCGGGAGGCCAGCAGCAGAGGTTGTGCATAGCGAGGGCAATAGCCGTGAAGCCGAAGATACTGCTGATGGACGAGCCGGCGTCGGCCCTGGATCCCGCCTCCACATCGAGGATAGAGGATCTGATAGCCGAGCTTCGCGGTAAATATACGATATTGATCGTCACGCACAACATGCAGCAGGCTGCAAGGGTTTCCGATCTGACCGCTTTCTTTTACGAGGGAAATCTGATAGAATTCGACGAAACGAGCAGGATATTCACCAAGCCGCGCGAAAAACGCACGGAAGATTACATAACGGGAAGATTCGGGTGAGAAGGGACGGTCGAAAATGGCGCTGCACATACGCAGGGAGATAGAGCATCTCAAGAAGGATATTCTCATGGAAGGCACGGTTGTGGAGGAAAGCCTGTTCAAAGCGATGAAATCGCTGGAAACCAGGGACGCGGCCATGGCGAGGGAGGTCATCGACAACGACGTGACAATAGATCACATGGAAGTCGAGCTTGAGGAGGAGTGCCTCAAGGCGCTCGCCCTCCATCAACCGGTGGCGATCGACCTCAGGCTTATCATAACGATAATGAAGATCAACAACGATCTCGAGAGGGTGGGAGACCTGGCGGTCAATATCGCTGAAAGGGCCCTGTTCCTGGCGCACAGCGACAGGGACAAGAAGACCCCGTTCGATTTCTCGGCGATGGCCGAAAAAACCAGGGAGATGCTGGGTAAGAGCCTGGACGCCCTTGTGAACGAGAACACGGCGCTTGCCTACGAGGTTTGCATGGCCGATTCCGAGGTGGACAGGATGAACCGCGAGATATTTCTGAAGGTTCACGAGGCTATAAGGACCGATCCGGGCAACGTCGAATGCCTCATCCACATGCTGTCTGTCTCGCGGCACATGGAAAGGGTCGCCGACCACGCGACGAACATCGCCGAGGACGTCATCTACATGATCGAGGGGGAGATAGTCCGGCACAAGGCGGAAAATTTCCGTTCGCCGGACGAGCAGTTGTGACATCCGGACGCCTTTGAGCGTGAGCCGGGTTTTTGTACCGGCCGCATTCTCATTTCAGAAGAACCAGTTTCTTCGTACAGGCTGACGCCCCCGAGGAGTACTTCAGAAAATAGACGCCCGAACCAGCCTGGCGGCCCTCGCCGTTTTTCCCGTCCCATGACACCCTGAAGCTTCCCGGGCCGCAGAACCTGTCGATCAGGGTTCTTACCTTTTTCCCCGCCGCATCGTATATCTCCAGGCGAATCCTCCCTGCGGCCGCGACCGAATATTCTATCGTCGTGGAAGGGTTGAACGGGTTCGGATAGATGCCGCCGAGGCCCGCGAAGACCGGTATTTCCGAGTCCGTCATATCCGGAAGGCTGAAGGAGATGTGGTAAGGAGGAAGGCCGGTATCGATCGTGCCCGATGTGATCCCGGTATCGTCCGAGGTGTCGTAGATCCTGATGCCGGGATCGAGAACGGTCCGATCGGCGAGGAAGAGCTCTCCGGCGGGGGATATCCCGATATTGTTGATCGCCCAGGCGCCGGGGGCGTAAAGGGTCGCGGTCTTCGTTCCGGAAGTCAGGTCGAAACTGACAAGCTCGGTGAAGAAACTCGAGTTGGCGATTACAGCGTACCCTTTTTCGCCGTCGAGAAGATCGAAATCGATGATATCGCCCCCCGCCGCGCCTTCGGTCAGAAGGAATCCCTCGGAAAGCCATGTCGCGGGGTTTATTATTTCGATCCCGCCGTCGCTGCTCGCCCACCAGCCGACGCAGGATACGTAAAGTCGCGCCGCCGCCGCGTCGTACACTATGTCGGAATAAGGGTTGGTCCCCTGTAGGTGAATCGCCTGAACGCCCGGAGCCGAAGGATCGGTGTCGACGAGGGTGTCGGCCGAGCAGTCGACGACCGCCACGTAACTGTCGCCGGACGGCCCCCACCAGTTATTTCTGTCGACGCGCTGTATAGTCGCGTAAAGATACTCGCCGACCATGCACAGCATGCTGTTCTCGCAGAGGCCGTCGTCGTCCGCGAAGGCGGAAAGGTCGATCGTCCCGAGGTGCGCGCCGGTGACCGTGTTCATTATGAGAAGATGGTTCGTGTCGTAGAGCGTGATGTACGCCTTCGTCTCGGAACCGAAAGCGATGTCCTGCGGGTTGGTTCCGTTTCCGGTCGAGTATTGCCGGAGGGTGGAAAAATCTCCGGCGGGATCGAGAACCTGTATGTTGTCGCCGTTTTGCCTGTTGACGACATAGACAAGGCCGTCGTACCAGCATGATATCGCGTCGCTGTGGATCGACGCAGCGTCTGTTTCGGTCGTCCACGATCCATCGAACCATATCACCGCCGAGGACCCGGTTTCGTAGTCGGTGGTCGTCACGAAGGCGAACTCGGCGGCCGTCAGGCCGGCAGCCGCGGCGAGAATTGCGAGCAGGGACGGTATAAATGCCCGCAGCAGCCATCCGGCCGCAGGATTCTTCAAGCGGGGCCGCCCGCCCGCGTGACATCCTTTTCTTCGCGAGTATTTTCCCGTATTCGTCATCATCCGATCCTCCTGTTCTAAAGTTCGAATCTCATGGACACCAGAAAACTTCTTCCCGGAAGTGGAAATCCGCTTACGTCGCACGCCTGTTCGCCGCCGAGATTGTACCCTTCGACGGCGAACGATATGCCCTCGCCGGACGGTTTGAGCACGAGGCTGACATTGTGCATGCAGCGGCCGCCCGCCTCCCTGTGGTTGGCCCTGTCGAGAAAATTGGAGCCTATATAACAAAGTTCGTAACCCGCCCGCCATCCGGGAGCCTGGTAATCGAAAGAGAGGGACGCCTGTTGTTTCGGCCTTCCCGGAAGGGCGTTGCCGTTATAATACGGGACGGGACCCCTATCGCGGCTGTCCAGCCGGCAATAGTTCCCGGAGACGGTCAACGATCCGTACAGGGCCGCGGACCACGATAATTCTATCCCCCCGATCGCGGCCGATCCGATGTTCTGCGGTTTTATCGTGGATTGCGAATTGGGGAAAAAGAGGATCAGATCCTCGACCTCGTTGTAAAGATAGATCGCCTCGATAAAGACGGAGGATAATGCTCCGGCGTCCGGGATGGCGACGACGACTCCGATGTCGCGGTTTTGCCCCGATTCGGGCCGAAGGGAGCTGTCGCCGGTGACTGAACCGAGATTTCCGAACATCTCGAAAAAGGTCGGGACCCTGTAATAGAGCCCCCAGTTGCCCTTGATCGTTATGAAAGCGGCGGGCTGAACCCTGAATCCGGCTCCGGGGGTGTGCATGTCTCCGGTTTTTCGCCCCTGGGGTGTGGGGGGCATCCATGGAAGAACGGGCGGGTCGTAGAATTCGCTGGCGTACCATTCCGACCTGTGGTTCGCCGTCAGCACGATCCTTTCGCTCGAAAGAAAAAGATCCGAGGAGACTGCAAGCGTCGTGGAGTTCCTTTTCCTGTCCGGCCCGCTGCTGTACGAGGGGAGATAACTGACCGGGCGGAAAATCTCCCTCCTGTTTTCCAGAAAGAGTTCCACCGAAAGAGGAAGGCGTGGCGGATATAACTTCGACCGGATGCTGCCTCCGTCGGAGAGTATCCTGTTGTCGGTCGCCTGGCGCGCGAGGTTTATATCCCCGCCCGGGTCCTCGAATCTCTCCGCCGTCCATGAGTGAAAGAGGGTCGCGTCGGCATGAACGGCCCCGGAGAGGAGGGAGGCACCCTTTGCCTTGAGATACGTTATGCGCCTGCTCCGTTCGAGCCTTGCGCGAGTGGACTGGTTGGCCCCGATCCCCGGGACCCCTCCCTCGCGCGAGAAGCCGTCATGGTGAAGGGAGAGCGTTTTGAATCCGGGCATGTCGATCCCGAGCCTTCCGGTGAGGTTCCACCTGGAGAAATCGTTGTTTTCCCTGGTGACCGTCTCGTCGTCGACGGCGTTTTCCGGCGTCGAGTTGTCGTCGAGAAATGTGAAATCGCCGCCGGACCGGTTATATCCTCCGTGACAGTTGAAACGGAAAGCCCCGGCGCCGGCTCGCGCTGAGAGGGAGCAGCCCTTCGATCCGAACGAGCCCGTGGAAGCGGCGACGCCGATGCCGGCGAATCGCCCGTCCACGGAAGGTTCGGCGCCATAGTCCGGGACCAGGTTTACCGTGCCGCCGATGGACGACGCTCCGAACCCGGCCGGGCTGAAGCCGCGGTATATCTCTATCCTGCTGATATCTCCCAGCGCTATGTCGGCAAGATTCGTCATCCCCGACCACGCGTCGTTCAATGGAACTCCGTCCAGGTAGAATTGGACCTGCGTCGACGAGGATCCCCTGATCGACATTGTGGCAAACCCGCCGAGGCCGCCGTACTGTCTGATGCTGACTCCCGTCGATCTCGAAAGGATCGCCGCCGCGTCGCTCATGACGTTCTTTTCCTTGTCGAGCCTGATGAGTCCCACGAATCCCGACCGGCTGAAGATTTCCATGTCGGGAGTGGTGCGCACTCCCTCCACGACGATCTCCGGGCCGATGAAAAGGGTATCTAGAATGGAGGCGGTTTCTTTCCCCTGTTTTTCTTCGGCCGGGTGATCCCCGCCAGGAAGAGCCAGCAGCGGCCCCGCGAAGGCATGGGGCGCCGTCAGCAAGATCAGGATAATTCCCTCAGTCAAAAAACGCATAAGCCCTTTCCAGCCGCTCAGCCGCGGAGCGGCGAACGGCATTGTCGGTCGTTTCCGGACCTGGTTGAAATCCTTCGGGATAAGAGCTTTGAGCAAGGCGGAGGGATATAAAAAACCCTCCGGTCCTTTCAGGAAAAGGGTGGAGGGAAACCGCCTCTCCCTATCCTCTCATTCCTCGAAGAGGTCCAGGGAAATAAATCTCCAGGCAGGTATCCTGACTTATGGCCGGCGCGCCCGCGCTCTCTTCCCGGCGATTATCCCGGTCGTTCGGGGCGATAAGGCTGGCCAATCACAGTGGCGGGTCCGTGAGGGAATTTCACCCTCTTCCCCTTGCGCTCTCATTCGAGCGCCTGGATTATTTAATTCAACGGATATTCTATTCCAGCGACGCGCGGGAGTCAAGAAGAATTACCGCCGCCGCGATCATTTAATCTGCCATGTTTCGAAAATCACGTCGGCTATCGAATCCGCCTGCGCCCTGTTGAAGAACCACAGGGGCAGGCCGAAATGGACGCTGGGCGCCGCTATTGCCCCTTCGATCGGGCCGGCCACGTTCGCGTATTTTGTAGTCCAGAACGCGATCACCTGGTTATTAAGGACCGATCTCGAAGCACTGGCCTTCATCCTGTATATCGGGTGGAAGCATAATTGTTTCTCGATTCCGAGATAATCCATCCAGTAAGCGGGATCGAAAACTTCCACGTAATGAAAACCCCGTACGGCAGGGTCGAAAAATCTCCCGGGCCGGGTAACCTGCTCCCATAGCTCGAGTTTTTCCGGGAATCCCACACACGAGTTTGTCAGGAAGTCGTTATGGTCGAGGAAGCCGTACCTCATGGCATCGCGATCCCTGTTTCTGGCGAACGGAATCCAGGTCTTGAGGACCCCGTCGACCTTGTCGATGACGGAGACGCAGTAATCCCTGTAAGCCATGGTGTTGACGCCCGCCGTGTTGGTACATTCGGGGCCCGAGGAATAGAGGTTGCACCTGAGGTAGTTCGGGTATTGGCGGCCGCCCATATTCGGAGGTATGACCGCGGAGAGTCCGCCGGCCCGCTCGGACTGGCCGAGCGTCCACAGGTGTCCCCCGAACGCCATGTAGTAAGGGAGAAAGTTGATGAATTCCGCGTGACCGTAACGAATGAGCCTTGTCCAAACGGCGCCGTTCTGGGGATCGATGGCGGAATTGAAAGTCCAGACGATGCATTTGTATTTGAACACCAGATCCATCGGCGGAGGGCGAAA
>JBFYZH010000063.1:0-29674 GCA_041309605.1 Candidatus Krumholzibacteriota bacterium
TACGTGCTGAATCCGGCGAAACTCGCGTACATCGAAACATAGACGGGACCGTACGTCTGGACCGCGTTCTTGATCGAGGGAACGTCGTTGGGAATCACCTTCCACTCGACAACCTGCTTGAGGAAATCGCATGAAAAATTGTTACAGGTGGCGTTAGGACAATTGCCGGGATAGGGATCGCACGTCTCGTCCACCGAGCCGAGAAGGGCCAGGTAGTTCGTGGACATCCAGGCGTTTCCGCCGGCGTTACACGACTGCGAGACCACATTGCAGCCCTGGATGTTGAATTCGGAAAAATCCTCGAGGACGCTGTCGTAGATGAGTACCTGCGATTCAAGATTCCCCAGCGCTGCAAAGGCCCAGCATGTCCCGTAGGGATTCTGGTTCTTGACGGTGCTCACCCCGCCCATCGCGCGCCAGTCCCAGGAGGAGGCGGCGCCCATCAACCTGCCGGGCACTGGTTTTATGTGTGACAGGTCCATGGGAGGAGGAATATATCCGAATTCCGGCCCGCTTTCGGGGACCACCGACGTATTCCTCGGAGCCTTTATCGGCATCTGGGCTTCGGCTGCCCCGCACACCAGGGCCACGGCGACCGTTACGGTCAGTAAAAGAAACAGCGGTTTCGATTTCATTCTCCTGATCTCCTTAGCAGCAAGGGTGGAATTCCAACTCAATCCGCGCCGGCAGCCGGCCGGGGAAACCTGCCTGAAAACAGATCACCTCCTGAAGACCCCTGTCGTAAAACACTCCATCGTCAAACACGAATCCGGCGTAGCATCAGTCCCGGGATCGTCCGTATCGACTCCGGCACAACCCGGGAGCGATCGGTATATTAACATATATCCGGGTATCTTTCAATCAATTATACTATCAGGGCCGGGCACGACGCTCTGACCGCGCGGTCGCCGCGACCCGAACCATGCCTGCCGCGCAACGAAACAAGGGCAAATTTCGTGACAAAGAGCCGCCGGTGAAGAAATATTTTCGGAATTCGGCGACGCTCGCGGGTCTGAAACGCATGCCCGGCCGGCGCCGGCCGAAGGCGCTTTGCAAGCGGAAGCGGGAAGGTCATCCCTTGTGGGCGATGTCCCCCTGTTTCATGGCGATCAGGGAGGCAAGGCATATCGACGCCAGCTTCGACCGCGCGGAATCCCCCCTTGAAGTTAGGACAATCGGAATGCCGCCCCCGACGATCGCCCCCGCGAGGTAAGCGCCGGAAGATACGGTAAGGGATTTGTAGACGACGTTACCCGCTTCGATGTCCGGCATCAGAAGTATATCCGCGTTCCCCCTGATCTTTCCCATGTAATGCTTGTCCCGGGCGGACTCGGCGGACATGGCGACATCCAGCGAGAGGGGACCTTCCACTATGCAATCCGTGCGGTCCCTGTATTCGTCGGCCAGTTCGGCGGCGAGCATCGAGGATTCGACGCCGGGGCTGGCCACCTCGACGGCCGATATGACCGCTATGCGGGGATTCATGATGTTCAGGTATTGGGACACCCTCAGGGCGTTTTCCAGTATCTTCATCTTGATTTTCTGGCTGGGGCTGGGAATCAGGGCGGCGTCGGTGACCATCAGCAGTTTCGGATAGTTCGGAATCTGGAAAACGCCGACATGGCTGTAGATATCCCCTTTCGCCAGCTTTCCGCTCCGCTTGAGGTAGCGCAGTGTCCCTCCCATTATTTCCGATGTCTTGACCCCGCCCTTCATGAGAAGGTCGGCTTCTCCCGTATCGAGAAGATTCACGGCCGTTTCAACGGGATTGTCTGAATCGACTATCGTGTAATTATCCTGGTCGACCTTTATATCGTAATCCCACGCGATCTGGCTCACCTTGTAGTAGTCGCCCACGAGTAGAAACTTGGCCACGGGGTACAGGCCCTCCTCGTTCGCCTGCTTCGCGGCCGCAATCGCGTCCTCGTTCTCCGCTCCGACGATGGCGATCCTCGGGGCCCTGTACTTGGCCACCATGGCCCTTGCCATTTGGATAAGCTCGTCGATGCTGGCGATCGGCGCGTTTTCCTTTCTTCTTAAATGCGGATGGCTGAAAACTTCCGTCTCGATAAGATCCTTCTCGTAAGCCCTGTACTTGCGGAGCCTGTCGCGCTCCACGACATAATCCTTCATGCACCCCGTTTTGTATTTCGCGCCGAGGAATCCCGCCACCATCGCCTCGTGTTCTATAGAGCCCGGCACGATCACGACCGGGAAATAGGGAAACAGCTTTCTCTTTATGCGGCCGGTGAATTCGACGCTTCTGGCAAGGCCTCCGGTAAGGATCACCAGGTCTATCGTGCCTTCCACGGCCGAAAGTTTCATGACGGTCCCGGCGATCCTCGAAGCCATGAAATCCACCACGAGATCGATCTTCTCCCTTTGCGAGTCGACCGCTCCGGAATCCCTGAAATGCAGGAGCGCCTTGAAATCGTTTGTCCCTGCCAGATCGATGAGCCCTCCTTTCCCGAACATGTATTTTTTAAGTTCGGGAATGCTTATCTCCCCCGCGTCGTAAGCCGCGACGAGGATGTCGACCGGGATATTTCCGCACCTGTTGGCGCTGGGCAGCCCCGAAAAGGCATTCTCCAGGTCGGCGGCCTCCCCGTCGGAATGGCGCACCACCGACATGCCTCCGCCCATATGGGCCCCGACCGTCGTGAGCTCCTTGGGCGTCGACCCGAGAATCGAGCACACGAGCCTGTGTACCGCGTTCTGATTGAGGTAATGCGCCCCTGACCCGTCCCTGAGCAACTTCCTGATCCCGGTAAGGCGGGCCGAAGTCATCATCTCGTCGGTGGCGACCGGATCGGTCATCGTGACGAGGATCTCCCCCCCGCCGGCGGCGTATCTCTCGCGGACCTTCAGGCCTATGGGAATCGCCATGTTGGAGGCGTGATGAATCTTCGGCGCGGCCAGGTCGTCGACCATCTCGCCGCACACCCTGTAAGTGCCCGACGGGACGGCGCGGACAAACCCGCCCCTGCAGGCGATACCGGTCAGCATCCCCGGACGGACGCCCTGTTTTTCTATCCACCGCACGATGGCGTCGGTCCTCGTTTCGATCGTATCCTCGAAGTCGGGAGGCAGGTGCACCTCGTCCTGGGCTGTAAGCTTCAGACCGCTGAAAAGGGCAAGTTTGGTCGATGTGGAACCCGGATTTATGCAAATGATGTTATCTACGTGCGCTTCCTCCGGGATCTCCTCCAGACCGTACAGAAAGGAGATCACCGCGGCCGAAGCTTCGCCGGACGCCAGGATCATCCGGATAAGGGAAGAGAAAATATTCCCCCACGATTCCTCCCAGTCCTCGATCAGCATGGGAGGTTTTGAAAGCACCACCACCCTGTTAAGGAGGTTGATCAACTCCAGTTCTGAATCAATCCTTCCGAAATGCACGGCCTCCGAGACTTCTATGATCTCCTTTTCGACATGCCTCGCCATGCCCGTCCTCTTCACGGCGTTAAGCAGCGAGTTCAGTTCCGCTTCCACGATAGTCAGCTTTTCCCTCATCGGGTTCTTCCATCCTTTTTACGGTTACCCGGCGGTCCCGGCCGATCGCCGAACCGATCCGGGTAATAAATATATCGATTTCGCGCCCGAAGCAATTCGTTTAAATAAAAATCCCGGCTTCCAAGTCATCGCGCCAGAAAAGGCCGGATTGAACTCCTGTACCATCTCACGAGTTCTCCCGCGTTTTCTTTCAGCTTCTCCTTTACCGGGCCGCTCGTAAGTATCCGCATGTCCCTCAGGTCGGACCCGTCGATGGACGTATCCCCGAGCAGGACCCCTCCCAGCGCGCCGCCATACCCGGTATCGAGTTCCGCGCCCGAAAGCTCGGCCCACAACAGCGTCCAGCCCCGCACCACATCCGCCATGTTGTACCCCCCTCCCCCGAGAGCGACGATCCTGGGAAAAGCGGCATGAAGTTCCGAGATCGCCTCGATGTATCCGTTGTTTGTCATACGCAGGTGCGTCAGCGGATCGGTCGCGAATGTGTCGGTGCCGAACTGACCTACGACGATCTCGGGCCCGAACGCGCCGAGCGCGTCCATCACGATCTGCGTGAAAAGAAGAAGAAAAACCTCGTCGTCGGTCTCCGGGTCCATCGGAACGTTGATATTGAATCCCTTCCCGGGGCCTTCGCCGATCTCCCTTTCGAACCCCCCCCACGGGAAAAGGGTCTTTCCCGATTCGTGGACAGATATCGTCAGGACTTCCGGATCCGCGTAGAACGCCTCCTGGACACCGTCCCCGTGATGGGCGTCAATATCGACGTATGCCGTCCTTATCCCCATCCTCCTGAGTTCATTTATGGCAATGACTATATCGTTTATGTAACAGAATCCTGAAGCCCTGTCTTTGTGGGCGTGATGGAATCCTCCGCAGGGATTGAAGGCGGCTCCCGCACCCGCGGCCACCAGCCGCGCCGCCCGCAGACTCGCGGTGGCGGAGATCGCGGAAAAGTCATAGACACCGCGGAAGACCGGGTTTTCCATCGTCCCGAGCCCGTGGTAGAGCATTTCCAGGCTTACCTCGCCCGTTTCGCCGGCTCTCTTCAGGAAGCCGATATATTCCGGGGAATGAAAGGATTCGAGGATCCCCTTCTCGGCTTCGTCCACCTCCTCCACGCGGGCATACGGAGCGCCGAAAAGGCCTCTTTTTTCGCACATCGCATAGACCCTGCTCACTCTTTCCGGCTTGAAAGGATGATCCGGGGAGAAGGAAAAATCCCCGAGCCTTTTCGAGTTGAGAAAAACGGCTGCCGATCGCCCGGCATCCTCATCGTCTATCCGGCTCATCTTTTTTTCCCCTTCGTGAAATCGATATGTATCGAGTAGACCCCTTCATCCAGTTTGACCTCGACGGGATACCCGCAATGGTGGAAGACGTACATCATTTTCTTGTTTTCCGCGAGGACTTCGGCCGAAAATCCCTTTATCCCCATCTCCTGCGCTATGCCTATCAGTTTGTTGAGCAGGAACGTCCCGATTCCCCTCTTCTGCCAGTCGTCCCGGACCAGGAAGGCCGATTCGGCGACGTTCGATGACGGGTCGACATTGAACCGCCCTATCGCCACCATGTATTCGCGCCCGGGCTCGCCTATCAGCCCCACGATCGCCATCTCGTCCCTGTAGTCGATATTCACCAGAGGCTGGATCTTCTCATGCGGCATGGCTTTTATCCTGTTGAAGAACCTGTAGTAGACCGATTCGTCGCTCAGCGAATAGAAAAAATCCCTTTCCATGGCCTCGTCGGTGGGTTTCACGGGGCGGAAGAATATCTTCGTGCCTTCGAACTCCACGGCCTCTTCGTATTTTTGCGGATAAAACATTCCCGGTATGACCATCGGCATCTGGTCGAGGTGAACCAGGTGCCTCTGTTTCGCGTAATTGAGCAGGTCGTCGCGGAAATCGGGGTGCGCTATGCTGATAAGAGCGAGGGCACGTTCGCGCAGGTTCATCCCGTGAAGGTTCACGATGCCGTATTCGGTGGCGACGTAGTGGACGTCGCCCCTCGATGTCACCACGCCGGCTCCCTGGTCGAGATAGGGAATGATCCTCGACACCTTGCCGTTTTTCGCCGTCGCCGGAAGGACGATGACCGGTTTGCCCCCCTTCGAACGCGCCGCGCCCCTGACGAAATCGACCTGACCCCCGATCCCCGAATAGAAGTATTCCCCTATCGAATCGGCGCACACCTGTCCCGTAAGATCCACCTGTATCGCCGCGTTCACCGAGATCATCCCTTCGTTCTGCGAAATGACGAACGGATCGTTCGTGTAATCGCAGGGATGGAATTCGATCAGCGGGTTGTCATGGACGAAATCGTAGAGACGCTGCGTGCCCATGCAGAAGGTTGCGATGATCTTGCCGTTATGGATCGTCTTTTTCCTGTTCGTTATGACTCCCGATTCGACCAGATCGATAATCCCGTCGGAAAACATCTCCGTGTGGATTCCGAGGTCGTTCTTCTGCTTGAGAAATGACAGTATGGCGTTCGGGATCATCCCGATGCCGGACTGGATTGTCGCCCCGTCGCGGATCAGCCTGGCCACGTTCTGCCCTATCTTCATCGCGACGTCGTCGATGGCTGGGGGGCTCCACTCCGGAAGGGGCAGGTCGCTTTCCACGATGTAATCGATGTCCTTAATGTGTATGAAACTGTCTCCGAGGGTCCTCGGCATCCGGCTGTTGACCTCGGCCACGACCAGCTTTGCCACTTCGGCGCCCGCTTTAACCACGTCGATGGAGACTCCGAGTGAACAAAAACCGTACCTGTCGGGGGGGGCGACCTGGATGAAGGCCACATCGATCTTCAGCGCCCCGGAGCGTATCAGGTCCGGAAGTTCGGAAAGGAAAATGGGAGTATACTCGGCCCTTCCCTCGTTCACCGCGTCCCTGACGTTGGCCCCTATGAAAAACGCGTTCTGCTTGAAAGGTTTGCTCATCACCGATTCCGCGAAAGGGGACGTCCCCAGCTCTATGAGGTTGATCGTTTCGTGATCGGCGATCTGCCTGCCTTTCTCGATAAGCATACTTATCAGCGCCTGCGGTTCGGCGGCCCCGGATCCTATGAAAATGCGGCTGCCCGCCCGTATGAACTTTATAATGTCGTCGATCTCTTTCTTTTTAGCCTGATAAACGGGCATATTTTTGTATTCCACGGGAAAACACCTCCTGAAATGCCGGCGGGGAACATCGCGGTCATCCCCTTTCAAACCAGATAATGTTGGTTTTCTCCATATTCTTCAAGCATAACCGGCATTTTATCCGAAAATTAGCGCCTCGCCCGGTCACGGTTTTTTTACTGGCGGGTCGCGCCTCTTTCTAATAGATTCAACCATGAAAACCGGCGGATCCTTCTCCGGCCGGTTCGGAAGGAGAGAGATGGGAAGGATATTCGGTCCTGTCGTGTCGAGAAGACTCGGGAGATCCCTTGGAATAGACGTCATCCCCTACAAGACCTGCTCATTCGACTGCGTGTACTGTGAATGCGGAAAAACGACCCGCCTTACGATCGGCAGGGAGGAGTTCTATCCGCTTCCGCAGATTCTCGATGAGCTCAAGGCCAGGCTCTCGGGTATGATCGAACCGCCGGATGTCATCACCCTGTCCGGGGCTGGCGAACCCACCCTTTACAGCAGGATGGGCGAACTGCTGGCGGGGATGCGCGCGATGACCGATATTCCGCTCGCCGTGATAACAAACAGTTCCCTCCTTTACAGGCCCGACGTAAGGGAGGAATTGATGCTCTCAGACATCGTCGTGCCTTCTCTCGACGCGGTTCTGCCTGCGGAATTCGCCAGGATAAACCGGCCTCACCCGGGCATCCGCCTTGACGGCATCCTCGACGGCCTGCGCATCTTCCTCGACGGATACGGAGGAAAAGTCCTTATCGAGATACTCGTAGTCGACGGATACAATACCGGAGAGAACCACCTCGCCGCTCTCGAGAAGGCCCTCGAGGGGCTCAGGTACGACCGCATCCAGCTCAACACCGCCGTGCGGCCCGGAACCCTCCCCGGCGTAAAACCTCTTTCCTCTCCGGAAATGGAGAAGATCAGGACAAGGTTCGGCCCCCGTTGCGAAATCGTCGCTGCGGCGGCGGGCAAAGCGGAGCACGAGGACGAATCGGCCATGGAACACATTCTTTCCATGATAGAAAGACGCCCCTGCGGCGCGGAAGAGATCGGAGCTGCATTCGGGCTCGGCGTTCCCCATGTGGTTAAATTCCTCAATGCGATGACGGAGAAGAACCTGGTGACGGCAACATCGCGCGGCGGCATCATCTTTTATACAGCCGTGACCAGGGACGGCGGCGGAAGGGAATAGGCGGCTGCCTCTCCCCGCCTTGATACGCGCTTCCCGAAAAATTCATTATTTACCTTGAAAAAATTGTTTTACATTTATGATGGGGCCGGAGCACGGGATTTTACAAAGGATCGCATCATGGGTGATACCAGAACCGCCGCTTCGAGGTTTCTTGTTCTGATTTCGCTGTTTGTTCTTCCACAGATACAGTCATGCGGGGGCGGATCGTCGACTTCCCCGGATTTACCGGACGGTCCCGCTGCGGACTGGGATATCGTCTCGAATTCCAGGTGGCTGACCTGCATATGGAGCGCCGCCGCGGATGACATATTCGCCGGCGGACACGACGGAGTCATCCTGCGAAGCGACGGGGAGAACTGGAGCACGATGGAAACGGGAACTGCGCAGTCCATATATTCGATATGGGGAACGTCGCCCGTCAACGTGATGGCAGCCTGCGGATCCGGGGTCGTATTGCAATGGAACGGCGCCTTATGGACCGGCATCGCCACCGGATCTTCCGCCAGGCTGGAAGGCATCTGGGGAAGTTCCCCCGACAACATTTGGGTGGTCGGAGCGGCCGGAACAATCCTTCACAGGGAAGGGGCGGCATGGACACAGATCACGACGGGAATAACCGAAGACCTTCACACCGTCTGGGGCAGCTCGCCGGACGATATCTATGCGGCCGGCGATTACGGACGGCTCCTGCATTACAACGGTTCCTCCTGGCAGATAATGACCGTGGACGCGGACCGGACGCACAGGGCACTCTGGGGAAGCTCGGCCGATAACATCTTCCTGGGCGGATCGGGCGGCGGAATCCTGCATTACAACGGCGAATCGTGGTCATCGATGGAAAGTGGAACGACGGAGGAGATAACATCGATCAACGGGAGTTCGGCGGACGACGTCCTCGCCTGCGGCGACCACGGGACGGTGCTGAAATGCAATGAAACCGACTGGTCCCGGATGGATCCGGTCACTTCTGAAAAACTGCACGGCATAATTGCGATATCGGAGACCGACGCTTACGCGGTGGGATTTTTGGGCACGATCCTTCATTCGAACGGCGTTCACTGGAACATCGTCCCCGACGCCAGGTCGCAGCACCTCTTCGGTGTCTGGAGCGGTTCCGGATCGGAAGCCTGGGCGGTGGGTAAAAACGGGGCCATACTCAGGTTCAACGGAACCGGATGGGATACGGCACCCTGGGGCAAAACCGGTATATTGAACGCCGTTTGGGGTGAATCGATCGACGACATTATCATGGCGGGGCAGTATGGCACGGTGCTGCGGTACGACGGGGCGACCCTGAGCGAGGGATCGATCCCCGGTTTCGGAGAAATCAACAGTCTCTCCGGCGCCGGCGGGACTATCGTATTCGGCGCCGGGCTTTTCGGACTTATAACGCGGTACAACGGCACCGCATGGGAGCAGATGGAGACCTCCGTGACCGAATCCCTGTGGGGAATATGGGCCGTGGCGACCGACGATGTCTGGGCTGTCGGCGGGAACGGCTTGATCCTCCACTACGACGGATCGTCCTGGCAGGAAGCGGACAGCCCGGTTGCTTTTCTGCTCTGCGATGTATGGGCGAGCGCATGGGACGACGTTTTCGCCGTGGGGTACGGCGGAAATATCATCCATTACAACGGGGATGCCTGGACTCAGATGGACAGCGGCACGAGCAGGCAGCTTTACTCGGTATGGGGAACCTGCGGCAGCGACGTTTTCGCGGTCGGTCAATACGGCGTAATCATGCATTACGACGGCTCCGCCTGGACGGGGCAGAGCAGCCCGACCGGCGTCACCCTCAGGGCGGTATGGGGAACGGGGCCCTCCGATGTTCACGCGGTCGGGTCGACCGGCACGATCCTCCATTACGGTCTGAACTAGCCATTTCGCGCGCCATCTGATATAATCGGCCAATCATGGGCAACGATCTAGAACTCGTAAAAAAGATCCTCGACGGAGAGGAAAAAGCCTGGCACGAATTCGTGGAGACCCACACTCCATACATCAGGAATATCATCGCCGGTTACGCCGGAGACCGGGAGCTGGCCGCCGACCTGTTCACATCCCTGCTGGAAAAACTGGTGACGGAGAAACTCTCCGGATTCAAGGGAAAATCTACCCTCAAAACATGGCTTTTCATAGTCACTGGCAATCATTGCAGGGACCATTTCCGCTCGGAAAACGGAATACGCCATGTTAAAAAAGCGGCCGCCGGCCTCTGCAGGCTCGACCGGCGATTCTTCGAGCTTTTCTATCTGGACGGATTGCAGTTCGGCGAAGTGATCGAGAGCCTCAGGCTCGAGATGGGAAAGGAGATCACCTTTCTCGATCTGTTCGAGGCCGACAGGAGGGTCGGGGCACACATGGCCGGACAGAAACTCGGCCGGCTTCTTGACAAGCTCCTTGCCTGCCGCCGGTCCCCCGGCCGGGCCGCGGTTATCCGCGGATCGGCATTTCACGATCCCGACCTCCTCGAATCCCCTAAGGCGTCGCCCGATTCGCTTTCCGGAAGCAGGGATCTGCAGAAGGTCATGGAACTGCTCAGGGAAGCCGTCTCCCTGCTTTCCCAAAGGGACAGGTTGCTGCTCAAGATGCGTTTCGAGCATGGGGAAAGCGCGCGGAGAATAGGCGAGTTGCTCGGTTTCCGGGACGTCAAACAGGTTTACAGAAAACTGGACTGCCTGTACGGCGAACTCGCATCGAGGCTCGAGGCGAACGGGATGCCCGTCGAAACGTGCCGGTACGTCGTGCGCGATATGGATGCCCTTTTCTCGCTGGAGGAGATGTGGCACGACAACAGGGATCTTAACTGACTACAACAATGGAGCGGCCGGCCGATTGGGAAAAAACGGCGAACCGTCGTCTAATCTTTTGTAAAGGATGAAAATGAAACATGCCGAAAGACCGGGTTGCCGACGATGAACAAGTTCTGTGGTAACGAGGAATTGCTGGCCGCCTACATAGACCGGATGCTTCCGGACGATCAGAGGATCCTTTACGAAAAGCACCTGTCCGAATGTTCGAGGTGCCTTTCAGATCTGATTCTATCGAGGACGGCCAGCGATGAGATACTTGGAGAAGGGGCGTCCCTGCCCGCTTCAGAAGAGCCGGCCGGTCTTCGGCGCGTCGATAGGGGTCGTGGAGTCCGGCGGCACATCCTGAGAAGTATCGCGGCCTCGCCGCGTTTATCCGGCGCCCTCATCGTCGCCGCGGCATCCCTGATTATCGTCTGGTTGTCCGCGGTGATGCTCCTGCCTTCCCGGAATCCGGCTCTGAGGATCGCCCGGCAGGAGATTTCCGCGGCGTTAAACGATTACTGGACGGGAGAAGTCAGGCTTTCCTGCGAGGGCGGCATTCCTGGGGAAAAAAACCGGAGAATCAGGGGGGCGGGATACGAGGGCAGGATCCTGGAGTACAATGAAAAGGCGCTGCGCGAAACGCTCGCCCGCGATCCGGGATCAGTCGAGGCAAGAAGACTACTGGGACATATATTCATGATCAGGAACCACCCTGCCATGGCGCGGATCTACTACGGCCAGATACTGGATCTCGATCCGCGCGACGCCGCGGCGCTCAACGACCTTGCCGTAGCGCACTACCGGGGGGGCGACCTTGAAAAAGCCCTCGGATTGCTGGACTCCGCCATCGCAGCCGGAACCTTCATCCCCGAGACATACTACAATCTCGCCGTGATGCTGATCGAGTCGGGAAACCCCGGCAAAGCGGAAAAAACAATAAAAAAATATCTGTCCATCGATTCCTCCTCCGTATGGTCGCAAAGACTTCGTGAACTCGCAGGCGCCCGGCCCGGAGAATGACCTCCCCGGCCTTCCGAATTTCCCGCCCCCCGGTTTTCGCCCGCCGGGATTATCCGGCGGCCCGGCACATTCCATGAAAAATGGCCCGTTCTTTTTTTGTCAAAAAACCGAAAACTGCCGTCTATTACTATACAGGAAATGATGCATCTCGTCAGGTATCGCCGTTCCGAGGGGTTTTTCGGTTTTTCGCCCCGTGATTATCATAGGGGGTCAGATAATCCACTGAAGGGGCGCATACGGGGGAGAGGGTAGGAAGTTCCCGGCCATCAGGGAGGGACCTGGGTTCCTCCCTGTTTTTTTGCCCGAACCTCGGAAACTTTCCAACGCCTCGGCCGAAATACCGGACACCGCCGTATCACGGACCGGGTTCGGGCCTAACGGCCGGAACCCGGCTTGCATGGTTTTCCCCGAGATTAACGACATCTGCGCGGGCCTTCTTAAAAGTTGCTTGTTCGCGGTCTTTTTCTTACAATGCCTCCCGTATTGCCGATCCATTCCCAAAACGAAGGAGAGAAGCCATGAATCATTCGTTCGACAAATTGCTCCGCCTGTCCGTTTTCGTCTTTCTCGCCCTGACCCTGGGCGCAGGAACGGCCGCGGGCCACGAAGGTGAGGTCACCGAAAGGCCCCGCGCGATAACGTTCGACGACCTCATCGCGCTCGGCAGGATAGGCGCGTTCGAGATCTCCCCCGATGGAAAGACGGTCGCCTTCACGGTAACGTGGTTCGACAAGGAGAAAAACTCTTCGAACACCGATATCCATACGGTCTCCACGGACAAAGGCGAGACCCGGCCATTCGTCATAAGCGAAGGAAACGACACCTCGCCCTGCTGGTCGCCCGATGGCGGCCGTCTCGCCTTCGTCTCCGACCGGGACGGAACATCGCAGATCTGGATCATCCCCGTGGACGGCGGCGAGGCAAGAAAGATCACCGACATCCCCACCGGCGCATCGGATCCCCTGTGGTCCCCCGATGGAAATACGATCGCCTTCACTTCCGGCGTTTATCCCGATTGCGAGGACATGGACTGCAACGCCGGCAGGCTCGCCGAGGCCCGCGACAGCAAGGTCAAGGCCCGGCTGGTCGATCATCTTCTGTACAGGCACTGGAACAGCTGGCGCGACGGCACGTGGAGCCACCTTTTCCTGACGGGGATAAATGGCGGCCCGCTTACGGAGATCAACAGGGGCAGGACCGACGTCCCGCCGATCGATCTCGGGGGGGCGCGCGATTACGCCTTTTCTCCCGACGGCGCCGAAATATGTTTCTCGATGAATCCGGATCCCGTCGTCGCGATCTCGACCAACAACGACCTCTACATCTATTCGATCGCCGATGGGACCACCAGGCGAATCACGGCCGGCAATCCCTCCAACGACAACGATCCCCGCTATTCCCCGGACGGAAGATATATCGCCTGGCGCGCTCAATCGAAACCCGGATCCGAAGCGGATCGCTTCTCGATGATGCTCCATGACAGGAACACGAACGAGACGCGCAGCCTTACGGGGGATCTCGATTACAGCGTCGGCTCCTACGGATGGGCGCCGGACAGCCGCTCCCTGTGGTTCAGCGCCGAAGAAACGGGGCGCTATTCGATATTCAACATCTCCATCGGTGGAAAGGCGCCCGAAAAGGTGATAACGGGAGGCTTCGACAACGATCTGCGCGTGTCCCCCGACGGGAAGAACATCGTTTTAGCGCGCCAGAGTATTAAAAGGCCGGTCGACCTCTACAAGGCCTCGGTCAACGGGAAAAAGATCGTCCGGCTGACCGATATCAACGCGGGTATCCTCGCCGACCTCGAGATGAACGATGTAGAGGAGTTCTGGTATGACGGGGCCTCGGGAGCCAGGGTACACGGGATGCTCGTGAAACCTCCCTTTTTCGAGGAAGGCGGAAAGTACCCGCTTATTCTGCTGATACACGGAGGTCCCCAGGGATCGTTCGGCGACGACTTCCACTACCGATGGAACGTCCAGATGTTCGCTTCGCCCGGTTATGTGGTGGCGACATTCAATTTCACCGGCAGCACGGGGTACGGGCAGGTTTTCACCGACGCCATAAGCGGCGACTGGGGGGGAGCGCCGTACGTGGACATAATGAAAGGCATCGAATACGTGACGGCGACTTTTCCGTTCGTCGACGGCGAAAGGATGGGAGCGGCCGGGGCTTCATACGGCGGGTACATGATCGACTGGATAGAGGGACATACCGACAGGTTCAAATGTCTCGTTTCGCACGCCGGCGTCTATAATCTCGAGAGCATGTACGGGGCCACCGAGGAACTCTGGTTCCCCGAATGGGAATTCAAGGGCACGCCATGGACCAATCCCGACATGTACGAAAAATTCTCTCCCCACAGGTTCGCCGGTTCCTTCAGGACGCCCTGCCTGGTGGTGGCGGGGGAACACGATTACAGGGTGCCATATACGCAGAGCCTCGAATTTTTCACCGCGCTGCAGAGAATGAATGTCCCTTCGAAACTTCTTGTGTTCCCCGACGAGTATCATTTCGTGGCCAAACCGCGGAACGCCGAACTCTGGTGGGATACCCTGCACGAATGGTTCGATGACTATCTGAAGGATTGACGGGCCGGAAAAAAGAGCCCTGCCCGGGCTTCACCGGGCAGGGCTCGAATCAAAACCGGAAAAGAGATCCAATGAAAGGGTCACGCGGGCCACCTCCTCAGAACCTTTTCCGGTAAAATACGGATTTCTGACAGAACTGGTTGGATATTATCACGAACCCGCTTTCAAACATGGGTAGTATAACACATAGTCGGTAAAAATAAAAAGGTTTTCACTCACGGTAAAACAATACTGCCTTCACCGACGCTGACAACCGATCCGGACACCTTTACCGAATCCACCATCCCCCGATCACAGTGCACCTCGGTCTCCAGAAGACTCGGCCTGCCCATTTCCTCCCCCTGGCTGATAACGAGCCTCAGGTGAGCGGGGAATTTAAGTATCCTCGCCAGATAGGCACCCAGCGCGCCGGCCGCCGAACCGGTCGCGGGATCCTCCGATATGGAAAGCGCCGGAGCGAAGAACCTTGCGTGTACATTTATTTTTTTACTTTCGACCCTGGCGAAGAGGTAGAGCCCGATCACTTTGTGCCTCTGCATCACACTGACCGCTTCCTCCATATTGAGACTCGCCTGCCGGACGACGTCGGAACCGGCCGCCTCGATTATCATGAAGTCGAGGCCGTTGGAGACCACTCCTCCCCCCATCAGATCGTGTCCCTTTATACCGACCGCTCTCGCGGCCTGCCCCCTGTTCTGCAGCGCCGATCCGAACTGGGGCACGGGCTGGTTCATCGTCAGTCTCGTCTCCGTCTTGTTCGATTTGACGACGTTGACTTCGATCCTCCCCGATTCGAGTCCAAGGACAAGGCTCGCCGGTTTTTTCCCTTTTGAATTTTTTATAAGAACGTATGCCGTGCCGATCGTGGGATGACCCGCAAACGGCAATTCTTCGGCCGGAGTGAAGATCCTGACATCCGCGTCCACCCCCTTTTCCTTCGATGGAAAGACGAAGGTGGTCTCGGAGAAATTGATCTCCCTGGCGATAAGCTGCATCTGTGCCTTGGACAATCTGCCCGGATCGGTAAAAACGGCGAGCTGGTTTCCCCCGAAAGGTTTGCTCGTGAAAACATCGACATGTTCATATACCAGTTTTCGATTCATACTTACGTCCCTCGACAATAAGTCCGAACGTCTTCAAAACCGCTTCGCGTCATGGTAACAGAAGAGCGTTCAAGGTGGGAAGAAAAAAGTTATTCCGGTCCGATGGCGGGTGGATTTTTCTATCTATTTGCACTGCAATGCCTTGCGTCGGATCGCCGGCGCCTGCGCTCCTTTTTTGCCTTGCGTCTCGATCAGGAAAGGATATAATGTCACCTTGTCAGCTTAAAACATGCAACCCGGCATAAAGGAGGATCGTCGACGATGAGTTCAAAACACCTTGTATCTTTTCTCGCAATAACGGTCATGCTCGTTTCTCTAATCGCGGCGGGCGCGGCAAAAGCCGGAAAAACAGAAGGGAACCCGATGGTACTGGTTAAGACTAACATGGGTAATTTCACGATTGAACTGTATCAGGACAAGGCGCCTGTCACCGTAAAGAATTTCCTCAAATACGTGGATCACAAGTTTTACGCCGGGACGATCTTCCACCGCGTTATCGGCACTTTCATGATCCAGGGCGGAGGATTCACTCCCGACATGACCCAGAAAGAACCCAGCCCTCCCATCAAGAACGAAGCAGATAACGGCCTCAAAAATCTTAAATACACCGTCGCGATGGCAAGGACCAACATCGTCGACAGCGCCACCTGCCAGTTCTTTATCAACGTGGTGGATAACGCCGGCCTCGACCACAGGAACAAGAACGTCGACGGTTACGGATACTGCGTCTTCGGCAAGGTCGTCGAGGGAATGAACGTCATTGACGAGATCAAGACGGTCAAGACGACGGAAAAGGGCGACTACAAAGATGTTCCCATCAAGCCCGTGATAATTAAATCGGTCACCAGGGTCGGTTCCGATGAGGAGTAGGACAGGCCGAACCGGGCACTGAGCGCGGCAAAACGAGGCGGCGGGCAACATCCCGCCGCCTTTTTTTCACCCCGCCGCGTTTCTTCATGGGAAAATATTTCCCGCCCGGAAGAGCATCCTTTCCTTCCCGGTTCCCCATCCCCGCCCCGATTTGTTCGATCCCGTTTTCGGCGGCCTTATCTGCTTTATTTACAAGCCCCCGGACGGCCGTTCCGGGTCCATTAAACACGACACTCTGGAACAGAACTTGTTATGAATGGGAATCGCGCCGGATTTGGAACGGTATCTTCATCAGTCAATAACCGCGTCTTTTTTAAAGCCATGAAAGAGCGGAGAACCTTATGAACGACAGCGAACCCGTATCATTCACCATAATCGCCAGGGCGATCGTCGAAAGACGGCATCTTTGCGCGGCGACGGTCCTGTCGGGATGCGCAATATCGCTGATATTGGCGTTCATGATCCCGAAGGTCTACACCTCCGAAGCCGTCATCCTTCCTTCAGGAGAATCGGGGCCCCTGGGCACGATAAGCAGCGCGCTCGACGCGATGAACCTCGATCTGGGCATGGATGTTTCCCCGGACAACTCCATATTTTTTCCCGTTGTGATGTCCAGTTCCGTCATAAGAAACCGCCTGCTTGATTCCAGGATATCCCTCGATAACGACTCGCTGACGGTCGGCGAAGCGTTGGGGGAGGGAAGCAGGGGCAATAACCTTGAAAAACTCAACAACTATATTTCCATATTAACCGAAAGAAAAACCGGCATCATAAGGGTCAGGGCGACTACCGGAGACCCCGAGCTCTCCCTCGGGCTGGTCGAAAGGCTGGTCGGGCTTCTGAAGGAATTCAACCTGGCCGGCAGGCGGGAAAGGACCTCGAAAGACCTTGAGTACATCACGGGGGAACTGGACAGCGCCGGTATCGACTTGCGAAAAACCGAGGAGAACCTGACGCGGTACGAAAAAAGCAACAGGAATTGCTTCTCGACCACCGATCCGGGCGTGATTATGGAACACGAAAGACTTGTCAGGGATCTTCGCCTCAAGCAGGACATCTACATCGATCTTGTAAAGAAAAGAGAGCTTGCCGACATAGAAAGAATAAGGGAAAACGGCTCGGTCAGGATGCTAGACGCGCCCGACCTGCCTCTTGTCAAGAGCGGCCCCCCGCGAAAGATGATCGCGCTCGCCGGAGGATTGCTGTCGCTGCTGGCAGGCATTGCCATTCCGGTGTTCGGCGCGGTGTCGCCGTTATCGATAATCAGGTACTATTTCACCGATTGACACTCTTTCCCCGGCGAAGAAATCACCTTTGCGGGAAGGGAGAAAAGAGCGAGCAGCACCATCGGGTGGCGGGACAGGAGTATCATGTGCGAAAACCCGTGATGGACTACGAAAGCGGCAAAAAGCATCAGAAGGCATTGGCGCATCGACGCGCCTTCCCCTCCCCCCGAGGCCGCGCGCAGCATGTTCCTCAGAAGAACCGCCAGGAACAAGAGATACGCCAGCAGCGGGAATATACCCGCTTCCGACAGTATCATGACGAACGTGTTGTGCGGACCGTTCGGGACTTCGTTCGCATCCAGCCCGCAAGCCGGTATCGAATAGAAAAGCGCCGAATAAAGGCCGTTACCCGTGAGCGGACGCTCCGCGAATCTGGACAGGTGGAGCCTTAAAAGATACAGCCTGTCGTTGTCGTCCACCCTTCCCTGCACCAGGCCCTCGATCTTCCCATACGAATGCCTGACCTCCTCGATCGCTCCCGTAGAGATGTAACGCACCGCGGCCGCCATGCCGAAAACCAGCATCGCCCCCGCCAGAAGAACGATCATCGTTCTTCGAGAACGTCTTCTGATCACGAAGAACTGCGATACGAAGACGAGGCCGAACAGAAGGATTCCTTCCCTGGAAAATGTGGTGAATACTCCGAAAAAGAAAAGAACCTGGAGCAGGACCAGCGACAGCGCCATCGCCCGGGAACGCGCCACGCGCAGCGCGTAGACCGAACAGATCATGGAAATATTGACCACGAACGCCGAGGTGTTGGCGTTCTTGAGCAGTCCCGCGGCCCTGCCCGTCGAATGAGAAAGCTCCATGCCCGCCGGATTCAGAAATTCCGCAATGTTCATCAGGCTGGAGAATATTCCCAGCAGGACGATGAAATAGATCACCTTTTCAAGCCTGTCATGCGAGTTTACCATCATGTAAATCACGATGAAATAGCTGACCGCGTAGACCGTGTCGGCAAACCAGAGCGCGACCCCGTCCGGCTGCGCTTCGACACTCCCCGCAGCCAGGCTGGTCAGAAGAAAAAGGGCGTAAGCGAGCACCGGAACGGTGAACCTGTTCAGCCTCTGCGTGTTTCGAAAGACGGCAAAGGCCAGTGAACCGAGCGAAAGAAGGAATATCATCTTCCCGAAGGGAAGAGAGGTCGCCGAGGACATCCACGCATCGAGGCGCAGAAAGGCGAACGCGACAAGAACGAACACGATCAGGGAAGTCCTGCCGATCAATATCAACGGGATCAGCAGCGCCGGCGCCGCGAGCATGATCCGCGGATCGAAATTGAAGGCGATGACGGCAAGGACGAGGGACAACGCAAGGAACACCGTGCCCGAGCGATCGTTGATCGCCGCGCGCATCCCTCCCGGGCGGAAATACCGATCGGCTTGCAGCTCGCTGGCCAATTTCAGTTCCTTTTCGCTTTACGGCCTACTCCGTGATCAGCCTGCGGCGGACGCTTTCACGCCGGCGCCGTTCCCGCCGGGATCCGGCCGTCTCTTCCCGTTCATGACCGGCCGCACGAAACGGTCTTTACAAACGGCATTTTCCCCAGGTCCTCGCGGAGCAGTAAAAGCATTCCCTCCACGGCATCGCGGTTCTTGCCTCTTCTCCAGCGATCGAAAGATTCCCTGGCCGCAAGGCAGATCATCCCCGCCGTCGTGCCCGCGAGAGTGATTGAAAACAGAAGGTATGAAGTCACAGGCCAGGACGGCTTGTCCGGCAGAGTGCCGTAATCGAGAATATTGAGTATCGGAGTGTCCCTGCCGGCGTCGACCTCGGCTTTCCTCATCTGTCTTCCCAGAACCATGAATATCGCCTGCTCGATCTCGAGCGACCTTTCAAGGCGCCTCGCCTCCATCAGTATCCCCGGTTCTGTGGAGCGGGCGTAATCCCTGTTTCCCTCCCTGAACCGCCTGAGGTTTTCCTCGGCGTCCATGACCCTGCGCGACGTAACTTCCAGTTTCCGCCCGATGAAATAACGGACTTCCAGGGCCGACGATCTGCGTTCTTCCCTGTTGAACTTTTCGAGCCTTTCGATATAGGCGTTGGCGACCAGTCGCGAGAGTTCCGGATTTCCCGTCGTGACGCTTATGACCAGGGCTTTCGTGCCGCGGTCGGTCCAGAACCTGGCGACCCTCGAGGAAAGAACCGCCAGGGCCTTCATTTCGGTCGAACACCCCAGGTACTCCTGAAGGGTCATCGTCTTGCGGACGCCGTCTTCGGCGAAACAGTAATTGCGCCGCAGTATGCAGGCTCCAACCAGGCGGCTTCGAAGAATATCGGGGTACAGCGACATCAGGCTCCTGGATTCCCTGATCCCCATGAAGGCGCCGATCTCGTTGAACCCTCCATCCGGAACACCCGAATCGAACCGCCCGGACGAGGAAGGAAGGATGGAAGCCCTGGAGGTATACCTTTTATCGGCCAGAAACAGTACCATTACCGAGACCAGGAGGGAAACAATTGCCGAAAGCAGGAGAAAATATTTTCCCTTCCGCATAGCCTCAGACACCATGCCGATCGCCGACGATCGTTCCATTTCAAGTCCTCCGCAGGTGACTCCACCTGCATCCTGAACGCGGTAAATCGAATGCCGGCGGTCATTCCCCCGCGCCGGCCGTCATGCGGCGGCGCTGCGGGCGACGCCGCGGAACAGTCATAACCACGCTGTCTGACAGTTTGAAAATCTGCAAGAAAAGAGCCACAGCCGGCCGTCGGATCAGAACGACGAGGGCAGCCATATCGAGAAGGCGGCGCCGGATCCTTCCCGGCTCTCGCAGAGGATCTTTCCGCCGTGACCGGAAACGATATTCTGCGCAACGGTAAGGCCTATGCCCGGACGATCGCGATCTTCGCAAATCGAACTTTTTCTGAATGGAAGTGAAAGCCCGGCGATCTCACCGCGGGGGATGCCCATCCCGTTATCCTTTATCCCTATGACCACGTACGGCCCCCCGGAACTTCCCTGAAAGGAAATTTCTTTCGAAATTGCGTCAAGTTCCGGGTAACCGTGGAATGCCTCCCGAATCGCGCCCTCCCCTGGCGCCGGGAAAGCGTCTGAATTCCACGGCAGCAACTCGATGCCGTCCTGAGAACCGGGGCCTGTGCCGCTAAGAAAGATATCCATTTCTATACGTCCGCCCCTGTCGACGGCCCTGATCGAATTCTCCACGATGTTCCCGAGAACTATCTTTATCTTGGAGGGATCCATGAATATCTCCGTGCCGGCGGACCTGTCGTTTATCCTGACCATTATTCCTTTTTCTTCCAGCTCCGGTATGAATGCCTTCATGGTCTCCTCCACGAGAGAAGCCGCATCCATCTTCTCCAGAGCAAGGGGCGTCTCGTTCATGTCGACATCGCACAGGGAGAGAAGCTGGTCTAGTTTCGATTCCATCCTCGTCACGGCGTCTTTTGCCATGTCAACAAGTATTCCGGCGCCGGCGTCGCCGGTATCCATCGACCATAATGAACTTTTCATCACCGACAGCGGCGTTCTGAGCTCCTCCGAATTTCCGAGGATGAATTCCCTCCTGACCCTCGCGAACTCCTCCGCCCTCTTCATGTACCTTGCCGCCTTCTGATATATCGACGCGTTCCTGATCGTAATGGCTGCGACCCTTACGATCATTTCGAGAAATTCCGTATCGAAGTCCGTGAATGCCCGGCCGTTCGCCTTTCCACTGAAAAACAGGATCCCCAGGCGGTCGCCGCTGTTCTCGACGGGGCAGGCGTGGGAAAAGCCCTTGTCGCTCACCCCCGAGAGGAAGAGAAAATCGCTTTCAGAAGAGTCCTGAAGGCTGGCGAAATATTTGTCGATGAAAACGACGCCGTTTTCCCTCTCAAGCCAGCGCACAAAGGGTGACACGCCGCATATCGCCTCCGGAAGACTCGCCGACCCCGCGCCCAGCTCGTGGCTGAATCTGAACGTGGAATCCACGGGCGAGGCGAGATAAACGGCGATCTTCCTGAGCCCGAGTTGTCCGGCAAGCGTCATAAGGAACAGTTTCATTATCCTGTCGATATCGAAGGTGGTTCCTAGTTTTTCGACAAGCCGCAGCAGGGCCTCGAAGAGAAAAACCTTGCGTTCAAGACTTTCCTCCAGCTTTTTCGTTCTCGAACAGCCGGGCGCCTCGATCGCCGGCTCCTGCGCCGATACGATCTTGGAAGTCTCTTCGATACGTTCGTTCGATTCCATGGCGCTCACAATCAGCCCTTCCCGGGATCATCTCCCGGCATGAGTCGTTTGTCCGTCACCAGCCAGTTTGAAATATTCCTCGAGATTTAGCAGCCTGAAAACCGAAACAATCTTGCCGGAGACTTTTCTGAATACAACGTCCCCGCCGTCGCTTCGCATCGACGAAACCATGCCGAGGAGAATGCCGACTCCGGCGCTCGACACGAAAGGCACCTTCTCGAAATCGAGTTCCAGGTCCACGACGCCGGACTTGAGCGACCTTTGCAGCACTTCTTCCAGCACGAGCGCCCCCGCACTGTCGAGATCGCCTTCGAGGATCAGCCTTTTCATGCCGCCCTGTCCGCCGTCGGTCTCTTCGACCCTGAATTTCGACATATGAATACCCCCGTCTTTTCGATGTTTTCCGTCTCCCGGGACCATCGCTTTGTCAAAATAGGTTCTGTTCGTCCCCTGCTCCCTCTCGAACCTGAGCAGGTTGGTGATCTTCCTCGTCATGTAAAGGCCGAGCCCCCGGAATATGGCCGTCGCGTCGAAGACTCCCGGACCGGATTTTTCCTTTGCGGTCGGATCGTACCCGATCCCCTTATCGACGATCGTGACCGACAGCTTATCCTCATTTCTTTCCAGTATCACCCTCACCCATTGCCCCGCCTTCCCTGCATCGCCGTGTTTTACGATATTGGAAAGAAGTTCGAAAACACTGAAACGCACTTCGAATGACATAAAACTCGAGAACCCGAGAACATTTGTTATCAGATAGGCGAACACGGAAGCCTTGCCCGCCGAATCCATCGAGGGAGAGAGGAATATGGAATACGATCCGGTGTCAGAGGCGTCGCCGAGACAGAGAAGATCCTCGTCCCTGCTGACAAGCCTGTATCCGAAATCGTCCCGGCTCTCCTCCCGCGACTCTTCGGGTTCAACGGCGAAGAGGGGGTTATTTTTTATCAGAGAAGACACGGCGCTTCGCAGCGGACCCTCCGGCATCACGGTCTCATCGCAGACTATCCCTTCCAGGCCGCAATCGCACGCTACCATGACAAGACTGGCCAGCCGTCCGGGAAGATCGCCGGGCGATGTCCCCGCCAGGTCCAGTCTCAGGATCCTCTTTTCCGTATCGAACGATAACAGTTTCATCCGCAACTCCGTGATCGATCAGAACGGCTCCGGATTGTCCGCCATCCCCCGCGCAGGCCCAGTCGGGCCGGATCGACCGCCTTCCGGCAGGATTCCTGCCACCCCGTGAAAGGATTCCAGCTTCATCGGTCCATCGCGGCCACCGGGCATGGCATTGACCGCATCTTTCATCCGTTCAAGAGGTTAAAGAATCAGCGCGCATCCTCCGCCCGACATGGCATTCTGTAACATCAATGACGGAACAATGTTGGCGACACCGCCGAAACACCGTGCCACCCGGCCGATATCGGTCGTGCAAGAAGCATTCACAATGGATCCGGGCGGGAAAAATCAGGCGGTCTTGCGCCTGCAGGCGGAAAATAGAGGGCAGTCCTCACACAGTGGATTCTTCCTGCAGAACTGCTTTGCGAACATCACGATCAGAGCGTGGTACTCCTGGTAAATCCCGGCTTCGCCGGGAAGGTTTCTTTCGAAAAACGACCTGACGCTTTCGTATCCGTCGCGGGGACCTGCGAGCCCCAGTCTTGAAAAGACCCTCATCGTATATGCGTCGACGACGAAAAAGGGTCTGCCGAACGCATAGAGCATGATTGAATCGGCCGTCTCGGGGCCAATCCCCGAAATGGCGAGAAGGGATTCCCTTGTGACCTCCGGGCGGCGGGAAAAGAAGCCGGCCAGCATTTTAAGTATCGCCGCCTTCCGGTTGTAATAACCCGAAGGCTTGATAAGTCCCGCCAGCGTCTTTACATCCATGGACGCAATAGAGACCGGATCAAGGGCCCCGGCGCGGATGAGATTCTCCACCGCCCCGGAGGCGTTTGTCCAGGATGTGTTCTGGGTGAGCACCGCTCCGGCCGCGACCTCGAACCTCTGGTCGTCGGTCACCGGACCTCCCGAATACCTTGCCTTCGTCTCGCCGGCAGCCGTTACCGGCCACCATCCCTGAGGCCCGAAATATTCATAAAGGATTTCGTAGATGGAGATGACGGGTCCGCTCATCCCCCCTCGACCGGCCCGGCCGTTGTCTTTTTTCATATCCGCGATCCTCCCGGCGGCCGCCCGCCGCCCGGCCTGCGGCGAAAAATGTCTGGCTGCGCGCGAAGTATATCACAAGATATGCCCCGGCGCCCGGCGCTTCGCAATAATCACTTAAAGTTTGCTCCGGCGCCGACGATACAAAATCAAGTACTGAATCCGGAAATGAAGGGAGGAACCATGAAGATACTTGTCGTGGATGACAGCAAGGCCATGCGCATGATAGTGAAGAGGACCATCCGTCAGGCCGGTTTCAACGAAGCCGCCGTCGAAGAAGCCTCGAACGGAGTTGAAGGGCTCGCCGCGGTGAAATCGTTCATGCCTGACATCGTTCTATCCGACTGGAACATGCCCGAGATGAACGGTCTTGAATTTCTGAAGGCCCTGCGTTCGGGGGGAAACGATGTCCCTTTCGGTTTCATAACGACCGAGGGCACCCCTGAGATGAAAGCGACCGCCCACGATGAGGGAGCTCTCTTCCTTATTTCAAAACCTTTCACGGTGGAAACATTCCAGGAAAAATTATCGGCGGTGGTCAAATGATCAATAACGTGATCGTCAAGAAATCGGCCTGGCAGAAGGCGATTGCGGATTCTCTCCAGGAAGTGGCGGTAACCCTTCTTGGATTCGAAGGCAGCAGCGTCCTCGGGTACGAAAAAATGATCCCGGAAAACGTGACGGGAGCGCATGTCGCGATGGTCAGCCTGCGCGATTCCCTGAACATCGGGATCTTCTCCGATGAAGCCGGATGCCAGACCCTGGCGCGGGCGCTGCTCGCCATGGAATCGTCCGAGGACATCGGCACGGAGGATATGCGGGACGCTATGGGAGAGATCATCAACATAATCGCGGGCGGCGTGAAAAGACGGATGGTCGAGGATGAGCCGACGATCAAGGTGGGTCTTCCTGTCTTTCTCAGCGGCATGATGTGCCCCTTAAGGAATGTCGATTCTTCCATCGTCAACGTGACGCTGGGTCCGGTGTCCGCGAGGCTTTTCCTGATACTGGATGCGGAATCCGTCTGAGCTTTTCGGGCGAAAGAGGCAGTCCCGATGGGAAAGATGACACAAAAATATGCCCGGATCGATCCCGGCCTGGTCGAAGGCCTGCGCCTTATTCCGGCCGACGAAATGGCACAGGCCGGGGAACTGGTCGAAACCGGGCTTTCGAGCCGGATTTTCGTGCCGGGCGGTTCCACGTTTGCGCCCGGATCGTTCATCCGGTTCGGACTCACCATGTCCGGCATGGGCAATTACACGATGAGCGGTATCGCGGAATGGGCGAAAGACGGAGGTGCCGGCGACGATGAGACCGGTCTCGGCATACGCGTACTGGAAATATCCGTTGCCGGTATCGAGACGGCGGCGGCCAAAGACCGGAACCGATCCGAAACCGGTCCGGCGGGCCACGAGGCCGCCGGATCGCCTGAGGCTCAGGTCCCGAAACACGCTGTCGACCCGGCAAAGAGCATCCTTCCGGGGAAAAAGGCCGTCGCGGACCTTCTCTTGAGCCTTCTCGACATGAACGTCGCGGTAACCGACGGGGATCCCGTCAAGATCGAACCGCAGACGCCTTCCGCGGTGTGCACATTCGTACTCGACGATGGAAGGCCGAAAGCGTGCTGGATTTCGGAGTTTTCCCTCGTCGTCAACATCGGAGCGGCCCTCGCCGTGATCCCTCCCGAGGTAGCCCTGGAACATATCAGGAAAACTGAACTTCCCGACAACATCCGCGAAAATTTCCAGGAAGTCCTCAACGTATCGGCGAGCCTGTTCAACAAACCCGACAGCCAGCACCTGTCGCTGGGAGCTCTCACGATCACTCCCGACACCGTCCCCGACGCAGTCCAAAGTATGATCGCGTCGGCTTCGGGACGAAGCGACATGAAGATCGCCATCCCCGGATATGGGGACGGCATGATGACGCTGGTGGAGAGCGCCGTGGAATAGAAGAACGCCCCCGGGGTGCCGGACCGGAAAATCATATACAAATACTCCCTCTGTCTTTAGACTGTGTGCCGTCGATCGGGATCTGGTCCGCAGACGGAAGGACACGGCGTGAGGATCGCGTTTATCGGAGACGGTTCGCTGGGGCATGTGCGCAGGTGGGCAGGGTATTTTCACCAGCGGGGGCACGAGGTCCTCTTGATATCCTTCGAGGACGTCGAAGGATGCCCCTTTCCCGCCGTTCACATTCCAAGGCTGCTTCCGACAAAACTGGCCGGATACCTGGCGGCCCTTCCGCTGGTGAGGAAAAAACTCGGAGATTTCCGCCCTGAACTGCTCAACGCCCTCTACGTGCCGGGATACGGCCTGCTGGGCAGTCTCTCGGGGTTCAGGCCCCTTGTAATATCGGCTCTCGGGTCCGACCTGCTGGTGGATTATCCGGCAAGAGCGGTGCACAGGATACAGATACGCAGGGCTCTTCGCAGCGCGGACCTCGTCACGACCGACGCCGATATACTTTCGGACGCCGCCGCGCGCGCCGGATCTTCTCGTGACAGGATATTGAAGATCTTTTTCGGGATAGACGAAAACGTATTTTATCCGGGCGATCCGAATGATCGCCACACCGGCAGCCGATCCTCCGGCCTGACGATAGTAAGCACCAGGAACCTCCATGATATCTATAATCCCGTTCTTCTTATCGACGCCGCTCCCATCATCGCGGCGAAAAGCGAAGCCCGTTTTGTAGTCTGCGGAGATGGACCGCTCAGAAGGAGGCTTGAAGACAGGACGTCGCGCCTCGGAATGACGGAAAGGTTCGTTTTTACCGGCAGGCTCGATCCGGCCGGCATCGCCGAAAGGCTCAGGAGCGCAGATGTCTATGTTTCCACCTCCCGTTCCGATTCGACGTCGGTATCTCTGCTCGAAGCGATGGCTTGCGGCGCCATGCCCGTAGTTACCGATATACCGGCCAACAGGGAGTGGATCTCGGACGGTATAAACGGGCGCCTCTTCCGGGCCGACTCGCCCGAGGAACTGGCGGGGGCGGTTTTGTCCGCTGCGACCGATCCGGAATCGATCGAACGATTCGGAAAAAGGAACCACGACACAATCATGGAAAAGGGGCTCTGGAAAACGAACATGGAAAGATTCGAGACGGCCTGCCTGAACCTTGTTTCCGGGAAAGGACGCAAATAAAATGCGGCGCGCCCGGCAGGACTCCGCGCCCCCACCCCATCGGATCGATACCGATACCGCCGGTTGTTTCCCGGACCGGCCACACCCCCGCCGCACATTACCGGGAAGCCCCGGTAACAAGCGGTAGCAACGGACCGCGAATGTAAGCACTTCCCCGGGAGAAATGTAAAGTTACGCTGACAGGTGTAACCAACCGATAATTATTGGGGAAATTTCCCCCATCCTCTGGTACTGCCGATCCCATACGCTGATACGGATTGGCTGGGACAGCTTACCCCCCGCGTTTGTCGGTATCCGTATCTTATTGAACGATATTACGTTGACCGATCGGACCCGCCGGATCGCACCGGTGCCGCACATAGATAAAACACCGGTGAACTTGATGGAATATATCTTGTTACAAATCCTGATGGGTACCGGTAAGGTCGCCGGGAAAGGGAGAAATGGAAACATTCGGCATCCAGATACAAATCCTCAAGGTCCTCACGATCCTGGTTCTTTTCTACGCGACATTGAGGAAGGGTGAAGACAGGACCGGAGCCATCACGGCTGTCGTGATGCTGACCGTATTTTCGATAGTAATACGGGGCATGAATTCCGGCGTCTACGGGATCATTCTTGCCTTTACCGGAATACTCGCGGCGATGCTCTGCACCGTGTTCAATTACAACGAAAGAAGGATCTCCTCGGGAGAATTCATGATTTCGGCGGCTCTCGGCGCGATGGTCGGCCCGGCCGGAGCGGTGATCCTCTTTCTGATCGTGATGTCGCTGAGCCTCACGCAGAGAATAATGGGAGCCGGCACCACCAGCCTCAGGGACCGTTACGCGGGGTACCTGCTCGATCCATCTCCGGTTTATTCCGGCGAGGAATACAAGTCTCCTCTTGCCCGGATAGAAGCGTCGAAGATGTTCAGCGCACCCGAAAAAGATGCGGGAGATGCGGGGCAGGAATCGATCGCCGATTACGCCCGGGGGACGATGTCCGGGATTCCCACCCTGCCATGGGGCGCCAAACTGGCTATCGCCGCGATGGCGGTAATCTTCAGCGGATTCTTTATATGACAGGAGCGGTTTATCATGCCGGTATTCAACAGAACACGTTCCACATTGCTCGGTGAAACCATTCTGACGCTGAACAGCCATTTCCGGAAGACCCTGGGGCACCTCAACAGCGGCGGAATACCGGGAGATTGCGTCCTGTGGATAAGTCCCTGTCACGGAATATACACTGTCGGAATGAAGAATCCCGTCGATATCGCCTTTCTGGACAGGGATTGGAGGATCGTCAAGATCCTGAAGAACTTTCCTCCAAATTGCTTTGCCGATTCCACATCTTCGGCGGTCAGCGCGATAGAACTTCCCGCCGACCGGCTTTCCGAAAGCCGTACCTCCGTCGGCGACATTCTCGAACTCGATCTCGAATAAACGCGGGGTGCCGCTACCAGTACCCGACGGCCGCATATCCCACCCAGTGGCGCAGCGAGGCCATGTTCGTCGCGCCGAGCCCGCTTGTTTCGACTTCGAGTTTCCCCGGATCGAGGCTCGTGCTGTAATCGAGCATTACACCGGCGGGAGCGCCCCTTCCCTCGAGCCCGCACAATCCATGGATCACCGACATCCCGAAGGGTATCGAATAGACACCGCACCATGGTATCCTGTACGGCCATTCGAATTCGCGGCTGTCCACCCTGTCCCTGAAATCCTCGATTTTTCGCTTGTCGATCCTGCCCGCGAGACAGTGCTTCACGATATCGATGTCCTGCCTGACCGCTTTTTCGTACCCGTCGCGGCCCGTTCCGAAGGGGGCGTAGTCCCTGCCTCCCCACCCTTCGTCACCGTAGTGCACACAGTCGGCGGATATGAGAATCGCTATGTCCCTCCCCAACTTCATTTTTCGCTTTTCCATCTGCTCGTGCAGGGCGGCGGTAAAAGCCCCGGCCGCGGCGTAGAATTCCCCGCCGGGAAGCATCGTGATCAGGACGGGAAGGATCTCCACGTCCTTCCTTCCGCCCGCCGCCGCGTCACCGCCCCGGTCCAGCCACGGGTACTGGATAAAAGGGATCAATCCTTCGATGGAATGCTCCCCGGCGTGCAGCTCGTCGCTCACCAGCACGAGCCCGGGCGGAAGCGCGCGGATCAAATCCTCGCGGATGGACGATACCGGCACCTCCCCGAACGGTCCCTTCCAGGCGCGGAAGCTGTCGAAGACAATGCTCCCTTTTATACCCATACGCCTCGCCTTGTGGGATACGCCCACGATCACCACGAGAGGGGCCTCGACGCGCCGCAGAAGCTTGACGTATGCCGGGCCGGCAAAGATGTAATCATCGTGGGGGCATATCCCTCCTATCATTGCGTAACCGGGCGGGGCCGGCTGCTTTTGCGCAAGAACGGCCAGGCGATCTTCGGCGGCCGCCACAATCGCTTCCATTTGCGAAACGGTCGTGGCGTAGCCGACCGAATCGACCGGAACCCTGAGGCCCTCGCCGGCGGCGAAGGCCTGCATCGAAGACGGGCTCAGAAGGAAAAACGACGAAAATACCAGCGACAGAAGAATCATTGCCTGTTCGTGGCGGTTTTTCATGATCGACCTCCGGTATGACTGAGGTATCGTACCTTATCGGGGCCCGCATTGCAAGACGGGCGAAAAATATAC
>JBFYZH010000064.1:0-9408 GCA_041309605.1 Candidatus Krumholzibacteriota bacterium
CGACGCTCTTCCGATCTGACGCGGCCTTCAACCTCGCGGTGACGCAACAGAAGCTCGGCGACCACCGGAAGGCGATCGACACCCTCAATGGAATCGACCTTGCGAAGGAAAGGAATCCCGAATACTACTACGCCCTGGGCGCCTCGTATTTTCACCTGAAAAACTACAAGGCCGCCGAGGAAGCCTTTCTCGCTGTCAGAAAAATCGACCCGGGGCACCTCAAGGCGCTCTTTTCGCTCGCGACGATTTACGGCAAGACGGGGCGCAAAGAGGAAGCGAAGGCGGCCTGGCACGAATATATTTCGATCGCCCCCGAGGGCGAATGGAAACAGCAGGCCGTCAAGCGCCTGCTGGAACTGTAGAATCGGAATCGAGGCGATCGGCGTGCCGCACGCCGAGGTCGGCCTGATCGAGTGTCATTGTATCACCGCTACTGCGGATGTTATTGCGAAAAGGGAGAGGCTGTGGGCCCTCTCCCTTTTCGTGCTTTGAACCGTGATGCCGCCGCTATCTCAGATGCCGCCGCTATTTCAGGAGAATCATTTTCTTCGTGCTCTCGAACGGACCGGCGACGATCCGGTAGAAATATACCCCGCTCGCGACAGCGCGGCCGTTGGAATCGCGGCCGTCCCACATTTCCGAGTAAATGCCCGCCGGGCGGCTGCCCTCGACGAGCGCACGCACAAGCCGTCCCGCGGCGTCGTAGATTCTCAAAGACACGTGAGCCGGCGCCGAGAGTCCGAAGGCGATGCGCGTCGACGGATTGAACGGATTCGGGTAGTTCTGGGCGAGGTAACTCGCCCCTGGTGCTTTCGGCGTGTCGTCACCTGTCACGACCTCGGGTGTGAGCAGCGCGAAGCCGCTCTCGTTCCCATGCACGTCCACGGCCGAGATCTTGTAGTAATAACCGCCGTCCCAGCGCCAGCCGGTATCGAGGAGTGTCGTGTCGCACGGCGAGGCGATGAGGTTCCCGGCGCCCGGCACGAACTCGGCGCTCGTGCCCCGATAAACGGCGTAGTGTCCGAGGTCCGCTTCGGTGTTGCGATCCCAGGTCAGGTCGAGCCCCGCAGGGGTATAGCTCTGCTCCCCGGCGAGACCAAGCGGCGGGCAGGGCGCTATGTTGTCCACGGAGCGACCGCTGTCCGGGGCCGAGACGAAGAACGTCCTCGCGTCGCTCGTATGGGCGATGATCTGGAAGTAGTGATACTGCGTCGTCGCCGATGACGAGTCGAACGCCGTGGCCACGATCTTTGAGTAGTTCTGCAGGTAGTAGGCGTCGTGCGAGTCGATGAGGCTCCAATAGAATGTGCGCCCGCTGAGCTGCTCCATTCTCACCTGGGGCTTGCTCGTGGTGCTGGAGATCTCCTCGGAGCCGGAGAGAAGCTCCGCGCAGCTCTCGACCATCATAAGGGCCGCAGGCGTGCTAAGCGCACGCCAGATCGTGTAACGAGTGATGATATTGCCCGCGCCATAATCGGCGCGGCTCGCGTCCCAGGCGAGGTTCACGCAGCCGCCTTGATCGCCGGGCACGTCGCGGATAGAATGGATGACCGCATTGAGGGAGCCGGTATTCCCTTCGCTACTCACCTGCTGGGCATAGATGTCGCAGTTCCCGCTGCGGTTGTCCTCCCATGTGACAATGCCGCCGCCCACTCCATCGGAGGTGATCGTGGGACTCTGCTGATGCCCCGTTGCCGTGCAGAGGGCCACGCCATTCGCCGGATACTGGGGAGCTCCCGAGGCATTTACCCTCTGGGCGTAGATGTCATAGTTGGCCCCGCTGCGGAGGTCATGCCATGTGACGATGGCGCCGCCGGCGCCACCGGAGATGATCGTGGGATACTGCTGAGTCCCTGTTACCGTGCAGAGAGCCGCGCCATTCGCCGTCCACTGGACGGTTCCCGAGGCATTTACCCTCTGGGCATAGATGTCATAGTTCCCGCTGCGGAGGTCATGCCACGTGACAATGGCGCCGCCCAAACCATCGGGGACAATTGTAGGAGCACTCTGATCCGATGCTGCCGTGCAGAGGGCGACGCCATCGGTCGTCCACTGGGCAGACCCAAAGGCACTCACCCTCTGGGCATAGACGTCCCAGTCACTCCCGCCGCGGAGATCCCACCATGTGACGATGGCGCCGCCCGCTCCATCGGAAGTGATCCTGGGAAAATACTGGTGCTCGGTTGCTGTGCTCAGGGTCACGCCATCCGCCGTCCACTGGACGGTTCCCGAGGCATTCACCCTCTGGGCATAGATGTCCAAGCCGCTCCCGCCGCGCTGTTCATCCCACGTGACAATGGCGCCGCCCGCACCATCGGAGGTGATCGCAATATCATACTGATCCCCTGTTGCGGTGCAGAGAGCGACACCATTCGCCGTCCACTGGACGGTTCCCGAGGCATTTACCCTCTGGGCATAGATGTCATAGTTGGTCCCGCTGCGGCGGTCCTGCCATGTGACGATGGCGCCGCCGGCGCCATCGGAGGTGATCGTGGGATACTGCTGAGTCCCTGTTGCCGTGCAGAGAGCCGCGCCATTCGCCGTCCACTGGACGGTTCCCGAGGCATTTACCCTCTGGGCATAGATGTCATAGTTCCCGCTGCGGAAGTCATGCCACGTGACGATGGCGCCGCCCGCACCATCGGAGGTGATTTGGGGAGACTGCTGATTCCCCATTGCCGTGCAGAGGGTGACGCCGTCCGTTGTCCACTGGGTAACTCCGGAGGCATTTGCCCTCTGGGCATAGACGTCCCAGTCACTCCCGCTACGGTAGTCCTGCCATGTGACAATGGCGCCGCCCGCACCGTCGGAGATGATTTGGGGAATCTGCTGATCCAAGGTTGCCGTGCATAGGGCGGTGCCATCCTGGACCCAGAATCCCCACACGGACGGTACAACAATTATCAAAGTAAAGAGAACGACCAGCGGCACTGCCTTCAGTAACCTGCTCATAGCTACTCCTCCTTCTGATGAACTCCTCAATTCATTGGATGAGGCGTCATTATATCAAAGCTGCTGCGGAAGTTAAAGCGAAAAAGGCGGGGGCTTAAAGGGTGGGGGCCAAAGACCTCTTTTTCGCACCCGCGAGCGTGCAAGAGATTGATCGACGGGCTGTGCGGCCGAGCCGGGCAACGGTTCGATTCGAGACGGAGCCGGGGCGGCAGCTTCAGAACGACTGGGGAGAGATCTGGACCCTGGGGGGCAAACGGACGAACGTGCACTTCACCTTGGCAGGATGCACGCCGTGGCTTATCGCGCCCGCATCTTTGGCGATAATTCTCTCCACAAGATCTTCAATGACCATTGGCAGAACTTCGTCGGGGCCTGCGAAGAGCGATTCCAGCACGCATGCGGCGCGCCGCGTGGAACGGTGAAGCGTGTCGTGAACCGGTTTCTCGATTACGGGAACCCGATGAACGGCTTCGCCCGGATCAAGTGCTCCACCTGTGGAGCGGAGAGGTTGCTGCATTTCATCTGCAAGACTCGGGGATTCTGTCCGAGCTGCCAGGCGCGACAGTCGGAAGAGTGGGCGAGATGGTTTGCGGATGAGCTCTCGAGGGCCGCCCACCGGGCGCGCAAGAATCTTGACACGGATTCGAATTTCCTATACGTTTCAAGCGCCTGCTGGAACTGTAACCGAGACGCGCCGCCACACAGGCACCGCCCGGGGGCGGCGGTCCGGTGCCGTGAACGGCCCCGGCGGCGCACGGAGCCCGGGCGGCGGGATTATGAACACCCTCCACGAACCGGCCGATCATTCGGCGAGCTTTCGTTTCTACGCGGAGCTGGGCGATTTCCTGAGCGAGGAAAGGCGCCAGCGCCCCTTCGACTACACCTTCCACGGAAACCCCGGTATAAGAGACGCCATCGAGGCGATAGGCGTGCCGCATGCCGAGGTCGACCTTATCATAGCGAACGGTGTGTCGGTCGATTTCGGATACAGGCTCAAAGGTGGAGACGCGATCTCGGTCTACCCGGTCTTCGAGGCGATCGATATCAGCCCGGTCGTGCGCTTAAGGCCAAAGCCCCTGCGGGAAACCCGCTTCATCCTGGACGTTCACCTGGGGAAACTGACCCGGGCCCTTCGCCTGCTGGGCTTCGACAGCTCATGGGAATCAAGGGCGGAGGATTCGGAGATCATCAGGAGGGCCGCACTGGAACACCGGATCATCCTGACGCGAGACGTTGCGCTTCTAAAGTCCGGGGCCGTCACGCACGGGTACTGGGTCCGCAGTACCGATCCCCGCCTTCAGCCCCGGGAGGTGATCGACCGCTTCGATCTACGCGGCCGGATCCGCCCCTTCACCCGATGCACCGTCTGTAACGGCATGATCGAACCGGCCGATTCCGGAAAGGCGATGCTCGAAGCCCCCGAAAAGGTGAGGGGATGGTGCCGGGAGTACTTCAGATGCTCGGGTTGCGGCAAGCTCTACTGGAAGGGCAGCCACTTCGACAGCCTCAACGACTACATCTTACGAATCCTGGAACAAACGAATCCCTAACAAGCGGCTCCCGGGATAAACGAATCTCTAACAAACGCCGAAACGGAACGGACAATATCCGCCACCCCCTCGGGAACACTCTGCCGAATATTTCCAAATTGGACATAATAATGTACAAATGAATGGACAAATAATCCAGATTATACGTATTATCTCCTTGCAATAAAAATAAATTAGATGGACAATAGTGGCGTATTGTAACTGGACTGGATTTGCATGGAAAGAAGATACCTCAAGACCCATCCGTGGCTGACCTTCGAGTTCGATCTTCGAATGGTCCGCCCTGAAACCTGGATCAACCTCGGCGAGGTTGTCAGAGGAGCGCTCGATTCGGAGGCGATGCCGGTCGATCCGCGCTTCGACGAGGAGCTCCTTTTGCGGTACAGGGCGATGGGGATCTTCGGGACGGCGGCCCTCGACGGAAGCCTGGCCGAGCTCGGCGAGGTCGCCGCGATCCTGGAGGCGGTCAGGGCGGAATCCGGGGCGGAAGCTGGGAAGAAAGGGACTGGTGGGGCGGGAACCGGGAGAGCGGAGTATCGGACCGGGTACGGCGGCACCGGGCGGGAAGGGAGCGCGCGCACGCCGGATAACGGGGGCCTTCCCGTCTTCCCCGATTCGAGGGACCGGGAGGTAAGGAATATCCTCGACCTCTTCGAATCGATCGGCAGCAGGGTGAGGAGTGGGGGCAAGGTATGGGACCTTTCGGCCATCAACATCAGGGATTTCAACAGGAAGCTGCTGGAGGGGGTCGAAGGGGGCGCTGCGGATTCGGGATCTACAGCGGGTGTGGGGAAGGCTGCAGGCGCGGGATCTGTCGATGGAGAAGAGCAGGCAGAAGCTGCCAGGGAAGACGGCGCAGCCCCGGGTCCCGAAGCGCGCGGGAGCGACCGCGGGAGCGCCCGCGAGAGTACTCCCGAGAGTGTTCCCGGAGCCATCCGCGCCGGGCCGGCGACCGAGATCGCCTACGCGGGGGTCCCCGCCGAGGACTGCGAGCACCTCGTCGAGAGACTCTGCACCGGGCTCGCCGAGCTCCGGAAAGGGTTCCCGGCCGGGCGCGAGACGGTGGGCGGGATCGTCAGGGGGCTCATCGCGCATCTTTACCTTTCCTGGATCCTCCCGTTCGAGCGGGCGAACGGAAGGACGGCGCGGATGGCCGAGTCCCAGATCATGCTCTCGGCCGGGGTCCCCGAGGCGGCGCTCCACCTTCTCGGCGCCTACTACAACAGGACCTCGCGCGATTACCTGAGGCTTCTCGGCAGGCAGGGCGGGTGCGACGGCGACCCGAAACCGTTCATCGAGTACGCCATCAGGGGGCTGCTCGAAGCGGTGAGGGACCGGGTGGAGGATATAACCGTCTGGCAGAGGGACGTCGTCTGGGAGAGCCACGTGAGGGAGCTACTCGGGGGGCTCGATACGAAGGCGGCGAAAAGGCAGACAGTTCTGGCGACCGACCTGGCCGGGGCCGGGGAGAACGTGCCGGCAGGGAAGCTGAGATCGGTAAGCCCGCGAGTGGCGGCGATCTACGCCGGGGCGAGCGACAAGACACTGGCAAGGGACGTGGGCACGCTCGCGGCCCTCGGCCTCGTAGAGAAAACGAAGAGAACGGTCAGGGCAAAAAAGGAGATAGTCTGGAGGCGCAATGGCTAAGATGGACAGGGCGGCGATAAGAAAGATGATCGACAAGTGGCTCAAGGCGTGGGAGGAGCACGACCTCGATGGGGTGCTCGAGGCGTTCTCCGAGGAGATCATCTTCGACAACTGGTCGGGGGTGAGGCTCAAGGGGAAGAAGAAGATCAGGGCCGCGTGGAAGGGGTGGTTCAAGGAGCACGGGAGCTTCAGGTTCTTCACCGAGGATCTTTTCATCGACGAAAACGAGCAGAAGGTCCTCTTCCGGTGGCACTACGAGGGCCCGGCCTTCGACAAGCGCTTCGAGAACAGCGTCGAATCGAGGAGGGGCGTCGACGTGATGCACATACGCGGCGGGAAGATAGACGAGAAATTCACCTACTCGAAGACGACGATCGGGATCGACGGGCGGCGCGTGGCGCTGCTGATCCCCGTCAAGGAGGACAAGGAATGAACAAGGTCGTCTTCGATTTCGACCTGGTCGGGAACTGCGGCGCCTACTGCGGCGCGTGCGCGAGCTACCGGAGGGGGAAGTGTCCCGGATGCGAGGAAAGGGTGCAGGCGGGAGAATGCAGGATCCGCACATGCTGCGACAACAACATGTACCCCACCTGCGCCTCGTGCACGGAGTATGTCGACATACGGGAGTGCAAGATATTCAACAGCCTGTTTTCGAAGGTGATCGACTATGTCAAGAGATCGGACCGCCACGCCTGCGTCGAGCAGATAAGGGAGATCGGCCTCGAACGGCACGCCGCGCGCATGGCGAACCTCGGGAGGGTGACGATGAGGAGGGGGAGGACGGCCGAGAAATGAGACCGTATGGATGGCCAGGATGGGGGGCTGAGAAGCGGACCGGCAATCCCGATAAAGAAAGACCAACGATGGAGGGGGCGGGGTGGAGCGATACCATGAACGAGCCGGTCTCATTGGAATAGATAATGCAAGCATTGTCATTGTCTTAAAGCGACCCTTATAAGGGAGAAAAGGCAATGACAAGAAACATTCCGGCAATCCTGCTGATCACGGCGATGTCCATGTCGTCGGGCTGCGATAGAGAATCGAATCCAACCTGTCCAGGAAACGTACAACATTTATCACGCATAGAAGCGCAGGTTTTGGCGAATTGCCTGACAGTGCAGGCGGCGGCCGAGGAGTTTGCGTTCCAGAACGATCTGGTTTATCCAGGCGGATGGGGGGATTGCACTCGAATGGGAGAAACTTTGTGTGATCTGCTTCCGGGAGGTGTACTTCTCAAGAATCCCGTGATCTTGTGCAGAATAGAACCTTCTGTATGGGGGGGTGATCCTTGGTGTCCCGGGCAGACGAGCATCGAACCGATTCAGGCCTTCGGCTTAAATGTCGGCTACACGATACAAGGTATTGGAGAAGAATCCGGGGATGTCATCTCGACCATCACCAGCGTCCACTCCCGTTATGAAGCGGAAATTCTGGCACAATGTTTCCTGCTGGAGAGTGATGGGTTGCTCTACTATATGCAGAATAAAGATGACGAATATCCCCGCGATATTGATACCGACGTTAATCTTGAGGGCAAGACTGTCCTGGACTACGTGAGCGATATTTGGGGCGGCATGGGCAGGACGAACGTTTTAACCGGCGAGCTTTCAGAACCGCGAAACGGCACGGCTTCAGATCCCGGTTCGATCGGATATTCTCCGGTGATGGACGGAGATGTTGTAGTCGGTTGCATCATAACTGCTGCCGGCGAACGACCTGGAGATCTTATCGTGAACCGGGAAGGTTTGTCGGGTTACGATCTTAATGTCCATGCGGGATGCCACTACCTGGAACAGGCTCTTCTGACATTCGCCTGGCGAAACGACATGATCTTCCCCGACGATCTGAACGGGGACGCGGATCTGACGGGTAGGACCCTGGCCGAATACTATCCTAATGCTTATGGAGCGTTTTATAATCAGTACACGGGTATTCACTCAAACCCGGTCATGGGAACCGCGGATGCCGCCGGCGAGGTCGCTTATACGCCTGTCAGCATGGATGGAGTAAATTCCGGATATATCATCACGGGCGTCGGGAAATATCCCGGCCACATCATCGTCCGGCATGAATACGGGTTGTCGGAAGCGGACAAGTCGATCTATTACACCGGAGCTGTCCTCAGAACCGCGGCCGAAGAGTTCGCCGAAAGAAATGGCGGAGTTTACGCTGTCGATTTCGATAAGGACGAGAACCTAGATTCCCATACAATTCTAAATCTGCTTCCGAGCATAAGGCTTCTTGTCAACCCAGTCTCTTCGAGAAGGACCGGAATCATAAACGGCAGGGCCTCATATCCCGGTGAAACGGGTTACGTAGGGTGGGGAACAGGGTACTCCATCACTAGCATCAACGAAGCCGGGTATTACATCATCGATTATAACCGGAGAACGACGCAATAGGTGATTTCCGCTGAACCGGGGCTTTCTCCAGAGTCGCCATGTTGCGACTATTCAGCCATCGCCAGTCCGTTTGCCATCCTCCCCGCCGGTAACCCGATGTTGAAGGGACCAACTCTGCCAGGTTGTGAAAAGATACATCATGCAGGTATTACTACGGCGCCCGGCGCCGGCGATAACCGGGTAGAAAGCACGGCGATAATCAGTTTTAGTCGGGCAGATTTTCTCATTCTCCTGGGAAAATAAGAGTAAAAATAGATACAAATGCGAAAAAATGATTAATAATCGGCACATTTGAAAAAAAACGATTACAAACCTGCGGCATCTGTTTTCTTCTCGCCGCGCTTTCAGGTCACGGCCGGTCAAGCTGTATACCGCGCGCTCAGCTCGAAAAGCGATCTTTCATGCAGCAAAACGAAATCTACCATCAGTCCTTTACACAGCGGACTGCAATACCCGACGTCCGGTCATGCAAGCTGCGGTCGATGGTAGCTCTGTCGTTATAAAAACCCCGATACCAGGCAAAGATGCTCGGTCCCGGTGTCGAGGTGAAATAGGCGCCGAAATAGCGTCTATTGTAAAAAGTGCTTGAATAACTTCTATAACCGCCGGGTACGGCTGAAAATCCGGTTTCGTCGGTCGCCCCCGTGTTGGGTCCGAGCCAGTGAACCGTTCCCGCCTCCTTCAACATGCCGCCTTCATCGGTTCCCCTCCAACTGGTCGAATCCGCCGAAGCGTCGCTCATGCCCAGAAACTTTTCCAACTGTATCCATTCCTCGTCGGTCGGTACATGCCATCCGGCCGGAGCGAGATTGCGGGAGTCATCGACCGCAAACCAGTTGTACAATCGCCCGTACGCC
>JBFYZH010000065.1:0-5252 GCA_041309605.1 Candidatus Krumholzibacteriota bacterium
GGCTTGAATAGAAAACTCTTTTCTCCGAGGCGGCATAACAGTTCGTACATCGGTTTTGTCACGGTAAACGCCAGGATATCGGGGGGCAGGTGCCTGCGCATAGCCATATCGGTTCCGCCTATCATCGCCTGCGCGGCGCCCGCGTCCTTGAAAAGGGAAAGCATCAGCATGCACCCGGCTCCGAACGGGGCAACAACCGGCGGAACGTCCCCCGGCGCGGAAAAATACTGGGCTCCGGTCATGAAGACGCTCAACTGGTCCGGATTGACGAAAAAGGTCACGCTTCTGAGGTACTGGTAAAGATCTTCCCTGAACCTGCCGATCACTATCCTTCCATGCTCGCTCCGGTACGGCCTGTTTTGCTCTATCCAGCGTTCCATCAGTTCGGGTGTATCCTTCAATCCCTCCGTCTCCGCGAGGAATTTTATGAAATCGGGGCGGGGCACGGTCTCCAGGCCGAAGAGGCACCGGCCGCAGCCCCCGCAGCCATAATCATCCGCCGAAAGCGAAAGGTATTCGCCGGCCATCCATCCGGAGTACGCTTCGAAAATACAACGGTACCCTTCCGATCCGGGCGTGATCGCAGGTTCAACCCCTATCCGGGCGGGCAGATCGTACAGTCCGACAGGGAATCCCTTGATTCCGGATTTTTCGATCAATGCGTGTGGATAAGGAATCATTTCGACCTTTCTTTCAACATACCCTCGATTCGCCGTGATCGCAGGTCATGTCGGCGGCGCCGCCGATGAATCCTGGTTCAAACAGGGGCCGCGGGTCTCAGGACAGAATCTCTTCATCCCCCCGCGATTCAGCGGAGGACGGGTCCGACAGATACAACAGGCTGTCATAGGCCGAAGCGTATGTCACGCCCAGAATCGGCGTCACCAGGAAGTTGAAGAAGGTGGTCGTGACTGCGCCAAGCATCTGCCTGCCCGTCAGGTAGGGAACCATGGAAAGTCCGTAAAGCCCTATCAGGATACCATAGTATATTAACAGTTTGCCCACATGCCCCGACGTGATCTTCGCGCTGTATTTCAGCGTATCCGTCACTCCTCCGGGCTTTTCCACCACGATGAACATCGCCATTCCGAGCCTGACCATCAAGTACAGCCCCGGAATAATGAATAGAATCATCCCTGCCGCGACTGCCAGGGACAGGATTATGGCGAGCATCCACACCCTCAGGTAATCTTTAAATGGATGAAAAATCACAAGGGGCGAAACATCCTCTTCCCTGACCAGGCGAAGACAGAAATTGAACCATCCCGCCGTGAGGACCAGTCCGAAGGTCAGCTGGACAAATAACCCGGTCATGTCCCCTCCGGGGAGGAATCTCGACAGAAGCATCAGGGCTATCGAATAGGCGATGATTATCGATAGTCCCCTGAGGAGCTCGACGTACCTCTTAATAAATGTGTGCCATCCGCTCCTGAACCAACCGTCGATCGAGACCGTGTATTCTCCCGACATAATCACTCTTTCGCCATGCCGTCGCGTTTTGACGGGCGATCCGGCGCTCCTTTCGCCGATGCTACTCCCTCGGCGGTAATTGTTCAACATTTTACTTTACAAATCGCGACGCCCGGATTACAACGTTTCTATGCATAGTATCATCGTCGGAAAGGGAGGGACATGAACGCTGCTGGCGAGCTAATAGACGTATTCTGCGGGATAGACAGGCCCGTTGTTATGAAGAGGTTCTTCGGCGAGATATTCACACCGGCGGAGATCGACGATTTTGTTCTTCGATGGCGACTCATGAGTATGCTCAGCGATGGCGTGCCGCAGAGGAGCATAGCCTCTCAACTGGGGATAAGCCTTTGCAAGATCACAAGGGGAGCCAGAATCCTCAAGGCGAGAAATTCGATAACCAGGCGGATACTCAGGAACAAGATCGTAGATAAATAATGGAAGCCGGCAGAAAACTCAAGCACGTGCCCGACACGGATGGATTCTTTGGGGATTACGGTATCATGCTTCCTTGAGAAAAACAGGTTCCTCGCGTTTCAATTCCACCGCGCTGTACATCGAAGCCATGGTCACACCGCACCATATCGTGGCTGGAATAAAACCGACGCCAAGACAGAGAAACCCGGCAATGTTAATCGGAATCGAAAACAAATATATCAAAAAGATGTCGAACGCGTGCCCTCTCGTCATTTCCCAGCTCGCGGCAATGGCATCGATCGCGCCCATCCTCCTGCCCACGACAAGATACGGCACGAATGCAAGCTTGCAGGCAAGGATGATCCCGGGGACGATAAAAAACACCACGCCGGCGGATATCATCACCTGTACGAGCGCGGCGGCCAATATGACGTTTAGAAAATTACCGTAGCTTTTAGAGAAGTCCAGAACGCCGCACCTTTCGCTCCTGGCGGCGAGAAGATACATATACTCAAGCCCGTACTTCAACGGCGTTATGACCAGTATTGCGTAAAAGAACAGGAAAAGGCCGTATCTGCCCGGTTCATCGAAATAGTTGTTCCCCATGACGACCGCGATTACGCCGATCGGAATACTCACAGCAATCAGGATGAGTACAGCGAGCATAAGCTCGAAAAAATTCCTCCATGTCCTGTTCCATCCGTTCGAGAAGGCGGAATCGACGGTCGGTTTGAGGCGGCCGTATTCATCCCCGCCGGCGTAGTCACTTTTCTCTGCCATCTTCGCATCTTCCTTCCGAGCTTCCGAGCGGGCGGTCGCAGCGGGCCATCCCGGTTCATGTCAAATACCCGGCCTTCGCATAGCCCGTTTTCCGGGGCGGCCCGTGCGCCTCCCCGTCGTCTATCCGTCCTTGTTGTTCGAATCGCGTTTTTCGAATATATCCTTGGCGGTGTACAGCGCATTGAGCGCCTTCGGAAATCCGGCGTAAACGGTCATCTGCAGTATGACCTCGATCACTTCCTGGCGCGATGCCCCCTGGTTCAGAGCCGCGTGAATATGCACCCTGAGTTGCGGATCGCTTCCGCCCATGGACGTCAGGGCGGCAATGGCTGCAAGTTCCCGGGTCCTTATATCGAGCCCCGGTCGCGAATAGATGTCCCCGAACGGATACTCCACGAGATACCGCTCTATCTCCGGCACCATATCCTTGAGATATTCCACGGCCCTTTCACCGCCCTTCCCGTCCACTTCCCTGAACTTATCAAGCCCCCTTCTGTAGCGATCGTCATCCATGCGTCATTCCTGCCTGTTGAAATGGTTTCGGTTTCAATCGTCTTTTTCCGCCTCGCGCCTGCCGCGGCCGCGCTTTAACTGGAAAAACGCCCCTGCCATGGTAAGGGCGAACCAGGTGATCACGATCACCAATCCCGGTTCGTTTCCGGGGATTATGACATTTCCCCGAATGCGGAACATCGCCGCCGGATCATAACCGTTTCCCAGAAGAAAAAAGGCTCCTGCCGTCATGTACCAGGCGCCCACCGCCGCCGTCGATATGGTGATTATCATCCTCTGGAAAAGGAGCGCCAATATTCCGCCGACGACAGCCAGTACCGCGAAAAGCACGATATTGAGTCCGCTGCCCGCAATTCCGGTGATGATAACCCCGAAAAGCCAGCCGGCACAGGCTCCAAGGACGAATATTCCGAAATAGTAGAGAGTGACGAACAGAGAGCCGCCGATGAGCCCGCCCGCGATTCCGGCGATTACCGGCACAATGCCCATTCCCCCCATGTATTGCGCCGCGATGCCTGCCGCCAGCCAGGCTCCGAGGATGAAGCCGGTGATCCCGATAACCGCCTTGAAGATGCGATAACCCCAGAAACAGGCGACCATGCCGGACAGGATATAAAAGAACGAAAATCCGTTTTCGATCCCCGAGTTCAATATATACCCCCCGTGGAAAACGATCACCGATCCGAAGGGTACATTGTCACAGGGAAAATATCAACAGCATACCTGTCACATGATCCCGATCCTGTCGAATCTCGGCCTGTATGTTTCGAGATCGACGGAGAACCAGCGGAAGAATATATTCCCCTCCACGTTATCCAGGGAAAGCGGTCCCCAGTAACGGCTGTCATGGCTGTTGCCCCTGTTGTCTCCGCAAACGAATATGTATCCATCCGGCACGGTGACCCTCTTCATGCTCTCGATCCCCGGCGCCCCCGGCAGACGCTGCACGGTATATTTCGTTCCCATCAGATCCTCTTCGTACAGGCTCGCTCCCCCGGACTCCTCCAGGAACCTCTGCGTGATGACTTTTCCGTTGATGTGGATGAGGCCGCCTGCGATCTCGATGACATCGCCGGGGATACCGATGACCCTCTTGGTGTACAGCTTGCTTTCATCCAGCGGGAACTTGAACACGACGATATCTCCCCGTTCGGGCCTCGACCACTCGACGAGGCTTATCTTCGTCAGAGGCAGCTTCAAGCGGTAAGCGAGCTTGTTGGTATAGAAAAGATCGCCTTCGAGGATCGTCGGATTCATGGAAGGCGTGGGGACGATATAACTCGCGAATACCGAAGATCTGATGCAGACGAAAATGAGTGCGAAAACTCCATAAAAAATGACATTCCTTGTAAAGGCGTTTTTATTGAACACCTGCTTCGCCCCCCTCCGATGGCGAACGTACCCGCCGTTTCATGATCCCGGACGATCGGCGTATTTGCCAAATCGAACCCTCGCAGATTCATTGATATTATACGTTACAGACTCTGGATTGTTTCCCTCGGTTTTTATAGGCGAACGGCGGAATTCCAGATCTAGACCAGCCCGTCGAAAGGAGGGGAGAATTCGACCATTCCCGCCGCGTTCCGGAGAGCTCCGGATTGAAGCTCGATCGCCATGAAGGCTTCATCGGGAACGTCGAAGGGAACTTCAAGTCCGAAACCGCGAGCCGGTTCGAACCCGAACCTCTTGTAATACTCCGGATGTCCAATGACTATGACGATCTTATGGCCAAGACGCCTGCATTCTTCAAGTCCCGCCCTGACGAGCGCGCTTCCGACACCGGTGTTCTGAAGATCGGGATCGACCGACATCGGGGCGAGGGTCAACACGGGAATTTCATCATCGTCGGTAACGATCCTGATCCTGCTGAAAAGTATGTGGCCCCCGACGCGCCCCCTGTTCACCGACACGAGAGAGAGTTCGGGTATGTAATATTCCGAATCCCGGATCGCCTCTACAAGATCCGGTTCTTCCTCGTTATCGAATGCCTTGTAGGTGAGTTCCCGGATAGCCCGGAAGTCCTTCTCGGCAGCCGTCCTGATGGTAGCCGCGTTCTCCACCTATACTGTCCT
>JBFYZH010000066.1:0-8297 GCA_041309605.1 Candidatus Krumholzibacteriota bacterium
TTTAGAACGGCAGATCGTCGTCCTCTTCGGCCGGCGGTACCTGTGATTCGCCATTCTCCATGGCGGTTTCCTGCGAATCACTCGGAGTATAAGCGCCGCCACCCCCACCGTCGCCGGCGCGCCCGAGCATCACCATCTGGTTGGCGATGATCTCGGTCGTGTATTTCTTGTTCCCCGACTGGTCCTCCCAGTTTCTCGTCTGGATCCTTCCCTCGATGTAGACCTGCTTGCCCTTCTTGAGGTACTGGCCGCAAATCTCCGCGAGTTTTCCGAAAGCGACGACACGGTGCCATTCGGTCCTCGTTTCCCGTTCGCCGTCGCGTCCCTTGAAATTCTCGCTTGTAGCGAGGCTGAAGTTGGCCACGGCGGTTCCGCCCGTGGTATGTCTTATCTCCGGATCCGATCCGAGATTTCCAACAAGGATTGCTTTGTTCACTCCACTCATCACCGCACCTCCTGCGATAAAAAAACAATGAACCGTTCCGACACATCGTCCACCACCCATCCCCGTAAGGTTCGTATTGATTTTACCCGATTTGCCATGACGGTCAAGAAAAAAGCTCGGGATATCGGCAAAGGTGATTTTTATCCGGTCGGTTTTAGACCGATGGAGGTCCCGTACTTCCCGAACCCCGGGCTACAATGAGGATAAATACTTAAAATGTGACTTTCGGCCTGATCAGGCAAATCGGCACTTGACAAAATACTATATTAATGACATGTTAGTAATGGTTATAGGATAAGAACAGATATTGAATCTGCCGGGGTTCAAGATCAAACAGGGAGGTTAGGGATGAAAATATTGAAAATCGGTGACCAGGCCCCAGACTTCGAGCTTATCGAGTCTATGGAATCTGGTTGGAAGCTCTCTGAGCACCTGGGCGGAAAGAACATAGTGCTTCTCTTTTTCCCGCTTGCCTATACATCCGTTTGCAAAGAGGAGCTCTGCAGCATGAGAGATGGATTCAACGAATTCCGGGGCCTGGAAGCCGAGGTTATAGCGGCGAGCGTGGACAGCCCGTTCGTGCTCGCGAATTGGAAGAAAGAACTCGAGCTGCCGTTCCCGTTGCTGAGTGATTTCAACAAAAAGGTATGCCAGGAGTTCGGAGCCTGCCACACAAAACTTGGCCCCCTTCAAGGTGTGGCAAAACGTTCCGCCTTCGTTATCGATAACGGAGGGAAGATCAGGTACACGTGGATCTCTGAGGACCCCGGTGTACTCCCTGACGTAGATGAGATCAAGCGTGTGCTGAACGATCTGAAATAACCGGCAACTATGCAACATCTCAGCAATCCCCCGCCGCCCTACCTAAGGCGGCGGGTTTTTTTATGCTCCGCGGGCGGGCCCTCTGACGATATTTTCCGGAAGATCCGCCGATGAGGCCTTCCGACGGGATAATTTGCGCACTCCACAATTAATGCTTATATTACCGATAGACTCAACAAAATCGATACCAGCCGCCGATCCTCGCCGCCATACCAACCGGCCACTTGCGCCGAACCGGACCGGCCATACCGCTTCCTTTCAGCCATACCGTGCCGGCCGCTCTCTGATAACGTTTTCACGCAGCGACCTCCGATACCGCAGCCGGCCTGCCGCGCGGCCCGCCAACGGTCGCGAAAATAAATCAGACGGCAGGGAACATTTCCCGGGGTCGGCCGGTCAAAGTCCTGGAAAGGGAAATTGGTCCTGAAACGAAAGGAGTTGTCATGCGGTACTTTGTTGGAATCCTCGCGACAATCGTCTTGATCCTGGTCGCCGTTGCCGGCATTCCCGCGGTCTCCATGCCTTCCGCTCCGGAGGGCAGAGGTCCGGAGGCCGCGCTCCCGCAGGCGGCGAAGGCGGCCACCGGGATCCTCGCCGGAACGGTCACAAGGGAGAATGACGGCACGCCCGTACAGTTCGCCAACGTCGTCCTCGTCGGCACGAAAATGGGTTGCATGACGCTCGCCGACGGCAGTTACCTGATCGCCGGAATTCCCGCCGGCGACTACACGGTCAAAGTCATGATGATGGGATACGGGGAAGTGGACGGGAAGGTCACGATATCTGCGGGCGGGAAAACGAAGGCCGATTTCAAACTCCGTGAACAGATCATCGGGAAAACGGAGGAGATCGTCGTCGAGGGCGAGATCCGACAGATCGAGGTGAAAAGCAGCGATGTCAGCTACAACCGGTCGAAAGACGACCTGCATGTGAGGGGCGGGCGAATCGCCGGGAATTCGCCCGGTGGCGTGCAATGCTCGCCGGTTTCATGCGTCATCCTGCCATACGCGGGCCCCGGGCATAACACCGAGGAATACGCCCACATAGAGGAAAACAGGTTTCTCGATGCGATGACCAGCCCGCAGTCCACATTCTCGATCGACGTCGACTGCGCATCGTACTCAAACGTGAGAAGGTTCGTAATGTCCGACCGCCTTCCCTACAGGGACGCCGTGCGGATCGAGGAACTGATCAACTACTTCGACTACGATTACGACCGGCCCAAAGGCGACGTGCCCTTCTCGATCAATCTCGAGTATTCCGAATGCCCGTGGAACGCCGGGCATCGCCTCGTCCACATAGGCCTCCAGGGCAGACAGATCTCCGATGAGGAACGCAGGCCGAGCAACCTCGTATTCCTCATCGACGTCTCAGGCTCGATGCGGCCCGAAAACAAGCTTCCCCTTCTCAAGAAAGCCTTCAAGCTTCTCGTGGGCCAGCTCGGCGACAACGACCGGGTCTCCATAGTGGTCTACGCGTCATCGACCGGGATGGTGCTCCCTCCCACACCCGGGTGCCGCAAGGCCGAGATCATCGAGGCCATCGACAGGCTCGAATCGGGCGGCTCGACGGCGGGCGGGGAAGGTATAAAACTCGCGTATAAAACCGCGTCGGACAACTTCATGAAGAACGGCAACAACAGGGTCATCCTCGCCACAGACGGCGATTTCAACGTCGGCATCTCGAGCACGAGCGAACTCGTCGAGTACATCGAGGAAAAACGGGGCGAGGGGATCTTCCTCACCGTGCTCGGTTTCGGGATGGGCAACTACAAGGACAACCGGCTCGAACAGATCGCCGACAAGGGAAACGGCAATCACGCGTACATCGACAACATCATGGAGGCGAAGAAGGTTCTCGTGAACGAGGTCACGTCGACCCTCTACACGATCGCAAAGGACGTGAAGATACAGGTCGAGTTCAACCCGGCGAAGGTCGGCTCCTACCGCCTGATCGGGTACGAGAACAGGATGCTCGCTACAGAGGACTTCACCGACGACAAGAAGGACGCCGGCGAGATCGGCGCCGGTCACACGGTGACCGCGCTCTACGAGATCGTCCCGGCCGACGGGGAAACGGCCGTCGACGACGGCCTCCGTTACCAGGACCGGAAGGTGATCGGGTACGGCGGAGTCAGCGACGAGCTGCTCAACGTGAAGATACGCTACAAGGAGCCTGACGGCGAGACGAGCCGCGAGATCGGCGAAATCCTCAAGGACGAACCGGTCCGCATCTCCCGGGCATCCGACGACTTCAGGTTCAGCGCCGCCGTCGCGATGTTCGGACTTGTACTGAGAAATTCGGAGCACAAGGGGAGCGCCACCCTCGAGGAGGCGGCCTCCCTCGGCAGGGACGCGAAGGGCAGGGACCCCTACCAGTACAGGGCGGAATTCGTCAGCGTCGTCGAGAGAACCGCCACGCTGATGCAGATCGGCGCGACCAACGAAGCGCTGAACCGGTAGCAGACCCGGCACCCCGCGGGGCCGGGGCGGAATCGCCGCAAAGGCGCGCCGCTCCGGCCCCTCTTCTTATTCCCGGCATCCGGGAACTGCAACATGAATCCGCATACCGAATGCAGCCGCGATTGCGAATAGTGTCACTATTTGCAAATCCGGCTTGATGTGCTAGCATCCGGCTGGCGGCGTCTTATTACCCGGCGCGCGACGCGCGAACAAGGGCATGGTGAAACGATGAAAAACAAACCGATAAATACGATTTCGATTTTGATCCTCATAACTCTCGCCTGGTCGGGCGCGACGCGGGCCGGAGACGGGCCGGTTTCCACGGCCGCAGGGCAGGACGGGCGGCACGAAGCACCGATAAGGGTCGGCGTGTATAACGGCGACGGGGCGAGCCCGGGATGCGTCATCGAAACATACGAGGCCCTGAGGATAGACGGCGGGATCGTTCCTTCGCTGATCGGGCCGACCGATATTTATTCCGGGAAACTCATCGGACTTGATGTGATAATCTTTCCCGGCGGAAGCGGAAGCACGCAATACAACAGTCTCGGCAGCGCCTCCTGCGATCTTGTGAGGCGATTCGTCCTCGATGAGGGAAAGGGCGTCGTCGGGATCTGCGCCGGCGGGTATCTCATCTCCGATTCGAAGGGATATCCCTGCCTTCACCTGATCGGAGCCGATACGATGGACAGGGAGCATGACAAGCGCGGGAGCGCCCTCGTGGAAGTCTCCTTCACGGAAAAAGGGCTGGAGTTCTTTCCGGAGATGAAGGAATACGGCCGGGGATACATCCAGTATCACGACGGACCGGTCTTCGTTCCCCCGGCGGGTGAGAATACTCCGTTTTACGACGAACTCGCCGTCAACAACAGCGACGTTCACCATGATGGCGGGGCGCCGTCGGGGATCACGACGGGCAAATCGTTCCTCCTTCGCCAGGAGGCGGGCAAGGGCAGGGTGTTCGCGTGCGCCGGCCACCCCGAGGCGACGACCGGCATGAGGTGGATGGTGCCGCGGATGGTGCGCTGGGTTGCCAGAAGGGAACCGGTCCGTTATCCCGCGAATGTTACGAGACCGCGGCTCGGGAAATCCGAGATCATGCACAGCGACGAGACCGAGACGCTGCTCTTCTGGAAGCTCTTCGACGACGATCCGCAGGCAAGGATCGGCGCGTTGGAGGCGCTAAGGGCGAACCGTTACCGCAGCGGGTTCAGGTGGGCGGCGGGCATGATCAGGGACTCATCGCCCGAGGTGCGGGCATTCGCCGGAGGCGTCCTGGCCGAAGCGGAATACACTGCGGCCATTCCGGACCTCGAGGCCGTGATCATGCGTGAGACCGACACGCGGTGCAGGGAGAAACTGCAATCGAGCCTTTCGGAACTGAAGGGGATGGTCGCCCCGCGATGAAATCATTCCGGATAACGTGAGTGAAATTTTCAGGGGAAATATTTTCCGGCGGATTCGCGCGCCTTTCGACAAACCGCTTTCAAATTCCCCTGAGTCGGGGTATTATTCCGACGTTGCCTGAAACTTTTCGTGCCGGAGAAAACAATGAAGATACTCGAAAAACGGATGACCCTGGATGAGTTAAGATCGATCGCGAGCGACACGTTCGGCGACATGGTCAAGGCCGTGGTCGATGTGGATAGAAGGCTTGTCGCGCTTGATGCGGAGCTCCATTCCGATCTGGAGGCGCTGTTTCTCGATAACGGATCGAGACAGCAGGATCTTTGGGGAATCAATCTTTACCCTCTCATGGCTGGCGATGATTTCCTCGAATTCGACTCCATGATAAACATGCGGCCCTCGCAGGGTAACATGAGCAGGGGTGTTGAGGACAGGGCCGTCCGGCAAACGATAACAGGGATCATTGAAGAATGGATCGCCGAATGAGATTCCAGCACAGGGAACTTGCCTCCGGCAGATGGGCGGGGATGCCGCTCTCCGAACAGATGGCCAATATCGGCAGCGAGGTCATTCGCGCAATCGGCTGGAGGAACAAGGGGAATACCGCGTACTGCGACGCGGCCGTATCGAGGGCGCTGGAACTGATCGATCTCAGCCTCGCCTGCGGAGGATCCTATCCCAGGCTGAAAGAACTGGCCCGCCTCCGCGAAACGATAGTCGATTATTTCCACGGATCGAACACCTACCGGTCATCCGAGCCCCTTTGGCGGGGTTACTTCGACCATTTCAACATCCTCGCGCGAAGATGACTCTCCCCGAACAGATGGCCAATATCGGCAGCGAGGTTATCAGGGCGCTAGTCAGAAGATAAGGAACGGCAGCAGGCGGCAAGCCGCTCCGGCCTCCCCCCTACTCGTACTTCAGCGAATCGACCGGATCGGCGAGGGCGGCCTTGACCGACTGGAAACTCACCGTGATAAACGCGACAGCGAGGGCCGCGGCGCCCGACATTATGAACACGCTGGGGCCGATATCGATCCTGTAGGCGAAATTTTCGAGCCAGCGGCTCATGAAGAACCACGCGGCCGGACAGGCGAAGAGGTTCGCGATAAGCACAATCCTGAGGAATTCCGTGTTGAGACCCCGGACTATCCCCGCGGTGGAAGCTCCAAGAACCTTTCTTATCCCGATCTCCCTCGTCTTCCTGTCTACGACGAAAGCCGAAAGACCGAAAAGGCCCAGACACCCGATCACGACGGCCAGGACTGAGAAGATCGTAAACAGCGCCCTGACCTGCATGTCGTTCCGGTAGAGATCCTCATAGATTTCGTCCAGGAAGGAGCTCGAGAATGGCACGCCTGGGACGAATTCGTTCCATGCCTTCTCTATCCTGCCGACGACGGCCCTGACATCGTCGGTCTTAAGGCGGACCGACACGCAGAGTTCTGTCCAGTTGTAATAACCTCCCGAAAAGAAGAGCGCCATGGGACGCACTTCCTGGTGGAGCGACTCGTAGTGGTAATCGTCCATGACTCCGATCACTTTAAATTCACTAGGCTGCTCCCCCCCGTTGTATATCGTTTTTCCGATGGGATCCTCCCATCCGATCAGTTTCAGTGCGGCGGTGTTGATTACGACCGCTGTTGAATCTTCCGCGTAATCCGGCGAGAAAAATCTCCCCTGGACGAGATTGAGCTTCATCGTTTCCGCATATGCCGGATCGCATGTGTGCATGTTCAGAGTGAACCATTTGTCGACATCCCTCGCTCCGAATCCGACGTTGCTGAATCCGTTCCCGGGAACGTTGCTCGATCCTGAAACCGAAACAACGCCGGGAATCTTGCGAAGGACGTCCTTGAACGTGTTAGTCCCGGTGCCGAGCGATCCCGGGTTGTCGACGACAAGCACCTGCTCCTTGTCGAATCCGAGAGCCTTGTTCTGTATATATCTCATCTGGGAATGCACTATCGATACGCCGGCAATAAGAAATATCACGATGGAAAACTGGAGGACGATCAGCGCGTTTCTCACATGAAGCTCCCTGCCTTTACTTCCCGTTCGCCCCTTGAGAACCGCGACGGGCCTGAATGACGAGAGAACGAACGCGGGGTAGACCCCCGAAACCATCCCGAGCAGGGCCGCGAACGCTATCAGGCCCGGTATCCACAGGGGCATCGCGAAGAGATCGAAGGTTATCTCCCTTCCGACCAGCGACCTGTACCCCGGGAGAAGAGCGTACACGAGCCCTATGGCGATCGCGCAGGCGGCGAAACTCATGAATACCGATTCGCCGAGGAACTGCCATATCAGGCCCGCCCTTGTCGATCCGACGACTTTCCTGATCCCGACCTCCCTCGCCCTCAGCGAGGATCTCGCCGTGGACAGGTTCATGAAATTGAAACAGGCTATCACGAGGATCACCACGCTGATGATCATGAACATGTAGACGTAGTTGCGGTTGCCGTTCGCCTCGAACTCCCCGTTGATGTCGGAATCGAGGTGTATCCCGGAGAGGGGTTGCAGGTAGTATTCCCAGAAATCCCCGCGGGCCTGCCACTCCTTGTACCTGTCCGCGCCCATCGCCTCGACCATTCGCTTTTCAAGGTAGTCTGCGATCTTCTTCTGCAGAACCGGCCCGGAGGATCCCTCGGCCAGCATCAGGTACGTCGTGAAATTGTTCGCCGACCATCCCGTATTTGCCACGGCCTCCGGGAAGCTGGACATCGATATGAGCAGGTTGGGATGGAAATGCGAATTCTCCGGAAGCTCCTCGCATACACCCGTTACCATGCAGGCAAGGTCACCCGTATTACGCCCGATTCCCAGCACCAGACTCTCTCCTACGACGTCCTCCCTGCCAAAAATTTTTCTTGCGGCCGTTTTCGTGATCACGACGGAGTTGGGCTCGGCAAGGGCGGAGCCGGGATCGCCGTAAACAAACGGATGGGTGAATATTCCGAAGTAGGTCGAATCAGCGCCCACGCAGTTCGTCTCGAAGAAGGTCTTCCCTCCGGCCGTCACGCGCAACCTTCCGAATCTTCTGAACTTTACTCCGCTCTCAATCTCCGGGAATTCGGCCGTGAAGACCCTGAAGGTTTCCGCGGATGAATTGGTCTGGTTGATATTCGTGTCGCCTATCTTCGCCCGGGAGGAAAGCCTGT
>JBFYZH010000067.1:0-17983 GCA_041309605.1 Candidatus Krumholzibacteriota bacterium
GCGGGCGGGCGGGATTGCCTACCCCTTGTGCCCCGTCGGCATCTCCAGTCCGTAACCCTGCCTCTTGTCGGCCCGTTTGAGCTGGTAGGCGAGGAATATGGAGATGATTCCCAGCACGACGAGCATCAGGATCGGAATTGTATAATTGTACGGCTGAATCTCACCCGTTGCTTTCAACGCGTCGATCTTCGCCGGTATCTCCTTGAGACTCATGCCCGACGCGATGAGCTGGTCCCTTGTCGTCTGGATCTGTTCGACGATCCTGGGGTTGACAACGTTGAGGGTCTTCCCTATTCCCCAGAAAAAGGCCGAAAGGCCGTAATTCTGTATCGTGAACATCGTCGCGTACGCGGTGCCCAGGCGGTTCTCGGCCACGATCTTCGCCACCGACGGCCACATCGCCGCCGGAACGAGCGAAAAGGCGATGCCCAGCGAAAACAGGCCCAGGTAACCGAGAATCACGTTATCGAATACCGAGAGAGCGAGATGCGCGAAGATGAGAAGAAACGATCCGATGATCATCAGGGTGGCCGCCTTCCCCTTCTTGTCGACCAGGCGCCCGAAGATCGGCGTGAAAAGGATCGTTCCAAGCGGGATGAGACTCGTCACCTTTGGACCCGTGTGGAAGAAAGCGGTGACCTTCTCCCAGAAGGTCATGCCCGTCATGTCCGGAAGCGCGGTGGTGAATCCGAACTTGTTTACCAGAAGGTCCGGAGCGTACTGGATGAAGGGAAAAACCGCAGCGTAGAAGGCCACGCAGAGCAGGGCGATGAATATGAACGAATGATCGGTGAGAAGATCCGTAAGATCCTTGAACTTGAACTGCTCGTCCGCCTTGGCTTCCGATTTCCCGGCGATTGCGGCCGCCTGCCTGTCATACCTGATGTCGAATATAAGGTACGCAAGGAAAGCGATGAATGAAATGCCGATAAGGCTCGCCGCGAACAGCAGCCCGGTCGACACGTTTCCCTGGGCTATCTCTATGCCGAAGAAGTTGGTGCCGGCCGAACCGAGACGGCCGAATCCGACGTTTATCGCCATGGCCAGGGCAAGTTCGTATCCCTTGAACCACTTCACGACCGTTCTTGAAACCATCACGCAGACCGTCTCGAGACCGGTCCCGAAGAGGATCCTGCCGACGATCATCCAGATCATCATCGTCTTTTCGTCGCTTCCGAAAACACCCTTGCTGGCAAGGGCGACGATGAACGCGCCGAGGGTCGCGAGAAGTCCGAAAGCCGTGCCGGTCCTGCGTATACCCCACTTGTCGAGAGCGATGCCTCCGACTATGATCATCAGGGCTAGATTGGCCCATGTGGTCGATGCGATAATCAGGCCGAACTGGCTGCTGTCGAACCCGAGCTGACTTTCCATCAGACTCTTCAGCGGTCCGAGAACGTCCTGGAACCAATAAGTGCTGAACAGGAGCGTGCTGATTAAAATCAGTACGAACCACCTCAGCCCGGCCGAATCGTTCAGTTTTTTCTGTGCCGCTTCTCTCAAGGCGCATCCTCCCTTTCAGTGTTAACCGGTCGGTGAAAATCACTCATCCCTTGCCGCCAAAACACATTACACGAAAAGATAAGGCTTTGAAAAGAATAATAAACGGTTTTTTTCTAACCCTGCATTTTTTATAGAACCGTCGCGCCAGCGATTTTTGCGGGTAGCCGCCCGGTTTTCTAAAACGAAACCGAATCCATCGTCAGGAAGACCTCCGACGACGGCCGGCGAGGAGCCATATGCGTCTCAATCCGACTCCTGCCGGTCCCGGTGGTCGGTGCCGGAGTGCGGATCGTCGAGGCATAATCCGTCGTCCCCGGTGCCGGCATCGGCGAAGTCGTCCCGCGCATCGGTTTCCATCCCGTCCGATTCCCCTTCCGATGGCAGCTCCAGCAGCCTGGACGACTCGGCTCCTGGAAGTTCCTCGACGTCGCGCAGCTTTTTTTCCATGGCCCTTGTGCGCCGGCCGGTCTGCTCGATCGTGTTCGAAGCGGCGGAAAGCTGTTTCTTGACCTTTCCGAGGATTTCGCCGAACTTGCCGAACTCGGTCTTGACGGCGCTCAGAACCTTCCAGACCTCGCTCGAACGTTTTTCTATGGCGAGAGTCCTGAACCCCATCCTAAGGCTGCTGAGGATGGCGGCGAGCGTCGTCGGGCCCGCCACGACCACCCTGTACTCCCTCTGAAGCCTCTCGACCTCCCCGCTCTGGCGAAGCACCTCCGCGTACAGTCCTTCGGTCGGAAGGAACATGATGCCGAAATCGGTCGTCCTCGGGGGATCGATATATTTGTCCCTGATATCCTTCGCCGACGAATGGACCGCCTTTATAAGCGCGGCCGTCGCCTGCAGGACCGCCGCCGGATCGGCCGCCTCGGAAGCCTCCACCAGGCGCAGATAGTCCTCCTGCGGAAATTTCGAGTCGATCGGGAGCCAGACGCACGAGCCGGGATAGTCTTCGGCCCCCGGGAGCCTTATCGCGAACTCGACCCTGTCGGCCGAACCCTCCTTCGTCTGGACGTTTGTGCCGTACTGTTCGGCCGTCATTATCTGCTCCAGAAGGGCTCCGAGCTGTATCTCCCCCCAGGTGCCGCGCGTCTTGACGTTTGTCAGGACCTTTTTGAGGTCTCCCACCCCGGTCGCGAGGGTCTGCATCTCGCCGAGGCCCCTCTGAACCGCCTCGAGCCTGTCGCTGACCAGCCTGAACGATTCCCCCAGTCTCTTCTCCAGGGTGTCCTGCAGCTTCTCCTCGACCGTCGCCCTCATCTGGTCGAGTTTCTTCTCGTTCCCCTCCTGCATGACCTTGAGTTTTTCGTCGATCGTGGATCGCAGGCCGTCGATCCTCTTTTCGTTCGATTCGGTGAGCTCGCCGATGCGCCTGGAGACCGATTCCAGAAGCTCGCCCTGGGCTTTGCCTATCACCTCTAGAGCGCCGAGCATGGTGCCGGCGGTGGATTTCTGCGAGCCGGCCACCTCCTCCCTGAGAAGTCTCGCGGCCGCGGCCGACTCCTCCCTGGCGACGCGAAGATCCTCCCTGATATTTTTTTCGGTTCCTCCCCCCCCCTCCCTCGGCATCCTGACGAAAACAACGATAAGGGCGACAATGTTCGCCGCGGCAAGCAGGACCAGCAGTATCGACAGAAATGACAACGTATCAGCCTCCATTCACGATCGTGGTGACTTCAAGTTCCCGCCGAAAAATCCTTCCAGGCGCGCCCTGCTCTCCACGGCCGAGGCCATGTCGACCTCCAGATCGAGGAGCGGCTGCTTTCCGAGCTCCCTTAAACAACCTCCAAGTTCCACGAAATCGAAGGTCCCCTTTCCGGGAACGAGATGATCGTCGGAGACGCCGTCGTTGTCGTGAAGATGAAGGGCCACAAGCCGCGGGGAAAGGGCGTCCCACCATCGACGCAGCGGCAGCCTCGAAAAAACGTTCACGTGTCCCGTATCGATGCAGAATCCGATTTTTTCGGGACCGATCGATTCCGCGAGATCAAGAAGCACTTCCGGCGCGTCGTCCCATGTATTTTCCAGGGCGAGTGTTATGCCGCGCTCGCCGGCTTTCTCCACGATCGCCGGCATCCGCGCGGCCCAGTTGCGCAGCCAGTGCTTTTTCCCGCCGCGCGAAAACAGCGGGAGGTATCCCGTATGGACCACCATCACCTTTCCGCCGAGGGCTCCCGTAACCTCCAGCCCGTGGGTGAGGCACCTTATGGAGTATTCGGAGATGTTGTTGTCGAGACTCGCAACATCGAGCCCGAAAAACGGACCATGCGTGAAGACGGAGAGCCCATGGCCGTCGATCTTTTTCCTTATCCGGCCGAGATCCTCTTTCCCGAGGCTCATCATGTGATCCACCATCGTCATCCTGATCTCGAGTTGAAATCCGCTCCTGACCACGAAATCGATGCCCTCTTCGTGTCTTTCGAAGGGAACACTGAGATAAAAAACGTCTTTGCCCCGCTCGCCGTCCAAAGTATCTTGACCTCCACCGAGTCTGTTATTATGCTGTGGACATATTGCCAGATATCTTCGGATAAAACAAGGAGTGATCGCCGACATGAAACTGGTCGAATGCGTACCGAATTTCAGCGAAGGCCGGGACATGGCCAAGATCGACACGATTACAAACGAAATAAAGGGCGTGGATGGGGTCAGGCTTCTCGACGTGGACCCGGGAAAGGACACCAACCGCACGGTCGTCACCTTCATCGGCACCCCGGACGAGGTCGTCGAGGCGGCCTTCAGGGCCGTTAAAAAGGCCGCCGAGGTGATCGATATGAGAACCCACACGGGGGCGCACGCCCGAATGGGCGCCACCGATGTATGCCCCTTCGTGCCGGTCAGCGGAGTCACGATGGACGATTGCGTCGAACTGGCACGCAGGCTGGGCAAAAGGGTCGGGGACGAGCTCGGCATCCCCGTCTATTTCTACGAATACGCGGCCTCCAGTCCTGAAAGAAGGAACCTCGCAGACGTCAGGGCCGGCGAATACGAAGGCCTTCCGGCGAAACTAGCCGATCCCTCGTGGAAACCGGACTGCGGGCCGGCCTCGTTCAACGCGGGCGCCGGCGCGACGGCGATCGGCGCCAGGGAATTCCTCATCGCCTACAATGTCAACCTCAACACGCGCGACACCCGGATCGCCGGCGAGATCGCCCTCTCGATACGGGAGAAGGGCCGGACGAAAAAGGACGGGGACGGAAAAATAATACGCGGCAAGGACGGTGAGGCTCTGACCGAGCCCGGGTTATTCAGGGAGTGCAAGGCAGTCGGCTGGTACATGGAGGATTTCGGCAGGGCGCAGGTGTCGATCAACCTGACAAACTTCAAGGTGACACCCCCCCATCTCGTGTTCGACGAATGCTGCCGCCTCGCCGCCGGGCATGGAGCGCGCGTCACGGGTAGCGAACTGGTGGGACTCATTCCTCTCGACGCCTTGCTGCAGGCGGGAAGGCATTACCTGGGAAAGATGGGCAAAATGACCGGGGTTCCCGAACAGGAGCTGATCCACATCGCCGATCTGTCGATGGGCCTCGGCGACCTCTATCCGTTCGACCCCGATAAAAAGATCATCGAATACCAGTTCAAGAGACCGGAGAGCCTCGCGGCGATGACCGTATCGAAGTTCGCCGACCTGCTTTCCACCGACTCCCCCGCGCCGGGCGGCGGAAGCGTCGCGGCCCTTTGCGGGGCGCTCAGCGGGGCGCTGTCGGCGATGGTGGGCGCGCTGACCCACGGCAAGAAGGGATACGAAAAGGATTACGGGGAGATGGAAAGGGCGGGCGCCGTCGGCCAGCGCCTCAAGGAGGAATTCCTCGCCGACGTGGATCGGGATACCGACGCCTTCAACAGGGTAATGGACGCCATGAGAATGAAGAAGAAGACCGAAGAAGAAAAAACGACAAGAGACGCAGCGATCGAGGAAAGAACGAAAGAGGCGACGCTGATACCGCTTGGAGTCCTGAAAAGGACCCTGGAAGCGGCGAAGATCGCCCGGGTCGTCTGCGAGAAGGGCAATCGCAACTCGGTCAGCGACGCCGGCGTCGCCGCCCTCACGTCAAGAACGGCCGCGGAGGGAGCTTACCTCAACGTCATCATCAATCTCTCGGGCATCAGGGATGCGAATTTCGTATCCGCCACGCGGAGCGAAGCGGAAAAGATACGAAATGAAGTCGTCTCCCACACCGAGGAGACGGTGCGTATGACCGAACGCTCCATAGCGCGATAACAGGCCCCGGCCGGTAGCCGGTTGCCGAAAGGACGCACGACGTGATCAGACTCGACATTGAAAAGGTTTTTCCGTATGCAAGCGAAGAGGAAATCCTTGATAAAACAACTTCCGCGATCGATGCGCTCTCTTCGCTTCTAAAAAAGGAAGGCGCCGGATCGGACATGCTGGGCTGGCTCGATCTTCCGGCGATGCCCGAAAAGACGGTCGAAGGGATCGTGGAGACCGGCGAAAGGATCCGGGATGAAAACGACTGCCTCGTCGTGGTCGGGATCGGCGGGTCGTACCTGGGAGCGAGGGCTGCGATAGAGGCGCTTCCCTTCGATGCGCGGTTCCCCGTGCTATTCGCCGGAAACAGCCTGTCCCCGGTCTACCACGACAGGCTTCTGTCGCGGCTGGAAGGAAAAAAATTCACGGTCTGCGTGATATCGAAATCAGGAACGACGACCGAGCCGGCCATCGCCTTCCGCCTGCTTAAAAGAAAACTGATAGAGATGTTCGGCCCCGGGGGAATCGGCGACCGCGTCATAGCGGTTACCGACTCGGGCAGGGGGGCTCTGCGCCGGATGGCCGTCGAGGAAGGCTGGAAGATTTTCACCATCCCCCCCGACGTCGGCGGCCGTTTCAGCATCCTCTCTCCGGTCGGTCTCATCCCGTGCGCCGCGGCCGGGATACCGATAAAGGGGATGCTCGCCGGAGCGAGGGCGGCCCTGGGGTCCTATTCGAGAGAGAGCGGGGACAACGACGCCCTCCGATACGCCGCGGCAAGAACGCTGCTGCACGACAGGAGCACGAAGATAGAGGTCCTTTCGACCTTCCACCCCGAACTGGCCCTGTTCTGCGAGTGGTGGAAACAACTTTCGGGCGAATCGGAAGGGAAGAACGGCAAGGGCCTGTTCCCCGCTTCAACGGTGATGACCACCGACCTGCATTCTCTCGGGCAGCTCCTTCAGGAGGGGGCGAGGGATATCCTCGAAACCTTCCTCGTCGCCTCCCACCCACTGAGGGACCTGACGGTGCCCGATGACGAAAGAGATCTGGACAACCTCAACTATCTCGCGGGCCGTTCGCTCGGCGAAATCAATTCAAAGGCGTTCGAAGGAACGAGGGCGGCCCACGAATCGGGCGGGCTGCCGGTGATAACGATAGAGGTGCCGTCGATAACCCCGGATTCCATAGGCTCGCTGTTCGTCTTCTTCGAGATCGCCGTCGCGATCACCGGAAGGCTGATGGGGATCAATCCATTCGACCAGCCGGGAGTCGAGGAATACAAGACGAGGATGTTCAGGCTTCTCGGCAAACCGGGGGCCTGACCATGATACGGCGCATTTTTCTGATCGCCGCCGCCTTCACGCTGTCGCATTCCTGTTGCGGCCGATCTCCCGAACCGTTCACTAAAGAAACCTTCGTAATGGGCACCAGGTGCGTCGTCACGATATACGGCCTGGACGATATCCGCGCCGGCGAAGCGGCCGGCGAGGCCCTTCACGAGCTGCACCGCATCGAAACGGTGATGAGCAACTGGAACGAGGAAAGCGCCATATCGCTCCTCAACCGTTCGCCGGCGGATGTTCCGGTGGCCGTCGCGCCCGAACTGTTCGGAGTCCTGGAGGAATCTTTTCACTATTCCGTGCTAACCGCAGGAGCGTTCGATATCACTGCCCGGCCGCTCGTGCGGATGTGGGGTTTCCAGGGCGGCACGGCGGAACTGCCCTCCGGGGAACGGATCGCCGCGACGCTGGAACTCGTCGGATACGGCAAGGTCCGGCTCGACAGGGAAAACCTCACCGTCACGCGTCCCGAAGGGATGCAGTTCGATCTCGCCGGCATCGGAAAGGGATACGGGGTGGACAGGTGCGTGGCGATACTTAAAAGGCACGGCGTGACAAGCGCCCTCGTGAACCTCGGCGGCAACATGTACGCCGTGGGCGCTCCGCCGGGAAGAAAAGCCTGGTCGATCGGGATCAGGGATCCGCGCGGCGGAGACAGCATGGCCGGAAGGCTCCTTTTGAAGGACGAAGCCGTGTCCACGTCGGGCAACTACGAGAATTTCGTCGTGATCGGGGGGAAAAGCTACGGTCACATCGTCGATCCCCGCACCGGCCTTACGGTGGATCGCCAGTTGAGCGTCACCGTCGTCGCGCCGGACGCGATCACCGCCGACGCTCTTTCCACCGGGCTGTTCGTCCTGGGCCCGCTCGAAGGCCGGAGCGCGGCGGAAAAGATTCCGGGAGTCAAAGCCGTGTTCCTGCTGGAAAACGACGAGAGCGAGATCGTGGGCGACTTCGGAAACACGCTCGATTTCGGGCGATAGCATAAAATACGAGAGCACGAAACGGGCGCGCCTCCGTCAGGCGGATTTTCCCGCCACCAATACGTCCTGGTAGAACCCGGCGTGGCGGCCCGTGCATTTAAGACCGTACTTGTACAGTTTTTCGCCGACACTCTCAATAGTCTCGTTTCTATGCCTGGTGTGTTCCTCACCCCTCCCCGCATACAGTCCGTCCAGTATCCTGAATCCTTCCTCGTCGAAATCGGCGACGACGAACTTCCCGCCGTGCGCCAGGACTCTCGATACTTCGGGAAGGAAGGTTTTGCCTCCCTCCATATGGTGAAGAACGTTGACCATCGTGACGAGCCTGAAGCTACCGTCGGCAAAAGGCAGGACGTTCGCGTCGGCAACGTGGAATTCGATCGCCGAGTCCACCTTTTCCGCCACGGCGCCGGTCAGAGCTCCCTTCAATTCCTCTTCGGAGATGTCAACGGTGATGACACGAGCCCCCCTGCGGGCCAGTTCAAACGCAGTCAGTCCCCTGCCCGTTCCGATATCGAGAACGGGACTTTCTATCCCTCCCGCCTTATCCAGCACGAAACCGGTCATCGCGCCGCGATCGATGCCATGATCAAGGAACAGCCTGTCGCGTTCCTTCCTGCGGGCCTTGTTTTCCTCCAGCACCTGGGGCGATGGTTCGAAGGGCACCAGGACCCTTTCCATTCCGACCCATCTGACAAGACTCCTTACCCGGGACATCCTTTTCTCCATCGGTTCATATAAGGTCGGCGCAGCTTCGCCTGAATTACTTCGCCTTCGCCAGCCCCTGTTCCAGATCGGCGATAATCTCTTCCGGGGCCTCTATTCCAACGGATATCCTGACAAGGCCGTCGGTGATGCCGGCCTGTTTCCTGAGGGCGGCGTCCATGCTGGCGTGCGTCATTGAAGCGGGGTGCTGGATCAGCGTCTCCACGCCGCCGAGGCTTACGGCGAGCGCGCACAAATGTACGGAGTTCATCAGCACCTTGCCCGCCTCGACGCCGCCCTTGAGTTCGAAACTTATCAGCCCTCCCGGGCCGTTCGACTGCCTGCGGTGCGTCTGGTACTGGGGATGGGATTCCAGCCCCGGATACATCACCCTCGACACCTTGGGATGGCGCTCGAGGAATTTTGCAACCTGCATCGCGTTCCTGACATGGCGTTCCACGCGAAGGGCCAGCGTCTTGATTCCCCTCGCCACCAGGAAAGCGTTGAAGGGATCGATCGTCCCGCCGATGGCGTTGGACATCTTCCTGAAAAGCCTGTAATCCTGTTCGTCCTTCGCCACGACCATTCCGGCCACGACATCTGCGTGCCCGTTTAGAAACTTCGTCATCGAATGGATTACGATGTCGGCGCCGTGTTCGAGCGGCCTCTGAAGTATGGGGCTCATGAAGGTATTGTCCACTGAGAGCCTCGCCCCGTGATCGTGCGCGATCGCCGCGACGGCCGCCATGTCGGTTACGGCCATGGTCGGGTTCGCCGGCGTCTCTATGTGGATCAGGGTGGTCTTCGGCGTAAGCGCCTTTTTAATGGCCACGGCATCGGTGGTATCCACGAAGGAAACTCCAATTCCAAAATTTCCGAACTGTTCCGTTAAAAGACCTACGACGGGACCGTATACCGATTCGCCGCAAATCACATGTTCCCCGGTCTTGAGGACCGACGCGAAAGCAAGGTGCAGCGCCGCCATTCCGGAAGCGCATCCTATTCCGCCGAAACCGCCTTCGAGAACCGCCACCGCCTGCTCGACCGCCTTGACGGTGGGGTTGCCAAGCCTGGTGTATATGTATCCCTCCTGCTTTCCGGCGAAAAGGGAGGCGCCATGATCGACGTCCCTGAAACTGAAGGTCGAGGTCTGGTATATAGGCGTAACGACGGAACCGGATTCATCGGGGATGAAGCTGCCGTGAACGCACTGCGTATCCTTCGATTTCTTACAGATGTCCTTTATCATCATTCCGCCTTTCCGCAGCCGCCGTGGCCGCACCCTTCGACATGATCTTGATTGCATACGGTGTCCGTTCCGGCGAGTTTCCCGTCGAGCCAGGTTCTCACCGCTTCGGCCGGGTCACCGGAAACCCCGGAGATCACCGCGATCCCCGATTGACAAAACAGTTCTTTTGCCTTCTGTCCAATCCCCCCGGCGATCACGACGGTCACCCCCTCCCCCTTCAGCCATTCCGGGATCGCGCCGACTCCGTGCTCTGGAGGATCGAGCCGCGCGGACTCCGTGATCCGGCCGCTTTGCCGTTCGATATCGAATATGACGAATTTTTCCGCGTGCCCGAAATGCCCGCTTATCTTTCCATTGTCCAGCGGTATTCCAACCCTCATGCCGCCCTCTTCCGTCTTTTCGGCGGCCTTGCCGGTCCGGGCCGCCCTTTCCGGCAGAGCCAGTATCGGTGCCGCCAGGGCGGCGAGCATCCTCCCGGCATCGGTCGACGGATGCGCGAAGACAAAAGGCCGGCCGCCGTCTGCGGTGCTCACGACGCGGGAATCGAACGGTATTCTGCCGATGAATGGAACGCCCATTTCGGCGGCCATCTTTTCGCCGCCGCCGACTCCGAACAGATCGGCGGGCTTTCCGCAGTGGGGACAGACAAAACCGCTCATATTCTCCACCACGCCCAGGACCGGCAGGTTCAATTGCCTGCAGAAGGTTATGCACCTTCGCACATCCAGCAGGGCGACGTCCTGGGGAGTCGTGACGACGATCGCCCCGTCGGCGTCCGGGATCAACTGCACGATCGAAAGCGGTTCGTCTCCGGTTCCCGGCGGCGAGTCAACGACAAGGTAGTCGAGGCGGCCCCACTCGACATCCGTCAGGAACTGCTTTATGACGCCCATTTTCAGCGGCCCGCGCCATATCACGGCTTCGTCGTTGCCGCGCAGCAGAAATCCTATCGACATCACAAGAAGGTTGTCTCCGACCACGAACGGCTTGATCGACTTGTCGCCGCCGTGAAGAGGCATGTTGTCGATTCCGAGCATCTTCGGAACGCTGGGACCGTGAAGGTCTATGTCCAGGAGTCCGACCTTTTTTCCCTCAGCGGCGAGCGCCACGGCAAGATTGACTGCTATAGTGCTTTTCCCGACACCTCCCTTGCCGGAAAGGACGAACACCTTGTGTTTTATAAGGTCGAGCCGGGATTCAAGTTTCCCGTCTTTATTCGGGTCGTTCATCATGCCTCCAGTTCCATGGTTCTTTCGATATTCCGTCAAAGGATGCCGTATGAAACACCATCGACAATATATACCCCGTATATGCTCCGTCAAGGACAGATACTGCGGAATTATACGAGAAACTTCCCTGCGGTACTGCGTATGCGCGACTGTAAGACGTATGTATCATTGCCGTAATGCAACCGCAGCCGGAGGTTCGCAAAAAAAACGGACATGCCATCCGTCGCGGGTTTGGATCAAAAATCGAACCACTTTCGGTGCATGACGCACGTCGAGCAATCGTGTTCCTTTTTTATCGAAGGAGGCCGCCCCTGTTTTGCCGCGAGGGATATCTCGATCCTGTTCATCAATCCCAGAAGCAGGCCGAGGAGTATAAAAGCCCCCGGAGGCAGTATCATCAGCAGAAGAGGGTTGTACCCGGCGCCGAAGAGATCTATACCCATGATGCTGCCGTTTCCAAGCAGTTCCCTTATGCCGCCGACGACCATCAGGGCCATGGTGAAACCGATACCCATCCCGAATCCGTCCAGCATCGACAGGCCGATCGGATTCTTTGACGCGAAGGCTTCCGCCCTTCCGAGGATGATGCAGTTCACGACGATCAGCGGTATGAAAAGCCCCAGGGCCTTGTAAAGGACGTGGAAATAACCGTTCATCACCAGTTCCACTATCGTTACGAAGGTCGATATCGCGACAATGAACGCCGGAATACGGACCTTTTTCGGTATGAGATTGCGGAGGGAGGAGATGACGATATTCGAGCAGACGAGAACGAAGGTGGTGGCAAGTCCCATCCCCATGCCATTGGCGACCGATGTCGTGACGGCGAGCACGGGGCAGAGCCCCAGCACCAGTCTGAAGGTCGGGTTTTCGTCCCAGAGACCTTTTATCAATTCCTTCCAGGCTCTCATCGATTCTCCTCGCCTTCGGCATCGCCCGTGCCCAGTATCTTTTCCCTGTTCGCGGCGTAAATGCCAAGACCATCCGCGGCCGCCTTCGTGACGGCCCTCGACGATATCGTGGCCCCGGTGATAGGTACGAACGCGCCGCCGTCCTTCGTCACGGACCATTTCTCCGGGTCGCGGAGGCTTTTTCCATCGAATTGTCTTCTGAAGGTCTCGCCGGCGATCTTCGCTCCGAGTCCGGGGGTTTCCATGTGACTTAGGATCTGTACGCCCTGGATAACCCCGTCGGTGTTGATTCCGATCATGAACCCGATATCGCCCGAATAACCGTCGTGAGACACCACCTCGAAGGCCACCCCGACGATTTCCCCTCCGTTTTTCGCCCTGTACACCTCCACCTCTCCGCCGCCGGCCTTGTCGACCCGGATCATGTCATCGAAAGGATCGTTGTCGAAGGGGGGCAGCACGCTGCGCAGCGCCGCCGTCTTTTCCTGGAGCGCGGCCTTGGCTATCGGCCCGGCGGTCTTCTGGTTCACGAAAGCGAGCACCCCCGCCGATACGGCGGACAAAACGGTAAGAACCAGGCAGAGCCGGAATATTTCTTTCATTCTGAAAAACACCTCCGTAAAACCGCGGGGTTCGTCATGCCGCCGCTTTCTTCCCTGCCACCCGGCCGAATACGGCGGGTCTCGTCATCTTGTCTATGAGGGGCGTCGCGGCGTTCATCAGCAATATGGCGAAACTGACGCCCTCCGGAAATCCGCCAAAAAGCCTTATGACCACCGTTATCAAACCGCATCCGAAACCGAATATAAGCATCCCTGCCCTGGTGACCGGGCTGGTGACGTAATCGGTAGCCATGAATATCGCGCCGAGGAAAAGGCCCCCGCTTATCACGTGGAAAACCGGGTTGGCGTAACGGGCCGGATCGACGAGGTGGAACAGCCCTGTCACGATCCAGACCGTCGCGATGAACGAAACCGGTATGTGCCACGAAATCACCTTTTTCCAGACAAGGAACAACCCGCCGGCCAGAAGAAGAATGACGGAAACCTCCCCGAGACATCCGGCGCGGGTGCCGACCAATAGATCGATGATCTCCCGACGCCCGAACTGCATATCTATGTGGCCGAGGGTGGCGAGGCTTTCCCTTGCCATTCCCAGCGGTGTCGCCGTCGTGACCGCGTCCACTCCCCACGCCGTGGCCGATACCCAGCGCGCCGTCATATGTACGGGAAAGGACACGAGGAGAACGACCCTGCCGACCAGGGCGGGGTTGAAAGGATTGCAGCCGAGTCCGCCGTAGATCTGTTTCGCCACGACGATGGCGAAAATGTTGCCGACAACGATCATCCACCAGGGGCTCGTCGGGGGAAGGTTGAGGGCGAGCAGAAGCCCCGTCAACACGGCGCTGAAATCCCCCACCCTGACCTCCCTTTTCATGATCTTCAGCGCCGCCGCCTCCAGGAACGGGGCGGAAACGACGGAGATCAGAATCACCCTGAGGGCGTCAAGACCGAATACGTATACCGAGAAGAGGCTCGCGGGCAGAAGCGCCCATATGACCAGCTTCATCACCGATGCGACCGTACGCCCGTCGTGGATATGAGGGGATGAACTGACCAGGAACATCCTTCCGATATCGCCGGATTTCTTCTGTCCGGTTTCCGGCTTCCCTTCAGGGCCTTTTCCTTCAATACTGTCTTCCAAAAGAACCTCCAGATGACTGCGGGCCCGTTACCCTGTCTTTTTGGACTTTCCCCTGATCTCGGCCTTCGCCCTTCTCATATGATGAACCATCGGTCTCCTGGACGGACAGACATAAGCGCAGCAGCCGCACTCTATGCAATCCATCACGTTGAACTGCGCGGCATCCTCGAAACGCATGCGTTCGGTGAATATGCTTATCGCCGACGGGTTGAGATGCATCGGGCACGCCTCCAGGCACCGGCCGCACCTGATGCACGGGTCGCCGACATACTGGCCGACTTCTCCGCCGCGCAACAGCACCAGGCCGCTCGTCCCTTTCATCAGGGCGGCCTCCAGCGAAGGCTGCGCGATTCCCATCATCGGCCCTCCGTTTATTATCTTTCCGGTATCCTCGTAATAACCGCCGCAGAACTCGACGAGATCGGCGAATCTGGTCCCTATCCGCGCCATCACGTTTCCCGGTTTCCTGACGCCACGGCCGGTGACGGTGACGATCCTGCGTATGAGAGGCCTGTTGAACCTGACCGCATCGAAGGACGCAGCCGCCGTACCGACATTCTGCACGAGCACACCAATATCCATCGGAAGCCCTCCGGCGGGGACCTTTCTTCCGGACAGGGCGTATATGAGCTGCTTTTCGGCTCCCTGCGGGTAAATCACGTCCATCGGGACGACGCTGAATCCGCCGCGTCCCTTTATCGATTCCTTCATTGCGGCTATGGCGTCCGGCTTGTTTTTTTCGACGGCCACCACGACCTCGGTAACGCCTATCGCCTTCGCGATGAGCGATGCGCCTTCGAGAACATCGGCCGGTCTTTCCAGCATGAGCCTGTGATCGGCGGTGAGATACGGTTCGCATTCGGCCCCGTTGATTATCAACAGGTCTATCTTCTTACCCTCAGGGGGGGAAAGCTTCACGTGCGTCGGGAAGGTCGCACCGCCCATACCGACGACGCCGCCGTCATGGATCAGGTTTTTTATCCTGCCGGCATCGAGCCCTTCGCAGGAACGTTCCACGTTGCACCCTTCAGCCCATTCATCGAGCCCGTCCGGTTCGATGACTGCCGCCGTCATGTCGTCTCCGAGCGGGGACGGCCTTTTCTCCAGGGCCGTTATGACCCCCGAAGCGGGAGCGTGAACCGGAGTGGAAACGAAACCTCCCGCCTCGCCGATCAGTTGCCCCTTTTTCACCGTGTCGCCCTTCTTCACGACCGGTTTCGACGGCGCCCCGAGGTTCTGCGACAGGTAGACCACCAGTTCGCGGGGAAGGGGCATCTCTACCGTAGCCTGAGAACAGGCCATATCCTTGTTGTACGCCGGGTGGATTCCTCCGAAGAAACGCCATTTTTTCATATGGCATCCCCCCCCGCGGCGGCGACGGAATCAAGAAACCCGGTATCGGAGGTCCCCTCTTTCCTCACGACGATGGTGTTCATCGGACATTCACCGGCCGTTTCTTCGGGGATTTCGACATCATAATTGACGACCGCCAGGAAATCCTCGATCTTTATCGCTCCCTGGGGCGCCGTTTTGACACATTTTCCGCAGGCGATGCATGCTTTCGCGCAGGCCTTCTTCGCCACGGCTCCCTTGTCGTGCGAGGAACACAATATGTGAACGGCCCGCCTCGCCGGGACCATCTTTATTATCTTTTTGGGACAGGCGTCAACGCACTTGCCGCACCCGGTGCATTTAACCGGGTCCACCCTGGCTAGCCCGCCTGGCAGCATTATCATGGCACCGAACGGGCATATCCCGACGCAGGTGCCGAGCCCGAGGCATCCGTACCTGCAGTTCTTGTCCCCCCCGAAGATCAGCGCCGCCGAGGAGCAGTCGCGGACGCCGTTATATAAAAACCTCTTTCCGGCCACCTGGTCCGAGCCGCCGCAGAGAACCATGGCCACCATCCTTTCCCCTCCCCCCCGGTAGGAGACTCCCATGATCTTCGAAACAGCCTCGGCAACTCCATCGCCGCCGGCAGGGCAGGCGCCAATTTCCACCTTACCCTCCACTATCGCTTTGGCCAGGCCGGAACACCCCGGATATCCGCATGCCCCGCAGTTTGCCCCCGGAAGGGCCGCCTCCACAAGCTCTATCCTGGGGTCGGTCTCGACCGCAAAGGCACGAGCCGCCACGGCGAGCCCGAAGGCGGCGACAAGGGCCAGGGCGCCCAGAGCTATGACGGCAGTCAGCATGATATGTCCATCCTCCAATGTGGCAATCGGTATCTATTTAAAAAAACGCGCGTCGTATCCGGAGCAAGGCGCGCGGAACGTCTAAATCTTCACAAGCCCGGTAAAACCCATGAAAGCGAGCGAAAGCAGCCCCGCTGTGACAAGTCCTATGGCGGTTCCCCTGAAGGGAAGCGGGGTGTCGGCCATGTCGAGCCGTTCCCTTATCCCGGAAAAAAGTATCATGGCAAGCCCGAATCCCAGCGCGCCGCCGACGCCGAATACCGTCGTCTCGATTAAATTATACCCCTTCTGTATATTCAGCACCGCGACGCCGAGCACCGCGCAGTTCGTCGTTATCAGAGGAAGAAATATCCCGAGCGCCTTGTAAAGGGCGGGGCTGAATTTCTGAAGAACCAGTTCGACAAGCTGCACGAGGGCCGCTATGACAAGGATGAAGACGATTGTCTGAAGGTATTCGAGGCCGAACCTGACCAGGATATAATGGTAGAAAAGCCAGGTGGCCACCGACGCCATCGCCATTACGAAAAGGACCGCGCCGCTCATCCCCAGGGCCGTGGAGACCCTCCTTGAAACTCCCAGAAAGGGGCACGTTCCGAGAAACCTCTGTAGGATAAAATTGTTTACGAGGACCGCGCTTATGATGATCAGAACCAGTTTCGGCATTTGACACCTTCGCAGCTGGCTGTGAACCCATCTTTTCCGGCGGCCTGCCCGCCGCCGGACCGGGCAGAGAAACGGGTTCAAGGTAATACGGCCGTTCCAGTTAATCAAGTGTTTTCAGCAGGGATGAAAAGTCGCGCCGGAGCGCACCGGCATCGGGAGCGGTTTCTAAAACGACATCCTGAAACCGAAACCCGGCATGAGAGGAATCATGCGATACCAGCTTCTCGAGGAATAGTCCTCGTTATAACGCATGTTGAATACATTCCGGCGATTGGTGATATTGAGGATCTCGATGAAGCAGGCGCCCTTCGGCCAGGACCATTCCGCCCTGAGGTCGATCCTGGAGTACGCCGGAAGCGCGGCCGACATCCTGCGTCCCTCGGAAGCGATATACCCCCCGACCTCCCTCTCGTAGACCTCGCCGATCGGAGTATACGGTCTTCCGGATTCGATGCGCCACGCCAGGTCGAGCGAAAAATGGGCGTTGATTCGCCTGTCGGCCTCGACGGTCAGCGAATGTTTTCTGCCATAAGGGGAAGGATACCAGTAAGGGTCGTCATAAGCGGGCACAAGGTTGTCGACTGCCGCCGAGCCCTCGTCCGGCCTGAAGGTGAGGGATCGGGGATAGTCGATCCTTTCGCTGCTGTTCCAGGAATAATCGGCCACGGCTCTCCAGGATCCCGCTCTCTTTTCGACGCCGAGATCGATCCCCCTTCCACGTCCCCTGCCGGAGCTCGCGTAGGTGACCGGCTCGATCTCCACCGGCAGGTCCCAGTCGCGCCTCACGAAGCAACCGGCCTGTGCGAGGACACCGAATGGAAGTTCCCTTCTGATTCCCGCCGATATCTGCGCCGCCTTTTCCACGGCGAGCTGCCGGCCTGTCGCGGCCGGATTGCCGAAATCCTCGGCCGCGTCCCTGGCGAAAAATCCCGCGGATGCGAGGAAAACGGTCCTATCCCCGATCGATCTGTGGATCGAGACTCTCGGGCCGGTGAAAACCTCGGCGCTTCTGGAAAAGAGTTCCACCCTGGTCCCGACCTCTAAACCCGTTTTTTCCCCCTCCCAGCCGTATTCGACGTAACAACCGGTATAGGTCCACATGTCGCTCCCGTCGGCGGTAAAGGCGAAACCGTCGTTGTCGAGCCTCACGGCGGAATTCTCGTTCCGGCTGGCGAGCCAGAAACCCCGCCCGAAACACAGCTCATACTCTATCATCGAAAGCGACGAAAATACACCGCCCGTGACCGTCGATTGGCCGAAACGGCGCCCCGCATCCAGACGCAGC
>JBFYZH010000068.1:0-13084 GCA_041309605.1 Candidatus Krumholzibacteriota bacterium
AGGGAAAACGAAATCGTTCGGAAGGGGGGAAGAATGCCCCTCACCCCCGGATGGAGGATATCGCAGTTGAATAATCTCCTGCCCCGAATACGGCCGTTCCGGCCACCAGCACCTGCGCTCCAGCCTCTCTCGCCGACACCGCCGTCACGCTGTTGACCCCGCCGTCGACCTCGATCACGAAACGATGACCCTTTTCCTTCCTTATGGAGGCGGCCCTTCGCACCTTGCCCATCACGTCGGGCATGAATTTCTGGCCTCCGAAACCGGGGAATACCGTCATGGCCAGAAGCAGGTCGATCCGCCCGAGAAAGGGTTCCACCGTCGCCAGCGGCGTATCGGGATTGATCGCGAGGCCGGCACAGCAGTCCAACGAGTGGATCTTTTTTATTATCCCGTCATGCCCCGATTGAACGGCCTCGATGTGGAAGCTTATCAGATCGCTTCCCGCCTTGACGAAATCCTCCACGTATTTCTCCGGGTCGCTTATCATCAGGTGTGTGATCAGGGGAAGCCGGGATAGTCTCCTTATCGCTTTTACGATCATCGGCCCGAACGTTATGTTCGGCACGAAATGGCCGTCCATCACGTCGAGATGCAGGAAATCGGCCCCGGCCTCCTCAACCGCCCCCAGTTCGCTTTCCAGGCGCGAGAAATCGGCCGCCAGCACCGATGGCGCGACAGCCACGAGGCGGCTGTCACTCAACCGTTGAAACGACGAGTTCAATGGTTCCCCCTTCCTTTATCATGTATCCGGGTTCGGGACTCTGCGACAGGATCGTGTTCGGGAAGAGTCCGGCCTCCTTACGGCTGACAACCCTGGTCACTTGAAAGCCGCACGCTTCGAGCCTTTCCTTCACGAAAGGCAGATCCATCCCCGTGAGATCGGGCATGACATAGGCCCTGGGTTCGCCCTTCATCGACAGCAGCATATCGACCCTCGACCGGGTGGCCGCCTGCGCCCCACCGGGGGGGCTTGACGCGATGACCAGGTTCTGCCCGCTTTCGTGCGAAAAAACGCGGACAATCCGGCCCTTCTCCAGATGGGCCGCCTGCAGCAGAAGTTCGGATTGCCTGAGCGACTCTCCGGCCAGGCCCGGCACTTCCTCCATCCTCTCGCCCGAACTGATCACGACGCGAATGGTCCTGTTTCCTTTCAGGCTTTCGCCCGATCCGGGATCCTGTTCGATCACCACGCCGGCGGGATATTCTTCGGAGTAACGCTCCCCCGTGACCATCAGTTTCAATCCGCTCGATCGACAGACATCCTCGGCGGGAGATACCATCATTCCGTTGATCTCCGGAACTATCGATACATTCCCGCGCCCCACGAGCATCGGCAGCACCACGAAGTTGAATATGATTATTCCCGCGATGAACGCGCCCAGTATCACGAACAGATAGAAAACGACTGGATGGTAACCCTTCTTTTTTTCCTCGGCGGTCATTCCATCTCCCCGAACCTTTCTCCGGCGCCCAGCTCGAATCCTCTGAGAAAGTCTCCGGCGTCATGCGGTTTCTTTCCTTCCGCCTGGAGCTTATTTATCCTTATGGTACCCGCGCCGCAGGCAACGAGGATGTCATCCCCATCGGCGGCGATCACCTCCCCCGGAGCCCTGCCCGAAGATATCGTCCCCGCGGGTTGCGCCTTGTATATCTTTATATATTTACCCCTGACGTACGTGTGGCTTCCCGGCCATGGGTTCATGCCCCGTATATGGTCGTGTACCTTGAAAACCGTCTTATGCCAGGGAACCAGGCCGTCCTTCTTCCTGAGCAACGGAGCGCTGGAGATACCCTCCCCGGGCTGATCCAACGGCACCAGGCCTTCATCATCGATGGCCCTGAGAGTCCTCAGGAGAAGACCGGCCCCCCTGCGGGCGAGTCTTCCCGAGAGGGATCCCGCGTCTTCCATCGGATCTATCGGTTCGACATCCTGCATGAAGACCGGTCCGGCGTCGAGTTTTTCCGTCATCCGGATCGTGCTGACTCCGGTGAAGGAATCACCGCCCACCACGGCCATGTTGACCGGGCTCGCCCCCCTGTAAGCCGGAAGAAGCGAAGCATGCACGTTGATGCACTCCCTGGATGGAATGCCGAGTATCCTGCCGGGAAATATCTTTCCGAAGGCCACCACCACGAAAAAATCGGGTTTGAACGACTGCAGATATTCCGTCATCTCATCGTTCCTGAGGTCTCCCGTTGTCCTGACCGCGATTCCGGCTTCACCGGCCCTGCGATTCACGGGGGTGGGAGTGGCGGCCATGCCTCTGCCGGAAGGCCGGTCGGGCTGCGTGACGACCAGTACCGGCCGGTATTCGGTATGGATCAGCGCTTCGAGGGCCGGCAGGGCGAAATCGGGGGATCCGAAAAACACTACCGCCGGCATATCAGCCGCCCCCTCCGGTCCGGGACAGTTCGCGAAGCTTGCTCCTTATCAGAACCTTTTTGCCGAGAGACAGGCGATCGGTAAAAAGGACTCCGTCGAGGTGGTCGAGTTCGTGCTGGATAATCCTCGCGACAATGGCGTCGGCTTTCATCTCGTGCCGGCCGCCGGTTTCATCCTGATATTCGAGTTCTATCCCGACCGGACGCACGACGTTCCCGTGTATGCCGGGAACACTCAGACAGCCTTCCTCGACGCTGTCCGTGATGTCGCTCGAAGCGGTGATTTTCGGGTTTACCAGCTTGATGAGCGTATCGGGATTGTCCGGTTCCCTGTTGATCACCGCTACGCGCCTGGTAACGCCGACCTGGTTGGCTGCAAGCCCGACCCCGTCCTCGAACATCATCGTCTCGACCATGTCATCCAGAAAACGCGACAGCGACTCGTCGAACACTGTCACCTCCCCGGATTTCACCCTGAGAACGCTGTCCCCGTATATCCTGACCCGCATTCTTGTCATACCGTCACCGGTCCTTTTCCGCCGCTATTATTCGCCTTTCTTCTCGACCACGGTGGCAATGGCGTTTTTCACGACTTCGATCTTCACCTCTTCGGCGATTTTGAGCACGACGATATGTTCCTTGGCGTCGACTACCGTGCCGTAGATCCCGCCGTTTGTAATCACCCTGTCGCCCTTTTTCAACTGCGACAGAAGATTGAGGTGTTCCTTCTGCTTCTTCTGCTGCGGCCTGATCAGTATGAAATAGAATACGACGAAGATAAGTATGATCGGAACGAACATCATGAAGGGGTTTCCGCCGTCGCCGGCCTGCGGGTTGCTCATCGCGAATACCAGGTTTGTCATGAATCCTCCTTGTCAGGGTTTACCGATTTTCTTTCCGGGAAGTTCCATATTTTTCGTGAAACTCCTTTCTCCACCGTAAAAAATCCCCATCCCGTATAACTTGCCTCATTTGATCGAGAAGATGCAAGTAAAAATACAGGCTGTGAAACGAGGCGAGGCGCGGTCCAAGCATCTCCCCGGCCATGAACAGGTGCCTCAGGTAGGCCCTGCTGTACGTCGTGCAGACATGGCACCTGCACTCGGGATCGATCGGCCCGAAATCGTCCGTATAGGCGGCGTTCCTGAGAATGATCTTTCCGCGGGAGGTGAAAACGGTTCCGTTCCTCGCGTTCCTGGTGGGCAGGACGCAGTCGAACATGTCGACTCCCCCGGCGACCGCTTCCACCAGATCCTCCGGGAATCCCACTCCCATAAGGTACCTCGGTTTATCCTCGGGAAGCATTCCGGCGACCATATCCGTCATCGAGTAAAGATCCTCCTTCGTTTCCCCGACCGAAAGGCCGCCGATCGCATACCCCGGGTAATCGAGCCCGATCAGTTCCTGCGCCGATTTTTTCCTGAGCTCCGGGAATACGGAGCCCTGCACTATCGCGAAGAGGACCCTTTGATATCCATCCCGCGTTATCCTGGCCCCATGCGACCCGAGACTGCGGGCGGCCCAGAGGGTCGTGCGTTCGACCCCCGCGAGAGCCTCCTCATATGTGCATGGAAACCCGACGCAATGATCCAGGACCATCATAATGTCCGATCCAATGTCAAGCTGCACGTCGACGACCTTTTCCGGCGAGAGAAACCTGGCCGACCCGTCGATATGCGATCTGAATTCCACGCCCTCGTCGGTGATCTTCCTTAGGTCGGACAGGCTGAAAACCTGGTACCCGCCGCTGTCGGTCAGCACCGCCCCGTTCCACGACATGAAACGGTGTATGCCGCCCGCCGCGGCGACAAGCTTTTCGCCCGGCCTCAGATGAAGGTGGTACGTGTTTGCCAGTATGATTGAAGCGCCCGTCTCCCTTAAATCCGCCGAAGAAAGGGACTTCACCGTGCCCTGCGTTCCAACCGGCATGAACGCCGGCGTATCGACCATGCCATGATCGGTGGTGATCCTTCCGCGTCTTGCGCCGGAAGGGTCCCTGTCTGTCAGCTCAAATCCGAACGGCACCGGAGCGCTCCCTTCCCTACCTTATGAACATCGCGTCGCCGTAGCTGTAAAACCTGAACTTTCTCTGCACCGCCCACTTGTAGATCCTCATCATCTCGTCCCTGCCCGCGAAGGCGCAGACAAGGACGAAAAGGCTCGACATCGGAAGGTGCAGGTTGGTGACGATCGCGTCTACGACGGCGAAACGGCACCCCGGATAGAGAAAAAGATCGGTCCAGCCGGTGATGTAATCGACACCGTCCATTTCCTTTTTCTGCAAGCCCGTCACCCTGCCGGCGGCCAGGGCTTCGAGCGTCCTTGTCACCGTTGTCCCAACCGCGATGATCTCCCTGCCCGACCCCCTTGCCTCCCGGATCTCCTGCCAATAGTCCTCCCTGATCATGAAAAACTCCGGAGAGAGAACGTTGTTTTCGACCGTTTCGTCTTCCAGCGGCCTGAACGTGCCCGGCCCGACGTGCAGCGTAAGCGGCAAAACGCTGCAACCCTTCCTTTCGATATCGCGAAGGACCTTGTCGGTGAAATGCAGGCCGGCTGTCGGCGCCGCGACCGATCCCTCCCTGTGGGCGAAGATGGTCTGGTAACGTTCGGCGTCCTGCGCGGTGTCTTCCCTTTTTATGTAAGGCGGGAGGGGAACATGACCATACGCCCTTATGAATTGTTTTTCGGGAATTTCCTCCGGAAGGGAAACGATCCACTCCCCGTTGCCGAGTTCCCTGACGATCCTTATCTCGCGGGCGGATTCCCCCACGAAAACGCTGTCGCCCGGCGACAGGCGTTTCGACGGACGGCAGAGCGCTTCCCATCTACCCTCCGCCAGCCTCTTCGAAAGAAATATCTCGATCCCGGCTCCCGTTTTCTTTTCGCCGAAAAACCTTGCGGGGATGACCTTCGTTTCGTTAATCACGACTATGTTTCCCTGCTTGAGATACCTGGCAAAATTCGAGAAATGCGTCTCCCTGATCCCGCCGCCCCAGCGTTCCACGAGAATCATCCGGCTCTCGTCCCGGTTCTCCAGGGGATGCTGCGCGATGAGTTCTTCGGGAAGTTCGTAGCTGAAATCGCTGAGTTTCATTATTATCCGTACTGCCCGCCTGTTCAGTGATGTCTAGAAAATATTTCCCTGATTCGATCCGCCTTCGCCCCGGGCGGCGTTCATGTGCGCGTATCCGGAATCGGTGACGATCCTGCCCCGGGACGTGCGTTGAAGAAGCCCTTCCTGGATCAGGAAAGGTTCGTAGACGTCTTCTATAGTCTCCGGCTCTTCGGCCACGGCGACGGTGAGGGAATTGATGCCTACCGGACCACCCGAGAATTTGTCGATGATCGTGGAGAGGATCCGGCGGTCCATTTCGTTAAGTCCCTTCTTGTCCACTTCGAGCATTCCAAGCGCGTAATCCGCCATCTCGAGATTGATCCTCCCTTCGCCCTTGATATCGGCAAAATCCCTGATCCTGCGCAAAAGGCGGTTCGCTATCCTGGGAGTGCCCCTGGAGCGCATCGATATCTCCCTTGCTCCCTCTTCGTCGATCGCGACATCGAGAAGGCCCGCCGACCGGTGAACGATCCTGAGAATATCCTCCGGGGAATAGAAGTCGAGCCTGAGTACCACCCCGAACCTGCTTCTCATCGGAGGAGTTATCATCCCCGCCCTCGTCGTGGCTCCAATCAGCGTGAACGGCTCTATCGGAAGGGAATAGTGCCTTGCGTGCGGCCCCTTGTCGACGATCAATTCGCACCGGAACTCCTCCATCGCCGGATAAAGGTGCTCTTCGACCACCCTGCCCAGCCTGTGGATCTCGTCTATGAACAGGACGTCCCTCGCTTCGAGTTGCGTAAGGATGCCGAGAAGTTCGGCCGGGCTCTGGAAGACGGGGCCCGACGAAGTACGGATATTGACTCCCAGTTCCCTGGCGATGATGTGAGCCAGTGTCGTCTTGCCGAGTCCCGGAGGGCCGTAGAGAAGCACATGGTCGAGTTGCTCGCCCCTTTTCCTGGCGGCCTGAATGAAGACCAGCAGGTTTTCCTTGAGTCTCTCCTGGCCCACGAATTCATCGATCGTCCTGGGCCTGAGCCTCGACTCGGACTGGATCTCTTCCGGGGTGAGGGCGGGATCGGTTATCGGTTTGTCAGACAACGAACCTCTCCTTGTCCATCATCATGAAGAGGCCCTTCTCAGGGCTTCCCTTACCAGATCCTCCACCTTCGCCTGCTGCGGAAGGCGGGCCGTATCGATGTCTTCGAGCGCCCTCCGGGCATTCGCGCCGGTAAGGCCTATGGAGATCAGGGCGGCCACCGCTTCTTCCACCAGTTCCCTTCCTGCGGGAATGAAGACCTCCCTGCCGGCCGTCCTGAATGTTGATACGTCTATCTTGTCCTTGAGCTCGAGAATGATCCTTTCGGCTGTTTTTCTCCCGATCCCCGGGATCGCGACCAGGCCCGCGGCGTCCCCGCCATGGATGTAACGGGCTATCTCGGAGGAGTCCAGCGCCGAGAGCATCCCCAGGGCGAGCTTCGGCCCGACGCCGCTGACTCCCAGCAGTAGAAGAAACATCTCCCTGTCCTTGTTCGACGGAAAACCGAAAAGCGACAAAGCATCCTCCCTGACCAGCAGCCAGGTTAGAAGATGCACCTTTTCCCCCTCTTTTCCCATCATGGCGAGCATCCTGCCGGGTATATGGATCTCTATGCCGAATCCGCCGACCTCGACTACGACGCTCGATCCGTTCTTCCTGACGAGTACGCCTTCCACGGAAGATATCAAACCAGCCTCCAGGTTGCGCCGGACATTCTGATCGCATGACAGAACGCGACGGCGAGGGCATCCGTTTCGTCCTCTGTCGCCGGTTCGGTTTTCATACCGAGAAGCTTCGACACCATGGACGCCACCTGGCTTTTATGCGCCGCCCCGGTTCCTACCATGCTTCTCTTCACTTCTCTTGCCGAATATTCGAATATTTCGAGCCCCGCCTGCGCCGCCGAAAGAAGGATCACCCCTCTTGCCTCCCCGAGAGTCAGGGCGCTTTTCGGGTTTCTGGCGACAAAGACCTCTTCCACTGCGGCGGCTTCGGGATTGAATCTGCGAATCACCTCGTCGAGTTCCTTTTTGATTTCGAGAAGCCTGATCGGTTTTGACGCCCCGGCATCGACCCTTATTACGCCGGACCCGACGTACACGATGTGGCGTCCCTTGTTCTCGACTATCCCGTAGCCGGTTATCCGGCTGCCTGGATCTATACCGATTACAAGAGACAATGGCGTACTCCGGTCGTTCGATCATGAGACCGGATCAAAACCGGTCGCGCGGTCTGGCCGCGGGGGAGCCTGCATCTTCCGGGAACCCCTCAGAACTCGGATTCAAGCTTGTTGAGAATGTCCTCGGAAATATCGAAATTGGAACTGACCCTCTGAACGTCGTCGTTTTCCTCGATTGCGCTCACAAGCTTCAGGACCCTTCTCGCCATATCGATATCCAGTTTGATCGTCGTGACGGGATTAAGACCGATCTCCGCGAGCTGGTACTTGATGCCCGCGCCGGCTATCTTGTTCCTCAGGGATTCGAAGATCTCCGGGACGCACAGGATCTCGTACTGACCGCTCTCGGTCCTGACGTCATCGGCTCCGTTTTCAAGCGCTATCTCGTAGACCTTGTCCTCTTCCGTCTGACCCTGCTCGATGACGATCATTCCCTTGCTTTCGAACATGTATGAAACGGAATTGGGTTCTCCCATGTGGCCGCCGTATTTACCGAAAAGATGGCGGACCTCCGCGGTGGTCCTGTTCCTGTTGTCCGTGAGGGATTCCACGAGGATCGCCACGCCTCCGGGACCGTACCCTTCGAAGGTGGCGGCTTCGTACAGAACTCCCGGCAGTTCTCCCGTTCCCCGTTTGATCGCCTTGTCGATATTGGCCGCCGGCATGTTGGCCTCACGGGCGCTCAGAAGGGCGGTCCTGAGCCTGGGATTCTTTTCCCTGTCGCCGCCTCCCTCCCTGGCGGCAACCACTATTTCCTTGATGAGTTTGGTGAAGGTCCTGCTCCGCTGGGAATCGACCTTCTCCTTCTTCCTTCTGATCGTAGCCCATTTGGAATGTCCTGACACAGCACCCTCCGGCAAATGATACTAGTTTGATTCCTCTTTTTCGACTTCGGCGGCGGCTATCAGTTTTTGCGCGATTTCATGCGGAACCACGTCATAATGGGAAAACTCCCTCGAATGCGAGGCTCTTCCCTGGGTCATCGACCTGAGGGAAGTGGCGTATCGGTAGAGCTCCGACAACGGTACCTGTGCCTTTATCTTCTGCATGCTGCCTTCCTGCTCGGTGCCCTGGATCTTTCCGCGCCGCATCGACATGTCGCCCATGACATCGCCCATGTAGTCGTCCGGAACGAGGACCTCGACGTTGTATATCGGTTCGAGGATGACGGGCTTGGCCTTTTTGACGGCTTCCTTGAATCCCTTGATGCCCGCCATCTTGAAGGCGGCGTCGGATGAATCGACCGAGTGATACGATCCGAAATATATCGCGACCTTCACGTCCTGCACCCTGAACCCCGCCACGACCCCGCCCTGCATCGCGTCCACGACGCCCTTTTCCACCGCGGGGATGAATTTCGACGGGACGGCTCCGCCAACGACCTCGTCGACGAATTCGAAGCCGCCCTCGCGCGGAAGAGGCTCCAGCCTCAGCCATACGTCGCCGAACTGGCCGCGGCCGCCGGACTGCTTCTTGTGTTTGCCCTGGGCTTCGGCGACGGCGGTGATCGTCTCGCGATATGGAATTTTCGGCGGGATCATATCCACTTCCACGGCGAATTTTCTTTTCAACCTTCCGAGGATGACCTCGAAATGCAGTTCCCCCTGTCCGGAAAGTATCGTCTGCCGAAGCTCCGGATTCATCTCGATACTGAAGGATGGATCCTCTTCGGCGAGTCTGTTGAGACCCGACCCGACCTTGTCCATGTCGCCCTTTGCCTTGGCCTCGATCGCCGTATAAAGCGACGGTTTGGGAAACTGGATTCCGACGAGGATCGTATCGGCCGACTTGCTGCTGAGGGTGTGATTCACCTTCGCGGACTTGAGTTTCACGGCGGCCCCGATATCGCCCGCCAGGATGGAATCCGTTTCGAGCCTTTCCTTGCCCTGCATCACGTAAAGCTGCCCGATCCTTTCGGAAGACTGCGCCGACGTATCGTACATCTCGGCGCCGACCTTCAGATCGCCGGAGAACGTTTTGATAAACGACAGATCTCCCGTATGTTTCTCGGAAAGCGATTTGAAGACGAAAGCCAGGGGAGGCTCCGAAGGTCCCACCTTGAGGATCTTCGTCCCGCCGCCATCGGTCCTTGCGGTTACTTCGGTGCGCCACGCGGGTGAAGGAAGCATCATGACGGCGCAATCGACCATCTGCCTGACACCGATGTTCCCGGTCGCCGACGCGGCGATAAGGGGCACGAGAGTTCCGGAGTGACATCCGGCCCTCAGGCCTTTTTCCAGTTCCGCGTCTTCCAGCTCTCCGCTTTCGAGAAATTTCTCGAGCAGCGAATCGTCCGCTTCCGCGGCAAAATCCATCAGCATCTGGCGCCATTTATCGACCTGGCCGGCCATGTCGGAGGGAATGGCCTCTTCGGTAAATTTACCGGGGCCGGAGTATATATAGGCCTTCTTTTTCAACAGATCGACGATCCCTCTGAAAGATTCACCCTGCCCGACAGGCAGATTGAGGGGCATCACCTTCGCGCCGAGGAATTTCTGAGCATCTGCCACGCATTTCTCAAAATCGGCATGTTCCTTGTCCATCCTGTTAACCGCTAATATCCGGGGAATGCCCTTTTTCTCGAAATATCGCCATTTCTTTTCGGTGCCGACCTCGATTCCGGAATCGGCGCTTATGACAAGAATCCCGCCTTCGACCACTTCGATACAGGACATTACCTCCCCAACGAAATCCTCGTATCCGGGGGTGTCCAGAAGGTTGATCTTATGCTTGTCGTGCTCGAAACTGGCGAGACCGGCGACGATCGATATCTGCCTTTCGATCTCATCGGGGGAGGCATCGAAGACCGTATTGCCGTCCTCAATCCTGCCCATCCTGCTGGTGACGCCCGCGTTGAAAAGGACCGCCTCGCCAAGCATCGTCTTGCCGCATGACTGGTGCCCCGCCAGGATGATGTTCCTGATCTTGTCCGTATCGTACTTTTTCAACATTACCTCCTGTCAACATTGGTCATATCTCTATCAAACCCGGCGATGGTCCGGGTCGGCGGCGCGGCTCATCCAGAAGATCACCCTTCGCCTTCCTGTCTTATTGTCAACTCATGCCGCTCAACTTCTGGGTTAATAAGGCCGCCAGTACGCCGAGTATCCAGAGCGTGGCTGCGGGAACGAGCGCTTTCTTCCAACTGATCCTGAAGATCGCGGCTACCCCCAGAGTGAAAACGATATAATACCATATCTGGAAAACCGATAACGACTGCATCAGGGCCGCGACGAATCCCCCCGCCTCGGGCATAAGGGCCAGCGGACCTATGCTGACGGTCGATTCAGCTCTCGATTCAATCTCCTCGATACCCCTTGCGTGAATGATTATCGCGGCGATTATCTGTTCCAGCGTGCCTATCAAACCGGTAAAACAGACCAGGCTCAGTATCTTTTTAAAATCCGACCTGGCGCTTACAAGATTTACAATCATGTTGACAAGCCCGGCTATCACAAAAAGCACGATGAGTATACCGATCGGAGCGATGATCATGCCTGTCCAGCCCATGCGCTGCATTCCGTCGATCGTCGTCTGCACGCGTTCCTCGGCGAAACCGTTTTCGTTAAGGCGCGCCAAGTGGATCTGCAATGGCAGGCTGAACCATGCGATCGCAGCGTTGATCGCCGCGAGCACGATGAACGCCTTCCACCACTTCAGGCCCGAATCGATCCTGCTGAACACCTTCGACGGATCAAGAAAGATGTCGATCAGCGAGGAAAAGAATCCTCCTTTTACCTGGTCCTGCCCCTCCCGGGAATCCTCGCCGCGTCCTGCCGGGTCTTTTTCCATTTTTTCTTCCATACCTGTCTCCCAGTGCAAGGAATTAAACCAACCCTGCCATGCAAATACAGCATCCAGGCGGGAATTGAACAATCTTTAAAATAGACTACTTCGGCCTTGCTGTCAAAGGATTTAACCACGAAAGGGGGGGCGTTTGCCAACCATATTGTTATCGCGAAGTTATTCGGTGGAATACGGCGGGGACCGGCCGGGCAAGCCGGCCGGTCCCCGCACGGGTTGGATCCATCTCAGTCCTTGTCATTTTCCAGTTTCTTCAACCGTTTTTCGAGTGTCTCGATCTCCATCCTCAGCTTATCCAGTTCGATCTCACTGTCCCGGACTCCTTCTTCCTGTTCCTCGAGATCGAGTTCCCGTATTTCGGGCACGGTCAGCTTGAAATGCTTGAAATCGCTCTCTTCGGGGGAGATCCACAATCTCGCGGTCCGGTCGGCAAGATCGTCGTAATCGAAGGCGAATATCCTTCTTTCGTCCTTCCTTATGACGACGACATCCATCTTATCCTCGCTCCTGTCCGTTTCCCTCAGCGCATCGAGAAGATCTTCGGTATCCACAATCTTCTCTCCCGCCGCCTCCACGATGATATCGCCGCTCTTCATGCCGGCTTTCCCGGCAGGTGTGTCCTCGAGCACGTCAAGGACCAGCACGCCGCCGTCGACGCCGAAATATCCGGCAAGATCGGCGTCCATGTCATGGATCCTGACCCCGATGCAGAGCCCGTTTCCCGTCATTCCCCTGAATAAATCAATCGCGCCCCTGTAATTGTCGAGTCCCATGCTCCACGAGGGCATGGCGATTTCGTCTCCGCAAGATCTGTCGTTGTTGATGTCTATCGTATAGTACTGCCTGGCATATTCGCCGAGCTCGATTTTCATTTCCTTCTTCTTTCCGTCACGGAAGACCACCATCGCCAGCGTGTCGCCGGCCTCCCTGCTTTTCAGGATTTTCCCTATATCGACCGATTTCTGAACCTTCTCGCCGTCGAACATGTATATGATGTCGTCGTCTTCCAATCCCGCTTTTTCCGCCGGGCTTCCTTCGATAACGCTCATTACCCAGACACCGCCAGCTTCCGGGTAATCAAGATCCTTTATGAGCTTTTCGTTGAGATCATCCATGTATATGCCGATATAGGGGGATTTTTTCTCGACGACCTTCACCTTTGCCGGATCGTCGCCTCGCTTGATGACGATCCTGTCCTTGGAAGACGCCGCCGAGGTCATCGATAAGGTCACCGCCGCTATTACCGCGACGGATATGTATTCTATCTTTCTCATGGCACTGCCGCCTCCTGGCGGCCCCTCACCTCCTGAGTGGGGTTGGTGGGAAAGGCTATAAATTCTTTTCCTGATCTATATATCCCCGAGGGAGAAAAAAGTTTCAGAATTTCCAGCCGGTCGCCTTTTCGTATACACGGCGGGTCCGCTCGCCCCAGGCCGCAAGACCATAGTTCGAGATCACCCGCAGGCGCGCTTTCCCGCCCAGTTCCCTCCGCAGAGGCGCATCTTCGGCGAGCCGCAAGACCGCCGAAGCGAATCCTTCAGGATGCCCCGGATCGATGACAAGGCCCGCATCGCCGACAATCGCCGAGATCTCGCCGACGTCGCTCGCGACGCATGCG
>JBFYZH010000069.1:0-32596 GCA_041309605.1 Candidatus Krumholzibacteriota bacterium
TGACGGTGTCGAAATGGATCTTTCAGAGCAGCATATCATCGATTGCAACAGCGCGGGCAAGGACTGCACCGGCGGGAATCAGGCGGCCGCCTACGACCTTATGATTTCATACGGCTCGGTGACCGAAAGCTGCATCCCGTACATGGCCTCGGACGGCGGAAGTTGCGGCCAGGCGTTCTGCACACCGGTCTCCAGGATGGACGGATACGCGGGGGTGAACAACGATGTCGTTTTGATCAAGACGGCCCTCCTGCAGGGGCCCGTATATACCGCCTTCAGAACGCACGCCAGCTTCTACGCATATACGGGGGGCTGCTACGACCTGAACGATCTTCGCGAACCCGATCACGCCCTTCTCCTGGTCGGCTGGGACGACACGGTCTGTGGTACCGGCGCGTGGATCGTGAAGAACTCCTGGGGCGAAGACTGGGGCGATTCCGGTTACGCGTACATCAAGTACGGCGTGAGCTTCATAGGACTCTACAGCTCTCAGATAACCTATTCGAAGGTGGTGGAGCTCGTTTCCCCGAACGGCGGGCAGACGATCCGCAGCGGGGACGATTTCGCCATAAGGTGGGATTCGCCTCAGGTGGAACCCGATTCGTTCAGCATCCTCTACAGCCTCAGCGGCGCCGACCCGTTCGACCAGACCGTGGCGACCGGCCTGGCGGGGATTTCACAGCACCTCTGGACCGTGCCGGATATCGACGCCGAAAACGTGTCGATGCGTATCGACGCATACCTTGACGGCGCCCTCCGGGGATACGATATCAGCGACGAAACTTTCGGCATAACGATGGAGAATATTGCAAGGCAGAACTTCCCCAATCCTTTCTCGGGTTCGACAAGCATCTCCTATTCGCTCTCGGAACCCGGCAGGGTGAAGATCAGCATCTACGACATCCACGGCGCCCTGGTGAGGGTCCTCGAAAATCTCAGCAGGGATGCGGGTACCTACGTCGTGGAATGGGACGGCACGGGGCCGGGAGGCGAACTGGTGTCGTCGGGGGTGTTTTTCTGCCTGATCGAGACCGGGCCGGTCAACAAGACCAAGAAGATCGTGCTTGTCAGGTAGTCCCAGTCTCTTTTAAGTAAATCGGGTCTTTAGAAGCCCGGCTGTTGAGTCAGGAGATGATTTAACGGCCGGGGTCGACTGTGATTCCTGCCGGATCGATATTGTCCCGGAACCGGATTGAGGTCGTTTTCTTTTAGGGCCACGGGCCTAGAAGAGACTCCGGAACCCTATCGTCCACCTGTAATCCCACTTCTCCTCTTCCCCGGAAATACCGGGATGGCTGAGATAGAATGGGAACTGCGCGGTCAGTTTCCATACCTTGACGCCGACCCCGAAATCCTGCAGCACGTGGTCGAAGGTCTCCTCGCCGATGCTGCCTTGAAGCGGCCCGGGGACGAATTCCATCGGCCTCGAATCGAGGACCTTCCCGGCGTCGTAGAAGAGGAAGAGTTCGGGCTTGAGATTCTCCCGGAGTCTCCAGCCGGGCGGCAGTATTGGAACCTTCATCTCGATGTTCGTTGAAAAGAGGCTCTTGAAACTGAAATCTCCGTTGTAATATCCCCTCAGGTTACCGTTTCCCGGGACATGGAAGTTATGGTACCCGTCCTTCCAGAAGGCGCCTTTGCTTCTCAGCCAGAAATAGCCCTCCTTGTCCAGAGGGCCCGCCCCGGCGAGGTTGAACATCTCCTGCACGGGCGGATCCATCGTGCAGCGCCCGAAGAAGAACCTGATTCCCGGCTCCAGCGGAAAGGACCAGAAGCGCGAGGGCCAGATACGGGCGGCGATGGAGAGTTTCTCGTAATTGAAATCGCTTCCCCAGGTCGAACGTTCCGCGCCGAGCAGGAAGGATGCGTTGAATACGTCGGTCTTCGGTTTCATGCCCACGAAGAGAGACGACTTCATGTTACTGCCCGGCTCATAGGTGCCGGGAATGATGTAGGCGGAATTTTCCACCTCCTGGTACGTGAACCCCAGCGTGTAGGTCTTTGCCAGCGGTTCGGAGAGATCCCTGCGCCTGGTCTTCCGTATGGCAAGGTCGATCCCCTTGCGGCCTTCGCGGTAGTAACCTTCCGAATACCAGGTCGCCTCGCGGCCGAGATATTTTATCGGGTGCTCGAATGAGCCGTAGACGTCGAAACTTTCGGATTCGAATCCGTAAAGGCCCTGAAGGGTGAACCTTCTGTACATATCGTCGTAGCTTCCCCTGACGCGAAGCCCCGCCTTGCCGCCGTCGATGTCGTTGTAGTGTCCGACCGGCAGGAAACGGTATTGGTAGGAGTCCATGGGCCTGCGGTCGTCGCCGGGGATGTCGAACCTGAAGTCTCTTCTGCGGGGCGCGAAGTTGTCGACCTGGTAGATGTCGAGGATCTCGTTATCGGGATTGACCGCGAGCGAGACCGGCTTTACAGGGAATGTGAATGTGTTGGAATATTCCCTCGAGAACCCGTCCACGCGCTCGGTGACGGTGTTTCCGTTCTTCAGGCGGAAAACCAGGGCGAGAGGCATTATCATTTCACCCTTGCGGTCGACCCTGACATCGGCGGTGTACTTTTCCCCCGAATCCTTCACCCTGAAGCGCGACACCCTGTAATCGCAGTTTTTCGTCGTGTGAAGCCACTGCTTGAAGAACTCGGAGAGATCCATTCCAGAAACCTCTTCGCATACCGAGCGGAATGTCTCCTCGTCTACATGCCTGAATTTCCACCTGTCGAAATATGTGCGCATGATCGTGCTGAAATCCTCGTCGCCGACGTAATATCTCAGGGCCCTCATGAAAAGGGAGCTCTTCGTGTAAACCATCGCGTAATCCGAATTCCTGAATTCATGATGGGGTGTGGCCACGGGCTCGGCGAAACCGGATCGGTGAAGGTCGATTACGGATCGTTCGAGACCCTCCCGGATCGTGTCCCGCGGGAAAAGCGCCGGGAAAAAGCCCCTGTCGCGGATCCGCCCGTACGGCCCGTAATGTTTCTCCTCGTAGAGGAAGGTCTGGTACGAGGTCATCCCCTCGTCCATCCACGCCTCGTCCCTTTCGTTGTTGGCGAGCATCCCGTAAAACCACTGGTGTCCCAGCTCGTGCAGTATGAGGCTTTCTTCGGGCGTGCCGTTCATGACGAGCATCGGGTATTCCATTCCGCCCGCCGATGGGACGTCGACGACGCTGACCTGGGGATACCCGTACGGTCCGGCCAGCTTTTCAAGCCATTGCATAGTTCTGACGCTGCGCGCGAGGACCGAGTCGGCCCAGGCGCGTGTCCCGCTTCTGTAGAAGCTCATCACCCGGTACCCGCCGGCGTCGGCCTTCTCGACAATGAACGACGGGTCGGCGCACCAGGCGAAATCGTGCACGTTGTCCGCGTTAAAGCGAACCGTTTTCGGCGGGCCCCATGCTTCGCCACCGTCCCTGTTCCCGGTCACTTCGCCCGGCCGATTCCTCTGCCAGCCGGGATCGCCCGAGACAACGGTTCCGGTCGAGGCGATCACGAATTCCTCCGGAAGGGTGATCTGCACGTCGAAATCGCCGAATTCCCCGTAAAACTCGCCCATCCTGAACTGGTCGGGATGCCATCCCATCTTGTCGTATACGACCATCTTGGGATACCACTGTGCGATGTCGTAATGGTCACCGGTATACCCCGCTCTCCCAAGCTTTTTGCGTATCTTTTCGGTGAAGGAGACCGAAATCGCCGCGGTTTGTCCGGGGATCAGGGATTTCGGGAAGGTGCTCGAGAGGATCGTGCCCTCGACCTCGAAGGGGGCGTCATTGCCGTCTACCTTGAGGCTCGTGACGTCCATTGAACCTCTGGCCGATTCGGCAAGACCGATAAGGATAAACCATGTTCCCCGCAGATAGTCCTTGATGAGCGGCGTGGCCTTTTCCCCGTACGCGTTCGGATACAGATGAAGGAAAAATTCCGACAGGGTGTCGGGGGAGTTGTTGGTGTAGGTTATGTTCGCGGTCCCTTCCAGCGAGCGCCCGACGGGGTCGAGGGAACATTCTATCGAGTAATCGGCCTTCTGGTGCCAGTACGGCCCGTCGATCCCCGGCATCTGGTCCCCCTGGGCCGCGGCGGATCCGCAGGCCGCGATGGAGAGTGACAGGACCATCGGACAGAACAGCATTCTGTATTTCATCATCGTGTCGTTCATCCCTTCTGGACAGGTAACGGGACCGGATTTTGTACGCTTTTTCAAACGGCCCGTTGAAGTTAACACAGCTTCCGGCCTTAATCAAGCCGGATAAGAGTGTTATACGGAAGGGGACGGCCGCTCGTTCCGCGTCATTTTAGCTTGAAAGGGGAACGGCCCGCTGCTAGAATGCGTTTTCCGTCTCATATACGGAAATGTCCTTTATGGGTTTATAGGCGAAGAATGTCCGGGAACTTCCGGGAAGGAGGAGGAATGCTCAGAAAAGGCGAAAAGCTTTTTCTTCTTGTGCTGGTCGTTTCGCTGGCGCTGGTCTCTCTTCGGCAGGTCGCGTTCGCCCAGACGCTGGAAGAAAAGGTAAACGAGTTCGAACTCAAGAACGGGATGAAATTTCTGGTGGTGGAACGCCACGAGGCGCCCGTAGCGTTTTTCGCGATAGTATTCAACGTGGGGTCGGCCAACGAATGGCCGAACGTAACCGGCATTTCGCACCTTCTTGAACACATGATGTTCAAGGGCACCGAGATGATGGGAACAAAGAATTATAAAAAGGAAATAGCATATATCGGGAAGACCGACGAGCTCGGCGCCAGGACGATCGCGCTGCGCAGCGAAATGGGAGAATGGCGTTTCGAGGCCTTCAAGGACTTCGGCAGGACGGTCCTCGCGGGATTCACCGACGCCGAAAAAGAGGAGATCGGAGCCGACAAGTTCAAGCAGAACAGGCTTCTCGTGGAAAAAATAAGGGCGATGAAACCCCTTCCGGCCGAACTGACCTCGAAGAAGCAACTCGTCGAGCAGGATGGAAAGAACTTTCTCGAGATGTATCTCGAGTACGAGACGGCCTGGGGTGAGATCGTCCGCCTGACCGATGAACAGAGGACAAACTACATCGTAAACAACGAGTTATGGGAAACCTACATGAATAACGGTTCGAGGATGCTCAACGCGGGGACCTCGAACGATTTCACAGTCTACTTCGTTTATCTTCCCGCAAACAGGATGGAGCTCTGGATGACGATGGAGTCCGACCGCATGGATTCCCCCGTGTTCAGGGAGTTCTGGAGCGAACGCGACGTCGTCATGGAAGAGCGACGCCTGAGCGAGAACGATCCCGACGACGTGCTCGACGAGGCTTTCAATTCGGTGGCGTTCACCGCGTGCCCTTACAAATGGCCGGTGCTCGGATGGATGAGCGACCTCAGGACGACCGACAGGAACGAGCTGGTCGAATACCACAGGACGCATTATTCTCCGAACAACGCCACGGCGGTGGTCGTCGGCGACGTCGACCTCGTCGCGGTCAAAAAGATGGCGAAGAAATATTTTGAGTCGATCCCGGCCCAGGAATCTCTTCCCGCCCTTGAAACGCGCGAGCCCGCGCAGCAGGGGGAACGGCGCCTCGTCATAGAGCACGACGCCAGCCCGAAGCTGATGATCGGATATCACAAGCCGATCCATCCCGATCCGGAAGCGATCGTTTTCGACGTCATCACGGACGTGCTCTCCGGAGGGCGCACTTCGAGGCTCTACAAATCGATCTACGAGGAGAAGAAGCTCACCGCCGAACCTCCCGCCGTATATACCGGTCCGGGCGAACGGTACGACAACCTGCTCGTCATCTCCGCCGAGCCGCGACATCCCCATACGCTCGAGGAAGTGGAGGCGGCGATTTACGAGGAGATAGACAGGCTCAAGAGCGAACCGATCGCGGCAAGGGAGCTTCAGCGCATACTCAACCAGCTCGAGTCTCGCATGATCCAGACGCTCGGATCGAACCTCGGCATCGCTTTCACCGTCCTGACGGGGGAGATATTCAGGGGGGACTGGCACGCGATGTTCAGGCAGTACGACATGGTCAAGGAAGTCTCAACGGAAGACATAATGAACGTATCGAGCAAATACCTCGTGCCGAAGAACAGGACGGTCGCACACCGTGTCCAGGTGAAAAAGGAAGGAACGGCCGAAGAAAGCGCGGCGGGGGATGAGATCGATCAGCAGGTCCTGAGGGCATATATCATGTCGCTGCCGCAGGAGGAGATGATGGCGATAGTCCAGAAGTTCCAGAGCATGCGCTCCGAGGCCGAAGCGATGGAATACGCGAATGAACTCTGGGAACAGGCAAAGGCCGCCGGATTCGTCAAGGACAAGGCAGAATAGAGGAAAGGAAGATCAGCGATGAAGACAAAGGTCTTTATATCGGTCCTTGCGGTGATGCTGGCAGCGGCCTTTGCATCCCCGCTCAGCGCCGGGAGAAAACACCCCAGCGAGCTCAAGTATCCCGATCTCAAGGTCAACGTTCCCGGGGTTCTCGACATCTCCTTCGCCAACGGGATGGAAGGGTTCATGATCGAGGACCACGAGATACCGATGGTGAACGTCGTGATCCTGTTTAAAACGTATTTCCCCGCGAGAGAGAAGTACGGCCTGAACGAAGTCGCCCAGTGGACGATGCGTAACGGCGGAAGCGGGAAGTGGCCGGCCGACAAGTTGAACGACGAACTGGAATTCCTGCCGGCCAACGTCGAGATATTCGGCGGCGATCTTTCCACCATGGTCTTCGTGAACTGCCTTAAGAAGGACCTGGTGGAGGTGCTCGGCATCATGGCCGACCTTGTGACGGACCCTGCATTCCCCGAGGACAAGGTCACGAAGAAAAAAGAGGATATGATCGAGGAGATACGCCGCAGAAACGACCAGCCGAGGGATATCATGAACAGGGAGTTCTCCGGGCTGGTCTACGGCGACCATCCGTACGGATGGGAGACGTCGGAAGCCTCGGTTTCGGCGATCACGCGCGAGGATCTGGAGCTGTTTCACGCGAGCTACTTTTGCCCCGACAACGCCCTTATAGGAATCAGCGGGGATGTCACGAAGCCGGAGATGGAGAAATTGCTCGGCGACGCCTTCGCCGGATGGGAAAAGGCCGAGGTTTCGATACCGGAGGTTCCGAAGCTCGGGGATACTCCTCCCGCCACCTACAACTACTATTACAAGGATATAAGCCAGGCGTACATGGCGATAGGCCATCTCGGGATAAATTCCAATAATCCCGACAGGTGCGCGGTGGAGATTATGAACTTCATCCTCGGCGGCGGATCGTTCACTTCGTGGATAACGACCGAAGTGAGGGAAAAGAAGGGGCTGGCTTATTCGGCGGGCTCGCGCTATTCCTCGGACGCCTTCGCGGCTGGAACATTCATGGCTTTCGCGCAGACCTCCGCGGGGGAATACAGCAGGGCCATGCAGATCATCGTCGATCAGATCGCAAAAATGAAGACGGAAGGCCCGACGGCCGAGGAACTGAAGAAAGCCGTTGATTCTTATCTAAACAGCCAGGTGTTCGAATACGATTCGAAGGCGGGGATGGTACAGAGACTGCTGAACCTGAGGTTCGAGGGAAGGCCTCTCGATACCCCTGAAACGGATATGAAGAAATACGCCGCCCTGACCGTGGACGACATAAAGGCCGCGGCCGCGAAATACCTGCAGCTCGACAAGCTTACGATCCTCGTGGTCGGCGACAAGGCGCAGTTCGACAGGCAGTTATCCGAGTTCGGGCCGGTAAACGAGATAGAGCCCGGGAAATAAGATCTTCGCGGGCCGGTTCGCCGGATCGGTTCGTCGGGACCGGCTCGTCCGATCGGAAAACGCCGGGCCTGCGGCAGGCAGGCCCGGCCCGTAAACCCTGTTGCGCCGCAGTCCGATTCATCGAAACGGGCCGCGGCGCTCCCTTCAGGGGGGATGATCATGGAAGACGTCACCGCTGTGATACTTGGCGGAGGAAGAGGCACAAGACTCTTTCCCCTTACCCGAAGCAGGTCGAAACCAGCCGTTCCGCTTGCCGGAAATTACAGGCTGATAGACGTTCCGGTGAGCAACTGCATCAATTCCGGCGTCGACAGGATATACGTGCTGACCCAGTTCAACTCGGCATCGCTGAACCAGCACATATCGAGGACGTACCGTTTCGACACCTTCAGCGAGGGATTCGTGGAGATTCTCGCCGCCGAGCAGACGCTCACCTCCTCGGACTGGTTCCAGGGAACGGCCGACGCCGTGAGACAGGCGCTGCCGCACCTCACCCATTATCCCTGCCGGGACATTCTCATTCTTTCGGGCGATCATCTCTACAGGATGGATTACAGGGAATTCGTCCGCCACCACCGGGAGACCGGGGCCGATATCAGCATCGCGGTCAGCCCGGTCAGCTCAACCAGGGCTCCGGAGCTCGGAATCCTCCACGCGAACGCGAAGGGTTGGATATCTGAGTTCAGGGAGAAGCCGAAGGGCGCCGCCCTGAGAAGAATGAAGACCGACACGAACGCCCTCGGTCTTGCGGCCGGCGAAGCCAGGAAGCATCCCTATCTCGGGTCGATGGGGATATACCTCTTCAGGCTCGATGTCCTCCGCGAGGCGCTGACCCGGGACAGCGGGATAATAGATTTTGCCAAGGAAGTGATACCGCAGGCCCTGTCGAGGGGGAAGGTCGGAGCTTTCATTTACAAGGGGTACTGGGAGGATATAGGAACGATAAAATCCTTCTACGAGGCCCACATGGACCTTGTCGCCATCCAGCCGAAATTCAACCTGTTCGACGCGGTTTTTCCGCTTTTTACCCACCCGAGGTTCCTTCCGGGTTCCAAGGTCAACATGGGAAACATAAGAAGGTCCATACTGAACGCCGGGTGCATAATAGACAGGGCGACGATCGCCGATTCGATAATCGGCATAAGGTCGGTCATCGGCGACGGCGCGAGGATAGACCGCTCGCTGATCCTCGGGGCCGACGGATACGATCCTCCCGATAGGAAGATCGGCAGGCTGCCGCGCATGGGTATAGGGCCGGGCACGGTGATCCACAGGGCGATAGTGGATACCAACGTCCGGATAGGAAGGGACGTCGTCCTGCGCAATCTTCGCAAACACCGACATTACGACGATCCGCAGAAGAGACTGTTCGTCCGCGACGGTATAATCGTGGTTCCAAAGGGAGCCGTCATCGAGGACGGCACGAAGTTCTGACCGGCGCGGCTGGCGGAAGTACGGCGCGCAAAACGGATGGAAGGCCCGGCGCAGAAACCGGGTTGCCCCGCGGCGGGCGGGCATTCGGCGCCAGAAAAATTCAGCGGTTCCCCCCCGACCTGTATCTGTTGGTGATGGGAAGGCGCCGGTCGCGCCCGAACGCCTTCGGGGTGATCTTAATCCCGGGCGGTCCCTGCCGCCGCTTGTACTCGTTGGAGTCTATCATGCCTATCGTCCGGCTCACCGTTCCGGGATCCAGGCCGAACGAAACGATCTCGGCAAAGGACATGTCGTTTTCCACGTAGAGTTCGATTATCCTGTCGAGGACGTCGTAGGGGGGCAGGGTATCCTGGTCGCACTGCCCGGGGCGAAGCTCCGCGGAGGGTTTTCTGCGGATCGTCGAACCGGGGATAAGCGCCCTGCCGGCCTTGCGGTTGCGGTACCGCGCCAGGGAAAAGACGAGAGTCTTGGGCACGTCCTTGAGGACGGCGAACCCTCCGGCCATGTCGCCGTAGAGGGTGCAGTACCCGACGGCCACTTCGCTCTTGTTGCCGGTGGTCAGCACGAGCCATCCGAACCTGTTCGAGAAGGCCATCAGAAGTGTGCCCCTGACCCTCGCCTGCAGGTTCTCCCCGGTCACCCCGATCCCGTCCCGGGGGACGATCCCGCCGAGCAGGCTCAGGAAGGAGTCGTACACCGGTCCGATGGGAAGTTCGTAAAGTTCGATCCCGAGGTTCGCGGCGAGTTTCCTCGCGTCGCCCAGCGTGGCCTTTGAGGTGTAGCCGGACGGCATCGTGACGCCCTTCACCCTGCCGGCGCCGAGGGCGTCGACCGCCACAGCGGCGGTCAGGGCGGAATCTATTCCACCGCTCAGGCCCAGAACCACTCCGCTGAAACCGTTCTTTTCGACGTAGTCGCGCGTTCCGAGCACCAGGGCGCTGTAGACCTCCTCGAAGGGCTTCATATGAACGACATTTTTCCGCCTGCCAAGGCGCGGGAAGGTCCGCCGCGGCAGAGGCGGGAGCTCGACGATTTCAACGGCCCCGGCGGCGCCGCGCGAAGGCTCCGCGATCCCGGGAATGATGTCGGCGACGACGAGATCTTCCATGAAAGGCCTTCCGCGAGCCACGGTCGAGCCGTCGGGAGCGCAGATCACGCTGCTTCCGTCGAAGACCAGTTCGTCCTGCCCGCCGATAAGATTGACGTAACACAGCCATACGCCGTTCTCGCGGGCGCGCCGTTGCATAAGTTTTTCCCTTTCCGGGCCCTTCCCCCTTCGATAGGGGGAAGCGGAAATATTGACGATTATCCGGGCTTTCCCCAGGCGGACCTGCGCCTTCGTCGGCCCTTCGTCCATCCAAATGTCCTCGCAGATGCTTATTCCGACGGGAATATGCCCGAAATCGGCCACCATCGCCCGCGAACCGCCCGTAAAATACCGTTTTTCGTCGAAAACCCCGTAATTGGGAAGGTGAATTTTACGGTACCTGGCCGCGACGGCGCCCCCGTGGAGAATGGCGGCGGTGTTGTAGAGTGGCCCGGCGTTCCCCGGGGAAGCCTCGGGCGCGCCCGCTATGACGGCGATATCCACCGCGTGCCGGGCGAGGGACTGGAGGCTCGATTCGCAGTCGGCGAGGAATCCGGGCTTAAGAAGGAGATCCTCCGTGGGGTATCCGCAGAGTGTGAGCTCGGGGAAGGCGAGGATCTGGACACCGAGATTTCGCGCCTCGGCGATCTTTTCGCGCATAAGGCGCTCGTTTCCCTTGATATCGCCCACGACGGGATTGACCTGAGCGAGCCCGATACGGATCCTGCTGCTGTTCTTCATACGGCATTTACCCTTCATCGCCCCGCATCTTCGCGGTCGTGACCGCGCCTGCATCCCCCCGCGGTCGCAATCGATATAATAAGGGAATTCCGGCGCCGCGTGCAAGACAAGCCTTGAGCGGCAAGGGAGAAAAAGGTGAAACAAATAGCCGGCACATTCGTATCGACATATATGAACAATGGTGCGGTAGAGTTAAAGGAGAATAACAGGATGAAAAGATACGCCGTTGTAACGTTCCCGGTAATAATCGCCTTCACAATCGCCGGGTTGCTTCTTTCGGCTCCTCTTTCGGCGCAGGGATCGGACAGGGTCAGCAAAAAGTCGTTCGACATGGAAAAGGGCAAGCGGCTGGAGCTCGATATTAACGTGGGCGGCGATATCCTTATAAGAGGCTGGCAGAAGGATCAGGTCGATGTGGAGGTCGTCATCAATGGGCGCGACAGGGACGATATCGAGATCGATTACGAACAAAGGCCCTCTGTTCTCAAGGTCGAACTCGGGTTTGAAAAGAAATTCAGGCGCAACAGGGCCGACATAAGGGTCATTGTCAGCGTCCCCGGGATTTTCGACATATCATTTAAAACGATGGGGGGCGACGTCGACATCTCCGGGGTCGAGGGCGAGATAGTCGGGATCACGTATGGCGGCGACATCGATTTCATGAATCTCGATGGCGAAGTGGATGTGAAGACAATGGGCGGCGACATCACCGTAAGCGAATCCAGGCTCGACGGCACCGTGAAAACGATGGGCGGAGATATAAGGATAGAAGACGTCACGGGCGATCTGAAGGGATCGACGATGGGCGGCGACGTGACCTACGACGGCGTAACAAGAAACACGAGGGCCGATTCGAAGCGTAAAGGGAATGTCGACGAGGGCGACGACGAGGTGTCGATTTCGACCCTGGGTGGAGACCTCAATCTCGATTACGAGGGAAAGAGCATCAAAGCCAGGACCTTCGGCGGCGATATCAACGTGAAAAATGCGCGGGACGTGAAGGTCTCGACGATGGGCGGCGATATCGAGGTAGCCGAGGCCCCGGAGGGAGCCGACGCGCACACGATGGGCGGCGACATTATCATCGAAAGGGCGGGAAAATTCGCCAGGGCGAAGACGATGGGGGGCGACATAGAGGTCAGGGAGATCGACGGCCGGGTGACGGCGACCACGATGGGTGGCGACGTGAGGGTAAGGATCGTCGGCAGCGGCGGCGGCGACAGGGATGTCGAGTTGAAGTCGATGGGCGGCGACGTGGAACTGACCGTTCCGAAGGGCTATTCCATGGAGTTCGACATAGAGATATCGTACACGAAAAAAAACAGGGAAAAATGCGGGATCGTATCCGATTTCCCGATGGATATCAAAGAGACCGGCGAGTGGAAGAGCAAGTGGGGCCAGAAAAGAAAATATATCTACGGCACCGGCGAGGTAAACGGAGGAGAACATAAAATCGTCATCAGGACGATCAACGGCAAGGTATTCGTAAAAGAAGAATAATCAGGATTTTCCACCGTAGTAGCATTCCCATATGCTTCAAGGCAGGACCCGCCCGGGCGACGGGTCTTTCCTTTTTCGGCACTTCCCGCAATACCCCATCCCGGAATGTTTTTTTGTGACGTGGCATGTCACATGAGTTGGTTTATAATAGTCGAATAATATTAATATACCGGAATAATAGTTGACACAACATTTGAATAGCCTGACTATATTAGGCGAAAATGCTTGATGGCTTAATAAACAGAAAAAGGGGAATTGGTTTGGCGGCTGAAATCAACGCTCTTCATCCCGTCGACAGGCAGATCCTCGATATACTGCAGGGACAGGGAAGGATAACGAACGTCCAGCTTGCCGAAATGGTGGGCCTGAGCCCCCCCGCGGTCCTCGAGAGGGTGCGAAAACTCGAGGAAAAGGAAGTCATCACGCGGTACGTCGCCGTAATCGACAACAGGAAGGTCGGGATCGGCACGGTGGCTTTCGTCTCCGTTTCGCTCAACCTTCACCAGAAGGATTCGATGGAGAATTTCCAGAATTTCGTTGACGAATGCGACAACGTGAGGGAATGCTACCATGTCGCAGGGGGCGAGGATTACCTGCTGAAGGTCTATTCGAAAGACATCGAGAATTACGAACATTTTCTGCTCAGCTCCCTTACGAGAATCAAGGGGATCGACAGGGTTAAGACGATGTTCGTCCTTTCGACGCTGAAGAGGGACCTGGGCATACCCCTCGATCTCGCCGCGGAGATTGTGCAGGAGAACGGCAACGGCAGGAAAAACGGTCAGAAGAAACAGTAACGGATGAATCTTTAAAAGGAGGACGGGATGACAAAGAAACTACGTTTCGATACGATCGCGGTCAAGGGAGGATTCGGATGGGATGAACAGCTCAGGTACCGCACGATGGCTCCCCCGCTCATCCAGAGCGCCGTGTTCCCGTACGAATCGGCCGAATGGGCGGCGGACCTTTACAGCTACAAGATAGAGGGGTTCGCCTACGGCAGGATCAACAATCCGACCAACGACATCTTCGAAAAAAGGATGGCTCTGCTCGAGGGAACGGAAGCCGCGCTCGGGACGTCGTCGGGTATGGCGGCGATATTCATGGTGGCCCATCACCTGGTTCAATCCGGCGAAGAGATCACTTCGTCGATAAGGGTGTACGGCGGTACGCAGCAGCTCTTCGCGCAGTCGATGCCGAGGATGGGGATTAAAACCAACTGGGTCGTGGAGCCCGATAAAATCGAGGCGTGGGAAAAGGCGATCACTCCGAAAACGAAGCTCCTTCATGTCGAGTCGCCGAGCAATCCGAACCTCTTCGTGGCGGATATCCCGGCGATCGCAAAACTTGCGAAGTCCAAGGGGCTCCCGCTTATGGTGGACAACACGATCTGCACTCCGGCCCTGATGAGGCCGGCCGAGATGGGAGCCGACATCATCATACATTCCGCCACCAAGTTTATCAGCGGCAACGGCACGTCCCTGTCAGGGGCGATCTGCGCGAAGAAGGAGTTCATAGACCATATACGCCATATAGGGTACAGGAACATCGGGCCTTCGATCTCTCCGTTCAACGCGTGGTTATGCCTGCTCGGGCTCGATTCCCTTTCGCTTCGAATGAAGAAACATTCGGACAACGCGATGGCCATCGCGAAGTTCCTGCAGAAACATCCGAAGATCGAGGCCGTCAGCTATCCCGGCCTCGAAAGCCATCCGCAGCACAAGGCTGCGAAAAAGACGATGAGCGGATACTCCTCGATGCTCAGTTTCAACGTGGCGGGGGGGCTGGAAGGGGCGAGAACCGCAATCGACAATCTCTCGATCGCCGTTCACACGACGCATCTCGGCTCGTCGCAGACAGTGGCGATACAGCCCGCGGCCACCACGCATTATCAGCTCGGTCCCGAGGAGAGGGCCAAGGCGGGGGTGCCGGAGAACATGATCCGCTATTCGGCCGGGCTGGAAGACCCCGAGGACCTTATCGAGGATCTTGAGGACGCCCTGTCGCACGTTAAACTCTGACAGGGGGCCGGCCGCGGCAGAATCGTGGCGGCGAAAGAAAAGGTCGGGAGTCATATGAAAACCGGACACGGTGACGGTCCGGAACGGAGGAGAAAATGCAGAAGATAGCGTTCGTGGGATTCGGCGTTGTGGGCCAGGGCCTTGCCGAGATACTTCTCGAGAAGAAACGGATGCTGAAGAAAGAATATGGATTCGAGTACAAGGTGGTCGCGGTGAGCGATTTCACCAAGGGTTCGGCGCTCGACAACAGGGGGCTCGATCTTTCGAAGCTTCTGAAACTCGCGAAGAAGGGAAAAATATCGGAGTACCCGGGCGCGAAAACCGGCCTGAACGCGGTCCAGACGATCAGGCAGGCCGACGCCGACATCGTCGTCGAGGTCTCCTACACCGACATCAGGACCGCCGAACCGGCGTACACCCATTTCAAGGCGGCGCTCAGCGGCGGGAAACACCTCATCACGACCAACAAGGGGCCGACCGCTCTTTTCTTCAAGGAGCTCGCCGCGCTGGCAAAAAGGAAAAAGGTCGCTTTCCGCTACGAAGGGACCGTCGTCGCGGGGACGCCGGTCGTCAATCTGACCGATACCTGCCTTGCGGGAAACGAAATCACCGAGGTGCGCGGGATACTCAACGGAACGACGAATTTCATCCTGACCAACATGGAAAACGGAAAGAGCTACGAGGCGGCTCTGAAGGAGGCGCAGCAGCTCGGGTTCGCCGAGGCCGACCCGACGGCCGACGTGGAGGGATTCGACGCGATGGCTAAGGTGATCATTCTCGCAAAAAGCGTCATGGGGGCCGATATAGGCCCGAAGGACGTAAAGCGGACCGGGATCACCCGCATCAGCCCGGGCGACGTCGCGAAGGCCCGCGCAGCCGGGATGCGCTGGAAGCTGATCGGAAGGGTGAAGAAAACCGGCGCCGGCGTGACCGCTTCGGTAAAGCCCGAGAAGGTCGCCGTCACCGATCCGCTCGCGTCGGTCGGCGGAGCGAAAAACGCGCTGACATTCGTCACCGATCTTCTCGGAGAAGTGACGATCGTCGGTCCCGGAGCGGGACGAAAGGAAACGGGGTTCGCGCTTCTTGCGGATCTTCTGGCGATAGACAGGATGACGTGCTGACGATGGCCGGGGTCGGTGGCCTGGAGGATCATGACGGTACGAGACGACAGGATCCGGGTCTGCATTATGATGCCGAAGTGCCATATAGGCGGGGCGGAAATGCAGGTCATGGGTCTGCTCGAAAATATCGACAGGTCGAGGTTCGCCGTATCCCTCTGTCTTTTCAACAGGGGGCTGGAGAGTATGGAACGGGATGTGGCGGCGTACGCCGAGGAAGTGCATTTCCTGGATTTCCGCTGGAGGCGTTTCCCGGTCGTCTTCCCGAAGCTCGTCGGGTACCTGCGGGACGGGCGGTTCGACGTCGTTCACGCCCATCTTGCCTGGGCCGATCTTATCGGGAGGCTGGCGGCCTGGTTTGCGGGGGTGCCGGTGCGGGTCACGACCGAGCATGGGAAGGGATTGTGGAAGAGCCCTTTTCAGGTGATGCTCGAAAAGGGGATGAACAGGATCACGGACATGAGGATATGCGTGAGCCGGGACGTTCTCAGGATAAGGAATGAGCGCGAGGGCACTCCCGGGGGGAAGCTGGTATATATCCCGAACGGCGTCGATTGTGATGCCTTCGCCGGCATCGAATGCGCGAAGGAAAAGGTCATGGCCGAGTTCGACTGGGATCCGGCCGATCCGCTTGTCGTATCGGTCGGCAGGATTGTCGAGGAGAAGAACTACCCCCTTCTCGTCGAGGCCGTGGCGCTTCTGAAAAAAAGGATCCCGCGGGCAAGATGCGTCATAGCAGGGGACGGAGGTTGCCGCGGCGAAGTGGAATCGGCGATCGAAAGGTTTGGCCTGAATGACAGCGTCAAACTCCCCGGTTCCCGCTCCGATGTGGCCGTTCTCCTCTGCGCGGCCGACCTTTTCGCGCTTTCGTCGATTCGCGAAGGGCTTCCCGTATCTCTACTGGAGGCGATGGCGGCCGGAACCCCCGTGGTATCGACGAATGTGGGTGGTATCCCCGAAGCGGTCACCGACGGCGTGAGCGCCCTGCTGGTTCCGCCGGGCGACTCCGCCGCGCTTGCGTTCTGCATGGAGAGGGTGCTTTCCGACGACTCGCTGTCCCGCGATCTCGCCTCCGAGGCGATCAGGACGGTCAGGGAGAGGTTCAGTATTGGGAGTATCGCAAGCCGGGTTGAGGGAATCTACGGGAAGCTTCTGGCGGAAAAGAAGAAAGTCTCCTGCGGGATGTGAGAGAACGGTCCCCGGAGGATAACGGAGAAGCTGCAGATCGTTATGCGGCCGGATATCCCGCAAGGTTCAGCCGAGAAAACTGTCGATTCACGGGACGGTGTGTTATAAGATAGAAGGACGTACGGCGCCCCGCGAACGGCAAGGAACAAGAAATGGAGAAGTCGATATGGTAGTGCCTCTTTCCCCATCGCTGGTAAGGAACGTCATCTATCCTGTTTACAGGGGACTGAGAAGCGACAGGCTTCTTTCGGTGCTGGAAGAGCTCGAGAGAAACCAGTGGCTTCCCCTCGCGGAGATCGAGGATATCCAGTGGCGCCGGATGGACTCCCTCCTCGGAGAGATTGCCATACATGTACCCTATTACCGGGACCTTTTCAACGAACTCGGTCTGAAGCCCGGGGATATCCAGAATCCGAACGACTTGATGCAGCTTCCTCTTCTCGACAAGTACATGATAAGGCAGGATGGCAGACGCATGGTCACGACCGATCCCATGAGAAAGGGCTACAAGTCGCACACGGGGGGATCGACCGGCGAACCTCTCTATTTCTCCAACGATCTCGCGGCGGCGCCGATCCGACGGGCGAATACGGCCCGCGGCCACAGGATGGCGGGTATCGATATAGGCGACAAGCAGGCCTTCGTTTGGGGATTCCCGTTCGACATCCCGCTCAAGGAACGCATGGCCGCCGCCCTTAGGAACTATTTCGCGAATATTACCTACCTCTCGTCGTTCAACTTGTCCGAGAAGGCGATGGGGGACTACGCGGCGAAACTGAAGAGGTACAAGCCGTCGCTGGTGATAGGCTACCCTTCGGCGTTGACATTTTTCGCGGAGTTTCTGAAGTCGAAAAACATCACGGGTATCAGGCCGAAAGCGGTGATATCCAGCGGCGAAAAGATGTACCCGCAACAGCGCGATGTCCTGGAGGAAATCTTCGGGTGCAGAGTCTTCGACCGTTACGGAAGCAACGAGGTGGGGAACGTCGCCCACGAGTGCGATCGCCACAAGGGGCTTCACGTCTTCTCCGATCTCATCTACCTCGAAGTCCTGAGGGAGAACGGCCGTCCCGCCGGGCCGGGCGAGGTCGGGGAGATAGTGGTGACCGATCTGCTCAATCATTACATGCCCTTCGTGAGATACCGCACCGGGGACATGGCGATACCAAGTTCGAGGACTTGCGAATGCGGCAGGGGACTGCCCCTTCTCGAGAGGATCGAGGGCAGGACTTTCGATAATATAATTACGCCCGACGGCCGCTCGATCGGCGGGTACTTCTGGACCTACCTGTCAAGGGTGGTCCCGGGGATCAGGCAGTTCCAGGTTGAACAGAAGCAGAGAAACAGCGTCATCTTCCGCATAGTTCCCGGCCCCGACTGGGACGACGGCTACGAGGCGAGACTGGTCAGCGAGATAAGCGCGAACATGGGGGAAACGGTAACGGTCAGGATCGACAAGGTCGGGGAAATCCCGCTTTCTGCGGCCGGCAAGTTCAGATTCATTGTTTCCAGGGTGGAAGAGAGGCTCGTTGTAAAGTCGAAGATCCACAAGGCCAGGGTTACGTCGGCGGATCCGGGCAAGATCGATTGCGTGATCGTGGACGAAGAGATACTCGAGAAGAGCAATATAGCACCGTGCGAGAGGGTTCTTATTGTCGACAACATCAACGGCGCGAGGGTGGAGACATTCGTCATGAAGGGCGCCAGGGGGAGTGGAGAGCTGATATCATGCGGGGCCGTGGCAAAGCAGATCAACGAGGGCGACGAGATAATAATCATGGCCTTTACCTGGTCCGAGGAGACCCAGGGGCAATTCACCAACATTCTCGTGGACGAAAAGAACAGGTTCGTGCGCTATCTCACCGAGAAGGCCGGCGAGCGGATATAAAAAGAGCGCACGCCGGGTTACACGAACCGTATAAGTTGCGTTCGTGCGAAGTTACACCGCCGTTATAAGCCACCGCTATAAGTCGGGTATTGAACTATGCGTTGAATTGTGATAAAATGTCCTCCAGGCATGCGAAGCAGGGAACTATTATGGGAGGTCGCCGGATGAAAAGACTCCTTCTCAAATCGATGATACTGAAGGCGAGGATCACACAGGCCGACCTCAGGTACGTCGGGAGCATCACGATAGACGAGGACCTGATAGACAGGGCCAATCTCAGCGAGCACGAAAACGTCCAGGTCATCGACAGGACCAACGGAAAGCGCCTGGAGACATATGTCATAAAGGGTGAACGGGGTTCCGGAATCATGTGCATGAACGGAGCCGCGGCGCACCTGATCGGCAAGGACGACGAGGTTGATATAATGGCCTTTTCCTGGTCGAAGGGCGAGGCCAAACCGGTCTTTATCGAAGTGAACAGGGACAATCGTTTTGTCAGGGCCTTCAATCTGGAGCAGTTCGGCGGATGATCCCCCGCGCGCGCGGGGGTTCGGCATCGTGCTGGTTATCCTTGCATTCTTGATTTAATGATCCCCCCGCACGTGAGGTTTTGGGGGGGCGCTTTATGGAGCTCCGCGCCCCTGAAGCCGGATAATTTCCGCCTCTCGTTGCCTACCAGGGACTGATCGGCAGTTTGGCGAGAAGGCGAAGCGCAAAACGGGGAGGGGTGCGGCGGTCGAGAAGGCGTTCCAGAACTTTCCTCGCGGAATCGCGCAGCATTATCCCGGCCCTGGATGTGAAGGGGGCGCCGGGCGCGGTTCTTGCTGTTACATCCTTCAATTTACGAACGAGAGATGGCCAGTCGACCGAGCTCTTTGCGAGCTCGACCCCGACAGGTTCGAAATGGATCATGCCCGAAGAGGAATCGATAAGGTCGCGTCCGGCGCGGGTGTGTACGATCACCAGGGACAGGCCGGCGCCGGCTTGATTCCCGCTTACTATGTTCCACGGATCGGCGACGGTGATGTCGGCGCCGTCACCCATCGCGTTCGGGCAGAATCTGCAGGCGGGAAGGGTCCAGAGTCCCTTCCCGAACGGAAGGGCCGCGGCATCGGCCCAGTCCATACCGATTCCCCCGATGGACATCGTGCCGGGCCATCCGTCGCCGCGGTAGGAGACCTTTTCCCCTCCTTCGGGAGGAAAGCCGAGGCGCCGTCGGATGAATGACGTGAATCCCAGATGTTTCTGCTGCTTGCAGAGGATTCCTATCCTGAGAAGCCCGGTTTCGGAACCCTCGAAGAACCTGCCGGCGGCCATGAGCTGGCAGTTGGTGCCGGCGATGGCGAGTTTGCCGCCCCGTAGCCGGGCGAATTCGAGTCTTTCAAGGAATGGAACGGGCCGGTATGTGGAATTTGCGGGCGATGAAACAGGGAATCCCGCGCTCAGGTAGCCGCCTTCGACCCCGGGGGGGGCGTCTTTTTCCACCAGGCAGTACGCCTCGTCAGCTTTTCCCAGGGAAAGGACCGATGCGAGAAGTGTCCGGACGACTCCGCCTGACGAGGAATTTCTCCTGATTTTTTCGTCCCTGGCGTGGCCCGTCCAGCACGAGTCGATATTCTCCCATGAATCTTTCGTCCAGGGGCGTTCCGGCAATACCGGCGCAGGGCATACGTACGCGCACCGGCCGCAGGACGTGCATTTGTCGGCGTGCCAGGCTATGTCGAAACGTCCATCTGCGAAGGGCAGGCGGTAAAGTGCGCCCTCGGAACAGGCGGCGAGACAGGCTCCGCACTGGCAACACCGCCCGCGATCGAAATGCAGAACACGGTCTTCATCAAGCCAGATCATTGAGACGCTCCATTGCCCGGGTCACGCTCTTTTTCTTTTCCTCGACGACTTCCGATAAATGCCCGCGCCAGCGCTCTCTCTCGGTCCACATCCTGCCGAAAGTCCCGAGCGCCCAGCCGGCGTTGAACTCTTCGATATCGATGGAGAACTCCTCGAGACCCAGAAGGCGCATATATTCGCGCACCTTGAACAGGTAATTCACCGAGATTGTGGGAACACAGGCCCCGGTCGAGAAGATGCAGGCGTGCATCCTCGTCGTTATATTGATCTGTGAACATGCGAGCATTCCCTTGAGCACGGAGGGGGAGGGCAGGTCCTCGATGACCCTGACATTGCCGGCATTTTTCATCCGGCGCCGTATCTCCAGCGACGTGGCAAGGTCGTCTTCGCGGCATCCATGCACTGGGTAATTCGTCGGATAGAGAACGATTTTCACTCCGTAATCCGAGATAAGGGAATCGGCAAGCGAAGCCATCTCGTCCAGGTAGGACTCGTAGTTGCTGTACACGGTCTCCACCCTGTTCCTGAAATAACTCCACCTCATCGCCGAGATCCCGACGATCCGTTCATCCTTGCCGGCGCCGATCAGGGAAAGAGCCTCCTCACGGGGTATCCATTTTTGCAGTACCGCCATATCGGTCGTCTCGACGATGTTGCGGGCATCTTTTCCCACGAGGTCTCTCGTTATGGACGTCGAGAGTTCGTCGCGAGTGTATATGAGGTCTACGCGCCCGAGAACCCGCCTGGCGAGAAACTTCGACCAGCCGAATATGAAAGGACCGATCGTAGATGGAAATATCACCATCTTCCCGCCCAGCTTCCTGACAAGGTCGTACGTGTAGAGGGAAAAGATCACGTTCTTGAAGAATTTGTCGTTTATCCTCTCGGCTCCGACACTTACTACCAGATCAGCTTCGAGGAAGGGTTTGAGCTTCCCGGCGAAAGGCATTCTTCCGCCGCCGGCCGTACCGCGTGGAAGCAGGGATGCGGCAGCCCGGCAGACCGCCATCCAGAAGGAGGTCCTGACCAGCCAGGCCACCTGCCTTGGGCGGGACTGAAGGAATGGATATTCGAAGATGTCCCTGACGGCGCGTACGCCGTAGAGGTCCCTGAACGCGCGCGGTTCGTGCGCCATGACGCATATCTCCGCGCCCGGGAAACGTTCCTCCAACAGCGCCATTGCGTTCTCGACCAGCGCGCAGGATCCGACGTTGGCGTCGGTATATGCCTCGATTATCAGTATCTTCAAGCGGTTTTCCTGCCGGTTCCGGGAGCCCGGCGCAGGGCCTTGCGGCCTTCGCCGGATCTCAGGATCCCTTCCCGAAAAGTTCCTCGTATCGGGGCACGATCGCCCCGATGCTGTAGCGCCGCGCGGCGTCCGCCGCGAGCGCGGGTCTGTCGAAATCGAAATCGGCGACCCCGTCGAGGGCCCGGGCCATGGCGTCTATGTCTCCGAGAGGCACGATCCTGCCGTTTCGCCCTTCCTCGACGAGTTCGTTTATACCTCCCGGGCAGTCGAAAGCGATTGCCGGGCACCCCAGAACCAGGGCTTCGACAAGAACGTTGGGAAATCCCTCGTACCTGGAACTGAGGACGAAGGCGTCCGCCTCGCGCAGGAAGGGGTATGGATTCGAAACGAATCCGTGAAAAGTCACCTTGTCCTCTATGCCCATTTCACGCGCGGTTCTTTCGAGTTCACCGGCCATTTCGCCCTCTCCGAGCAGGTGAAGGTGCAGATTCCCCGCCTTCATCCTTGCCATCGCGCGAAGAAGCATATCAAATCCCTTCTGGGGATGCAATCTGCCGGCCGCGACGACGTTGATCGTTCCTTCGCGGAATCCCGAGGGTCGCCCTTCGGCCGCCTTTGCCCTGATCCCTTCGATGTCCGCGGGATTGTTGATCGTCACCAGGCGATCGAGAGGAACGCCGTAGTAATCGTGCACGTCTTTCCTCATGTCTTCCGACTGGCAGACGATCCTGTCGAGGCGGCTGTAAGAAAAGCGGTAGAGCCACCTGGCGTTCCAGACACTGCGCGCTATCGATCCCCGCATCGAAGGAATGCCGCTCTCGCGACCAAGATATAGAGGATCCGCCTTCCTGACCATCGCTCGCGACATGCCCAGTACCATGTTCATGTAGCAGATAGTCCCGATGACCACGTCGGGGCGCACCGAACCGATCACCCCCGGAATGCGGAGAAAGGACCCGGCCAGGTCCGTGCCGAGCGCGCGCACTTCGACGTCGGGGGCCAGATCCCGGAGAAAAACGCCCTCCTCGCGAAAAAGGACGAGATGGACCGAGAATCTTTTCCGATCGATATTGTTCATCAGGTGCACGAACACCCTCTCGGCTCCTCCGCCGGCCAGCGACGGTATGCAGAATAGGATCTTTTTCATCCGTTCAGGCGCCTCCCCCCGAGGCCGGCAGGAACAGCCCCCTGAACATGTACTTGATCTTGTAGAGCCTCAGTTTCCACAGCGCGTCCCGCTCGCCGTTGAAGAGCCGCAGTATCTCGAGAAAAAATCCCGGGGCGGTGCGGTGGATCAGTCTTCCCTTCCATCTCCACGGCGCGCCGCAGCCGGTCCTGTTTATCTCCCGCGGATCCTCGCCGAAAAGGTTCCTTCTTCCTTCCGCCTGGAAGAGGGTCGTGGAGGCTTTGTACCCGGCTTCCAAAGCGAGGGTCTTCAGTGCGTCGTCGATCCCTCCACCCGGCCAGCAGAGGTAATCGACCTGCTTGCCAAGCGCCCGTCCGAGTGTCTCCCTCGAACCGGCGAGCTCGGACCTCCTGCGGGAGGCGAATTCGTCGCCGGTCTCGAATCTTCCCCCGCTCATCGGATGTTCTCCGGCGATCCGCTCCAGGCTCCGCCTCCAGTCCGCGCGGCGGAAGAACTCCTTCCCGCCTCGGGCCGAAACGTGGGCGGCGAGGATCGAGTCGAGGGAGGGATCCTGAAAATACCGCCTCGTAACGAGCGATTTGCCGTGCGCGTATATCGGCGTGCCGAAAGGTATCGTTTCCTCGAGGGGGACGGACATGTATTCGAATTTTCTCCCGGGGGAGCGATTCCACCCGAGCCAGGGGGGAGCTTCGTACCCGTCGACTCCCCTGGGCCGGTGGAAGTCGACGATCTCCGGACCGCCGAAGTACCAGGTATGAGTCGCGGCGTGGCTCTGTATGTCGATGATGCCGGTCTTTTCCATCGCCCTCATCTCCGCGATCGAGAGGAATCCGCCGGCCTCAAGTTCTTCCTCGCGCATACTTCCATTCCAGACATCCTCGAGGGTCGGTCTCGGCCCGGCGCACGGGTCGATGAATTCCGTGGTCATCCAGATCACGGCCCTGTGGCCGTATTTCTTGATCAGCGGGAACGCGAAGGTCCAGTTGTTAAGGTATCCGTCGTCGAATGTGAGAACGAACGGGTTTTCCGGAAGCGGCGCGCCTTCCTTCATGTGTGCGTACAGCATGTCGAGCGTGACGGCGTTCCACCCCTTCTCGCGGAGTATCCTCATCTGCCCCTCGAACACGTCGGGCCTCGTAAAAAGATGATTCCATGCCCAGCCCGGGCACCCGGGCCCCACGCCGTGGTACATCACTACAGGTACGCCTTTGAGACCCATGCCGTTTCCGCTTCTAACGTTCATTCACTGGACAGTATGCGATTTACGGCGTTAAAATCAAGAAGATAGTCCCGTCCCGGCGGGTATTCGGGCCGGAACGCGGGCGTGGTCCGATCCCGACCGTGGATGATTGCGTTCTTGTAAAAGCATTAATGCTGTGTTAAAGAACATGGAATGAATTCCTGAAAACGGCGGGCGCCATGCATCGCGAGAGGGTTACAGGCCGGAGGATCATGCGAAAAACACGTATTCTCCTTGTCGGCCCGTTTCGTCCTCCGATAGGAGGGGAGACGGTTTCGACCTCGAAGCTTCTCTGCAGCGGCTACTGGGCGAAGGCCGGCGCGAAGATCAGCGCGATAAACCTCTATGGCCGGGGGAGAATAAAACTGCCGGGCGAGAGGATATTCCTGCGCGACATATTTAGGGCGCTGAGGGTCTTCGTCTCCTTCATCTTCAGGCTGCCTGGCAAGGACATGGTGCTTCTCTGGATAACGAGGCGTCCGCTCTGCACGCTGGGGCTTGCAATCATACTGGTCTCGTCCTGGGCGGGAAAGCCCGTCACCGTGAAGGTCTTCGGCGGTCACCTCGTCGAAGTTATCCGGGGATACAGGCCCTGGTACAGGCGGGTCATACTTGCGGTCCTTCGCAGGGCGCACAGGATCCTTCCACAGACCGCGCTCGTGTCGCGCGCTCTGGTGGAACAACTCGGCCTTCCCGAAGGACTCGTCACGACCTTCCCGAATTTCCTGCTCGACGGCGCGTTTTCTGAAAAGCGCGCGGCGAAGGAATTCGGCGGAAGGTGCGTATACATGGGGCAGATCAAGGCCGAGAAGGGCGTTTTCGACATAGCCGACGCCCTGGAGGGCCGTGGAGATCTCAGTTGCGATTTCTACGGCGATTTTGTCGAAAGGTACAGGGACGATTTCCTCGCGAGGACGGGCAAGGCCGGCACCCTGCGATACAGGGGGATCGTCGATCCCGAGGATGCGATAAAAACGATCGGGGGATATGACAGTCTTCTTTTGCCGACAAGGTACATCGGAGAAGGCCTGCCGGCAGTCATTCTCGAGGCCTTCGCCGCCGGCGTGCCGGTCATCTCTACCGAATGGATGGCAATCCCCGAGATAATCGCCGACGGCGAGAGGGGGCTGCTAGTGCAGCCCGGGTCGCCGGAGAGAATCGCCGCGGCGATAGACAGGCTTGCCGCGGACAGGGCGCTCTATGCCCGGATCGCGGATAACGCTTTCGAATATGCAAGGAAGTATTCGGAGAAAGCCATCGTGGATGAACTGCTCATCGGGGAGATCCTCGGCCTGCAGGGGTGAAATTCAAAGACCAAACACGGACCGCCGGCGGCTCACCGCATATTGCCTCGAAGTTCCACCCGCGCCCGACCGGAATCGGACGCTCTACAGACTTTCTTTTACTTTCACCCCGTTTCTTTTGATTATGTGGGCCGGAACACCCACGACGGTGCAATTGTCCGGGACATTTTTCACCACAACGGCATTGGCGCCGATAATTGCGTTGTTGCCGACGGTTATGTTGCCGAAGACTTTTGCTCCCGCGTGGATCACAACGTTATCCAAAATTACCGGGCAATCCGTTTTATTTGAAAATCCGATTGTAACCTGCTGGCTGATCCAGGAGTTTATTCCGATCGATTTGGCCGAAATAATAGTGGCAAAACCATGTTGAATATACAAACCGGGGCCGATATCGTTCGTGGTGATAAAAAGGGTATTGACTTTCGGAACAATCCAATTCAACAGAACGGCGATTTTTCCCAGGCGATAATAAAACACATTACGGAATTCCTTTTTATTCATTAAAAGCAAAAACAGCGCCTTGGGCGGGGAATATTTTGTTTCCCCGATTTTTTGCCATCGTTCGATATCCTGCAGGATCACCTTTCTGGCTTTATGTAAGCGCAGGAATGACAAATGTGGGATTGTTAAAAAACCAAACACAATCCACTGTATGATTTTAATAACGGTCATAGGAGTTCAAGTTTTTTCATTGGATCGATCCGTCGTTTTCAAGCCGGAGATTTAAAGCAACACCGTGTAAGAATAAAATATAATTCGCAATATGGGAAGCCCAAAAACGATCGGCATGAAAATCCCCCGGACCTGATTCAAGAAAAAAGATTGCAAACAGCAGTTTCCCCTATTGGACCGCCGTCCTCACTCGAGCGGTTTGGGATCGGTCAGCCACGGCGGGCCCAACCTGCGCGAAATGACTCCGATCTTGCCCCATCCGGCGCCCGTAAAAGCTCCGCGTAATGTCAATTGACACGGAATCGAATTTTCTATACAATCCGGCAGCGTAGGATTACGCATCCATCCTCTGGGGGAACAATGCTCGGAAAGACGATATCTCACTACAAGATCCTCGAGAAGCTCGGCGAGGGCGGGATGGGCGTGGTCTACAAGGCCTACGACACCGTGCTCGAACGCGACGTCGCATTGAAATTCCTGCCACCGTACCTCACGAGCGATTCGACCGAGAAGGAACGGTTCTACCACGAAGCGCGGGCGGCCTCCGCACTCAACCACCCGAACATCAGCACCATATACGAAATCAACGAGCATGAGGGCCAGCTCTTTATTGCCATGGAGTGTGTGGAGGGCAGGACGCTGAAAGAGCTCGTGGAATCGGAGCCTCCTTCGATCAAGACAACTCTCGATATCGCCATCCAGGTGTGTGACGGACTCGCCGAGGCGCACGAGAAGCAGATCGTGCACCGGGACATCAAGAGCGAGAACGTCATGCTCACGCCGAAGGGTCAGGCGAAGATCATGGACTTCGGCCTGGCGAAGGTGAAGGGAGCCAAGAAGCTCACCAAGGCGGGCTCGACGCTCGGAACCGCCGCGTACATGTCGCCCGAACAGATGGAGGGCGAGGAAGTCGATGCGCGCTCCGACATCTTCTCATTCGGCGTCGTACTCTATGAGCTTCTCACGGGAAAGCTGCCGTTCAGAGGCGAGCATCAAGCGGCGCTCCTCTACTCGATTCTCAATGAAGAGCCGTCTCCCATCGCCCGCTTCAACGAGAAAGCAGGCGGGGAGCTGCAGCGGATCGTCGGCAAGGCTCTCGCGAAGGATCGGAAGGAACGCTACCAGCATGCCGATGACATCCTGGCGGACCTGAGAAGGGAACGAAAGGCGCTGGAATACTCGAGAACGGGCTACGTGAAAACCTCCACGACGCAAGAACCTGCGGTCGAGCGTGAGCGCGCCGCCCTCGTGAAGCCGAGGAGAAATGTCCTGAGATTTCTCATTCCGGCGGCGATTGTCGCGGCCGCCGTGATTCTCATCGTCTTCATCAATCCATTCGATTTTCAAATCGGGCCCAAGAAAACGGCCGCTCAAGACCGCAAGTCGGTCGCCGTTCTTCCCTTTACCAACATGAGCGGCGAGAAGGAAGACGAGTTCTTCAGCGACGGCATCACCGAAGACATCATTGCGCAGCTTTCGAATATCGCAGAGCTCAAGGTCATTTCGCGGACTTCTATCATGCAATACAAGAATAGCGGGAAGAACCTTCGCGATATTGCCAGGGAGCTCAATGTCGCCACCGTTCTCGAAGGGAGCGTACGCCGCGCGGGTAATCAGGTTCGAATCGTCGCTCAGTTGATCGATGCGACGAACGACGAGCACCTCTGGGCCCAGACCTACGACAAGGAGCTGACAGAGATCTTCGCCATCCAGAGTGACGTGGCTCGGCAGATCGCGTCGGCGCTCAAGGCGAAACTCTCCCCGCGGGAAGTGGAGCGGATCGAGAAGAAGCCGACTGAGAGCCTCGATGCGTATGCCTACTATCTCAAGGGCCGCGAGTACTATTACCGTTTCGGCAAACAGGACAATGAGAATGCTATCGAGCTCTTCAAGAAGGCTCTGGAGCTCGATCCCGACTATGCTCTCGCATACGCGGGCTTGGGCGATGCCTACGCGCAGCGAGCGAGTAGATTCGGTTTCCCGCGGGCGTGGAGCGATTCGGCGATTGCGGTGAGCGGCAAGGCGATTTCCATAGATCCGGATCTCGCCGAAGGGTTCAAAGCGCTTGGACTTGCGTACAGCACAAAGCAATGGAATAGACGGTGTCTCGAGGCGTACCAGAAGGCGGTCGAAATCAACCCCAACTACTGGCCGGCTGTCGCAAATATGGGCTCTGAATATGCCAACTTCGGGGAATTTGATGAAGGTATGCGGTGGTTGAAAAGAAGTTTGTCCATGAATCCAATGAACTCTGTTACTTATCACCTTATTGGAGATATCTACCATTCACTGGGTGATGATGCAAGAGCGGTTGAGTGGTTCAATAAGGCACTGGCTCTCAAACCGGATCTTGCCCAGTCACAGATATCTCTGGCCGACGTGTATATGGGGCAAGCGAAGTACGAGCTGGCCATTGAACAAGCCACGAAGATCCTCTCATCTGATTTTATCGACGTTGAGTGTCTCAGGTTAATTGGCAATGCAGAACTCATGTTGGGCGATTATTCGCATGCGGAAGAATGCTTCGCGAGAAGCATCGCCATTGATTCCTTTTATGGAAACACCACCGGCCTGGGTTATGTGTACTGGAAAACCGGAAGGGAGAATGAAGCGCGAAGGATGTTTGCGCGGAGTCTCAAACACGACGAGAAGGAACTGGAGCTTGGCAATGAGGATCCCAGCGTCCCCTATGATATGGCCGAAATCCACGCTATCCAAGGCAATAAGGCGGAAGCATATAAGTGGCTGCAAAAGGCCATCGACGCCGGCTGGAGGAACTACCGATGGGCTATGACAGATCCGCTTCTGGAGAACCTTCGCGGCGATGACGAATTCAAACAGATGATTGCCGACGTGAAGGCGATGGTCGATGAGATGCGAAGGCGGGTCGAAGAGGCAGAGAAGGAATGATTGAGCCGTTCCCTCCCATCCCAAGCACCGATACCCTGTCAACAGGTCTTGGCTTCGATTCCCCGGCGGCTCATTTTCTATTGATTGATCCACCCCCCGCCCGGGCATCTTGACACGGAATCGAATCTCCTGTAGATTCATGGAATCGAATTCCCTATAGATCATCATCGTGAAGACACGGAGACGGAATTGAATCCCGGCAAAAAGATTCGAAAAAGACAGGCCGCCTTGCCTCGCGAAGAAGCGATCCCCCGACCATCTCGGCCGGAGAAGTCTCCTGATCCTCGCGAAATGAGGAAGGCCAGGTATCGTTCCATCGGCCTCCTGGCCGCCCTGGCTGTCGTGCTGCTCGTTGCGTACTGGAAGGTCTTCCGCTTTCCATTCATTCAGGATGATTGGGGCTGGATGGTGCGATTTCAAAACGAGAGCCCTCCGTCACTGCTCAAATCCATTTTTGCACCCAGTGGAGTCTTGTTCTACCGGCCTCTCGGCGTGTTGTATCTCTACCTGATGTATCTCGTTTTCGGATTGAATCCCCTCCCGTTCCACATTTTCGCGATCGCCCTCCATTTCGCAAATGCCTGTCTGATCATTGCGGTCGTGAGGCTCATCACGCGCGATGAGGTCATTGCTTATGCGACGGCCTTCATGTATTCAGTGGCCGTCTCCGTGAATCTCGATTGTCTGCTGTGGGCAGTCGGTATTTTCGATCTGGGAGGTGTTTTTTTCTTTCTTCTTTCGATATGGCTTTTCCTGAGAGAGCGGCACGCAGGAAGCGCGATCTCTTATTTTCTGGGGTGTCTTTTCAAAGAGATGGTGATTGTCCTGCCGGTTATTCTCTTCTTTTACACGTTGGTTGAAAGAGGACGGAGTCGCGCGCCGCTGCGAATACTTCTGCGAAAACGTCTCCTCTGGATTACAATCGCGCTTCTCATTCTGGTCGGCGTCAAATTGATGGGCGTTCTGCCTCACCGTCTGGCGGTTTCGCATCCTTATGCCATTGAATTCGCCGGTCATCTCATTCGCTGTCGTTTCCTCGAATACTCGTTCGTCGCGTTTCAGTCTTTCTATCCTTTCTTCATAGCTCTCAACGGCATCGGATTCAAGTTGGTCCTCTCAGGCCTTCTTCTCTTTTTTCTGATAAACGTGTGCCTTGTTTCGCGGGTGCGTTCCAATATGGCTGCTATGCGCCCTTTATGGCTGCTTCTGATCTGGTTCGCGGGAGCGCTGCTTCCGGTCCTTTTCCTGCTTAATCATGCATACCGGTATTACGCGATTTACTTGCTCCCTTCGTTCATCGCCCTGATGCTCCTGCAGGTGGGCGTTTTTTGCGTGTCGCTTGGCCTCGGCCGCCGCTGCGCGCACGTTCTGATCGTAACCGTCGCGTCGGTTGCCGTGATATTTTCGGAGATACAAATTCATCGGATGCTCGAGGAAGGGTTGTCACAGAAAATTCTTGGTGACGGGACGAACTGTCTCATCAGGCGAGCGGCAGTCGTGGAAAATGTGCGCAATGGCTTGATGAAGTATCTTCCGGCGCCTCCGCAAGGGGCCATCATCGCTCTCGGCAAGGTGGAGCTGGGGGCATTCGGCAATAACGCAGGGCCGCGAGCCTGGTACGGAGATAAGAGCATCGCCGTCTATCCGATAGAGGCCTTCAGAGTCGATAGCATCGGTGCATTCATCGAGGGCGGCGTCGAGAAGAAAGACAGGGGGTTTCCCGAGAGTACGATCAGATTGGGTCCTGATGAAGTGGAAAGGCTATTCGCTTTTTCCATGGATGGGACGAAGCTTCGACCGGCCAAACTCCTGGGGGTACAACAACCGTCGGAGAGCAACGTAAAGTGAGTCGCTCGCCACGACCGGGCGTCGACGGGCGGACAGCGCGCGATATAGTATAATTCGGGTATGAAAATGTCGTTCGCGTTTCTTCTCGTCTCGCTCGTCGTCATCCGCCATCTCCAGAGCCTCATCGTCGATACGAACGGGACACATTATCCTCCGTTCGACATTTTCAAGAACATCACTAAGAATCCCTGGAGAAACGAATCGAAATGGTCGAAATGGATTTCGTTCGATGCTCCAGGCGACGCCTTCTATTTCTTCGGATACGGCGGTTTTCCTGGAAACACGAACGGCTCCTCCATGATCTTCTTCATCAGCACTTCGATCGCCGTTTCGAGCTGTTTGTCGCGGCCGGCCATCGCGGAAACGGGGTCGTTCTCCACGAGGATGTCGGGATCCGCGCCGTGGTTCTCGACCAGCCACCCGCCCCCGGAGCCGTAGAAGGAGTTGTTGGACTGATGAACGGTTCCATTGTCGATCGTTGTCTGGCCGTTCACGATGCCGACCAGCCCTCCCCACGAGGGCACGCCTATCACGGTTCCCAGCTTGCGCGCCTTGAAATGCTCGACGAATGCCTCGCCGTCCGAGCCGTTGTACTCGTTGGTCAGCACGGCGAGATGGGCGTTCGAGGCGCCCGGAGGATACTGGAACGGCACCATGTTCCTGAGACAGTTGTACGCTGTCATCTTGCGCTCCAGCTTGTCGATGAGGAAATACTCGGTCCATCCTCCGCCGTTCCCGCGCACGTCGACGATGAGCCCTTTCTTGTACCGGAAGGCGCGCCAGAACTTGTCGAACTGGGCCGTATTGTCCGAGCTCATGGCCGTGATGTGCATGTACCCGATGTCGCCGCCGCTCGCCTCCGCCACCGTCCGGATGTTGTCCGCGATCCAGCGGTTGTACCGGAGAATATATTCAGAATTGACCGGTTCAACTTCATGTGTGCGCGCGCCCGCCGCGGCCGGTTTGTCGTTGATCGTTACCGACACCTTCTGTCCCCTGATCACCTGCAGGAATGCATGCGGGTTCCGGGGGGCACGGACCTCTTTTCCGTCGATCGCGATGAGGTAATCGCCCTCCTTCGCGGCGATATCGGGCCGGACGAGCGGCGCCTCGAGATCGCGCGCGTATTCGGTGGGTCCGAAGATGGTCTTCAGGCGGTAATACCCTTCGGGCGAAGCCTGAAATTCTGCGCCGAGGTATCCCGTATATACCGGATTGTCGGGCTGTTTCTGCGGGCCGTTGTCGCCGCCCGATATGTATGTGTGCGATACGCACAGTTCGCCGACCATCTGCTGAAGCAGCCAGTTGAGATCCTGGCGCGAGGCGATCTGAGGGAGGCAGGAGCGGTACGTCTTGCCTATTATATTCCAATCCCTCCCGTGCATGGCGGGATCGTAGAAGAAGTCGCGGTACCACCGCCAGGCATCGTCGAAGATCTGCGCCCACTCCTCCCCCGGTTCCACTCGGTAGGCCATGCGATCGAGAACGAGGGACTCGCCGGGCGTCTTCGAGGAGAACGCCTTCGCCACGGTGCCGGTGTAATAGTCGCTCCCAATCCCGACGATCATGTTCTCGCGGTTGGCAGACAGGCGCCAGTCGCCGATTTTTTTATCGAGGACGGTTTCCTTCTCCTCCTTCATGTCGA
>JBFYZH010000070.1:0-57547 GCA_041309605.1 Candidatus Krumholzibacteriota bacterium
CCTATTCTTATCATCCCATATTTTCGTATTAAGAAGTTACACACGGGATCTATTATTACATTGGCTGACTTTACAATTCCTCTTGCCGACTGCCATGAACGCATAAAGCGAGTGCTTACTGATCTTCAAACCATGCCACTCAATAGATCAATTGCAGTTGAAACCAACTCTCGTCTTGAGGAAAATATCACATCTCGCACCAAGGAATATGAAGACTTGTGCAGTATGATAGAACGTAGCAAAAAAGAATTGCAAGAATGCCAGGTTCTGATGAATTTATCCAAGGAGCAAAGAGATGCTCTATTCGCAATCCTAAAAAAACAAAAATATGTAGATTATTTGGTTGGCTTTTTCTTGGGAGCATTAAGCTCTTTTTTGGTGACCTATTTCCCAAAATTGATTGCGCTTCTAGGGTTAAAATAAATGTCGTCTTATTCTCCAACTTCGCAGTGCACCTGACAGTCCTCTCTGCGGCCTGCAGATGACCATAGTATTCGATCAGCACTAACAGTGTCAGCGGACGGTTAAAACCGGCCATTTCGACCGCCGGAATCTGGGAGGAAGAAACATCTCTTCTTCCGGCGCCTCCCGAGCGAAAATTCGGGCGGCGTAGCGAGTGTGAACCGTTTAAACTTAAGATCGAGACCAAGATCGAGCAGGAACTTTCCGCTGTTCTATCTGGAAGGATCTTGTATCCGAGAATCAGTTCCAAGGATCATATGCCACTTATGCAACAACGAGTTGTTTGATCTGCAGGCGCTTACGAAGCTCGTGCTGGACGCGGCGCTCGGGCGCCCTCTTCCCAAGCTGCACCCCCCGGCCACCATCGCGGCGCTACGGACTCTGGCCGGGAGCGGGATCGAGCCGGCGGTCGCCAGGTGGGACTCGCTGAAAAGCGCGAGCCCGGGCGGCTACGACTTTTCGCCAGACTACATGCTCTTTATCGGGAAGTCCTTTCTGAATACGGGAAGCAGCCGGGAGGCGGAGCTTTTCGCCGGGCTGTTTGGAAGAATCATGTTTGCCGGGGTCGTTGCCGAGGTTGCCGCCGACCTACGCACTTTCCTCAAGGAGAACCCCGGAAACGAAAACGCAAAGATCATGCTCGGGATCCTGGCGGGGGAGGGATAATCTCCCTCGGTGCTTACCTGAAGGATTACCTTCCCTGCTGCTCTCCGACTCAGGCTGTGGCTGCGGGAGCCCTGGATTATATGGAATATTTGCTTGAGTAGATCGGGTGTTTCCGGGAATCGGAATATTATTTCGATTGACAAAACCGGGTCGGACGTGGTGATAATCGATCCGTTGGACTCAATTATTACTATCACAACGAGGTAGAGGAAACGGCAAGGAGATCTGGAATCTTCCGGACCGAATTCAGGGAATATTCTCTATTAGGGCGAGAGTTCGCAGTGTATTGCCGAAGGGATCTAAGAGAGTATTTGGCACTTTACTCATTGGTTCGGGCTAAAAAATTATTGCAGTGATATTGGATACGTTTCAGAGCTTTCGGTGATATCCAATATTCCAAGTCGGCGCACATTATGTTAGGTGCCTATTTAACATGGAGGGGGTCATAGATTGTCCACATTGTAACGGAAGAGGTTACAACAGTGATGTGACTACCACTGGAACTGAAACTTGTATTACCTTTGATGGATCAGGAAAAGTGTACTCTTGTAGTAAATGTGATGGCAGTGGTGAAGTTCTTCATGTGAGTACTGTATACAAGGAAACTTGCCCTGATTGTGAAGGAAGCGGCTGGGTGACATAAGAAGAAATAGTACAAAGCGATCATTTTCATGTGTCGAAGGCTTCGCTGTCGCGGCCCCTGTTAAAGCAGGATCGGCGCCAGAGAAGCTCGCGGCTTAATCGAACGTTAACTGCCAAAATGGAGGAGGAGAATTATGATGGTAATAAAACCGTTGAGCGTTTTACTTTTATCAATCGGGCTGTCGGGATGTTGTCTGCAAAGTGTAAGACTGAAACCCCAACTCGATGCCATCAACTTGGCAACTGCCAAGGTGGGATCATTTAGCGCCGAAACAGAGTTCAAGTTTAAGGAATGTTGCCCGAGTAAAGAACAAGAAAAAATTGCACTATCAATTCAGATGAAAATGACAGTTCTGTACGAAAAACTTCTAAATGACGAAATCTCCTTAGAAGAATATAACAAGAAAGTACAAGGTGCCGCAGATGCGATAGGCAGGGTGGTTCTTGCATGCGCTTCAATGAATAAACCAGTATCAATGAACAAGTCGGGCCTTGATGATCCAATGATGAGTTGGGATAAAGCATGGGAGAATCTTAAGCAGGTTGATGAAAAACTATAGCTTGAGTGGACACGGAGAGCTCGGCGGATTTTCGAAAATGTTCCCCGGCAAGCCACTCCGCCTGACGTTGGACGGTTCTCTAGAAAGGAGAGAATCATGTCAAGAGCGTATCTCATGTTCCGAGCGATGATCTTTGGCGTAATTCTGATCACCCTCCATTCCGTTGTCGTGTTCGCGCAATTCCAGAGAATGGCCATTCCCGTTGGATCCTACTCGATTCCGGCCCAAGGAATATCGCGTCTTCCAGCTTACTGCATGGATTATACTCGCGAGGCGCCTCGTCCTGGAATGTCGTACGGGCACGTGCTCAGAGGAGGATCGACTACACGTATCCGCGTGGGAAACGATGTCCTGACCATCGAAGAAGGCGTGAAACGAGGACTTGTTGCTTTTGAGGGCAGCGAGATTACATTGGATAACCTTATTGATGGCCTGTGCAATCCGACATACCGTGCACGATTGTCAGAAGAGATTCTGGCTCAGACTGAGACGTTCGTACAGCTCTGGGATGCCGCATCAGAGGAAGAACGCAACCAACTTCGGGAGATGTTTACGCCAATGATCCAGGATCAGGAAGGGGGGGATTATACATCCCTCTCCGTCCGAAGCCTCACTGATCAGCCGGTAATACTTGAGGTTGGAGAGACTATTGTCGTCGGTGCCGAAGCGGAATCCACATCTGACCTTCCCGACAGACTCATTCCGGGCTCTGAAAACCCCCAGGAAGATTACTGGTACGACCGTAACCTGCTGCATCAAAGAGACTTGCAGGAACTCGGCTACTACTCGGGTCCGATTGATGGGGATTTTGGGCCTAAGAGCCGGGAGGCCCTTCGGTCCTTTCAGGACGCTTTCCATGTCGACGAAAAAGATGGTATCGGTCCCTGTACCCAAGCAGAGCTCGATGCCGCTCTTACACGGACTCGTACCCTGCGCAAGACAAACGAAGGGACCGGGCGCGATGCGGTGGCGTTCCGCTTGGAACGATACCCCGAAACTGATCCCGATATGCTGTTTGTGCTCTTCGACGAGGGTGGCCGTCCGGCTGCCCGTACGAACGACGTTGGTGAACTGCTCCAGGTGCTCAAGGACAACCCGCACGTTCGTAATGTCAGCTCGATCTACCTCGATGCTCCTGGGTTTACTGAAGCAGAGCTTGCTGGACTCCGCACGTCCCTGTCTATTCGCCAAGGGTCAGTCGCTAATGATCTTCGCGTGCGCCCGTTGCACCGCGCCGATGTCCCGGAGGCTTCCCAGACACCGTTCTTTGATCGCGGTGTCGAGCTTGTTCGGATCTCTGAGATCACTGAGGCAATCGATCGTCCGGGTTTCAACAAGGCGGAGATCGTTATTACAGGACTGCAGGGTCAGAATCGACTGCGGGTTTTTGCCCGAGTCCGCGTTGTCCTCCAGCGATTCCTAGGGCGTATTTCGAGTCTATTTACTACGTCGGACCGCATAGAACTATCTCCTTCAGAGCTCATTCATGACACAATCCGCAGCATCAGGCAACATCATCCCGAATTGAGGGATGAAGACCTCCAAATCGAATTCGAAGATCAGTTCGGTGTGATTCAGATCGTCGGTAACCTGCGCCAGCTGGATCGCCGCCAGGAGGCATATATTGGATAAAGAAGTGGTCAAACCCGCCAACTGCGTGCTTGCAATCGCGATTCCCACCACTGAGTTGGAATTCCGCAGTGCACTCAATCGACCAGTGCCAGGGGACTTCGCATCTCGGAATCCGGCTTGGGCAAAGTACCGCCATGACATCGTCGAGCCTTTTCTAGAAGCGGAGTCGTCGTATCGCGCCTGCGGCGTGCAAGTGATAACGAACACAAACTTCTCGAAGTTCGGCGATGCAATACGAAGTCATGCACAGGTAGTGACTCTGTTCGCCCATTGGATTGGTGATGCCGTGGAGTTTGCAGACGGACCTCGCAAAAGTGAAGAAATCGTCGAGTTGATCGACGTGGAACGGGAAGGTGTGTTGGATCTCTGCGTCTGTCATCCTGAACGACTTGTAAGAAGCGTGAAACAACATTCACGTCTCACAACGGTGCGTTACTCGCTGTGCGAGGCAAAAGTCGATCTCTGGTTTGGATTTTACCGCGTTCTCTATGCAACACTCCTTCAATACGATATCGATTTCGCAACAGCGATTGAAAGAACTGTTGGGACATTCCGGACAGCCTTGAAAAGTCGGAGGAATCTATAGTGAAAACTACCCGATCTCTAGTTCGTGAGTTCCTGAAGGATGTGGGGGCGATGGAAGCCCCAATACTGGGACCGAAACAGGTGACTATACTGCCTAAAAAAGAGAGACTGGAACGGTTTCGGGCGAATCTGGAGCATCTTGCCAAACGAAACCGCAGGCTAAGCATGCTCATGCTTATATTGCATATTCTAGTTGTCTGCCTAGTTGGCGTCAGTCTCCTTGTCGTCAGAGGAGGCCAGACACTCGGCGTAGTAGCGATGGGAGGTGGAACTGCTCTTATCCTCGGTCTTCTTGGCGGACTCCGTGCAATGTGGCGAGAAGCGTCGACCCAGGATCTCCTGCTTACCGTTATCCCATCACTACAACCGGCAGAGATCCTTCACCTGCTCGAAGGAATTCATTATGGAAAGAACGCCCGGAAAGGATGAGTTTCTTAAATGCGCGGCTTATGACGCCAACTATTCGGTTCGCTGTACTAAAGACTGATATATTGATAAGTCGAATGTATAAAATTTCTATGGTATCGGGCCAATACCTGGGCCGTCGGAACATGCGACGGCGAGAGGATCGTCGGGCACAGCGGAGGCGACAGGGGTTTCAGGTCGAACCTCATCCTCGTCCCGGATAGATCGGTGGCCGTCGCGATCCTCTGCAACAACGAGTCGTTCGACCTGCAGGCGCTTACGCAGCTTGTGCTGGACGCGGCGCTCGGGCGCCCTCTTCCCGGGCTGCATCCACCCACCGCCGTCGTTGCCGAGGCTGCCGCCGACCTTCGCACGTTCCTCAAGGAGAACCCCGGAAACGAAAACGCGAAGATCATGCTCGGGATCCTGGCGAGGGAAGAGTGACCTTCCCCCCCAGCCTGATCGATCGGCAGGTCAACCGCCGGGATCGCGCATGGATGTGGCGTCTGGAATCCGGGGTTTCCGGGGGCCGTAATAGTCGGGCGTTTGACAAAACCAAAGTAAGTATGATAAATATTGCTTCGTTGGACTCGTTCATCGCTATCACTATGATCTAACGGGGGCGGCAAGGGTTTTGGGATCTTCCGGGCCGGATTCGGGATAGTTTTTATCAAGAAGATGTGGGGCGAACAAATGATTGAGTCAATAGAGAATAAAAAGAAGTTGCTGACGTTGGTCTTTATCGTCGTAATGGCTGGCTATCTGCTTGTTGGATGCGAAAACGACCGGGAGCGCTCAAGGTCCGCGCTGGTAAGAAACTACCTTGGACAGAATTGGAATTTCGGCGAGAGCCTTGAGAGTTACCCGATTCCAGCAACCGGTGGACTATTATGGTCTCATACGATGGATCCATCACAGGCAGGAGCAATAGCCGGCGCACTTGGCTTGGAATGGCCTTTGCCATTAAGTGATTTTAACGGGCCCAAGGAAAAATCGTTCGCCTGGGCATATTGTTCCTGGAACTGGCGGTATTGTCTTTTAGCCTTAACCGGCCATGATTCACAAGGAGGACAGCCTACCCGCTTTTGTCTTATGGATACTACGGGGCATGTGGGATGGACGCGTGATCTTGCTTCCTCACAACATCCTGTTATCTCGGACTTGGGTACCGTCGCCTTGTTTGCGATGACCCGGTATCCTGTTGAGAGACAATTGAATGAGCTCGGGCTTGAAATCGCCCTGCCGGGCTCAAAGCAATGGGCGGACACAACATACAGAAGAGAATACAATAGGGCGTCTCGTCTTGCATTCGGGCGTGATTCATTAATCACGACTTTCGTAGACACTGAAGGAGAAATTCTTGGAAGTTGGGCATGTCCCCGCTCGGAACTCATCACGTCCATGGAAAATCACGCCAGTCTTGGCGTCTTCGCGTTTATGCCTGACTCGGAGAGGCTCTTCATGTTGACGAATCCCCGAAAGAAAGCCCCATGGGATGCTGATACCGCTCGTCAGTATATACGTTGTTTGCGAACGGATGGTAGCGTTGCGTGGCAATACGATCTGGGCGAGTCTTCGGCTGGCGAGCTGGCTTATCCGGGTAATCACCGCGTGATTGCTTTCGGGACGCGGAAAGTTGATGATCGATTGCTATCATCGGAATCTCGATTGTACGACAATGAACTTTTTCTTTTTAATATGGATGGTGACATAATTAGTCATATCGAGCGTAGATGTCCTGAAGAGATAGACCACCTCTGGTTGGTTACGCAAAGTCCGTATTACTTGTATTTCCTCTCCAACAATGTTGAAGTTCTGGATCTTCAATCTGGAGGAATACTGACTCAGGTGCCTCTTCGCCCGCTTTATGACAAACTTTCAAAGGGTCGAAATAGGTGCGCCGAACGGTTCATACGCAGACAGCTTGGACTCAGCCTGCGCGATACCATACCGCCACTGGAATGATTATGAATGTCCTTTGCTGGGATTGCGGTTGCGAGATTCTGCCACGGCTTGTGGCAGAATTGGACGACCAAAGCTTACCACAGCTTGTGGCAGAAATACCGTGGGTGTGTCAGCGGACAATTCAATCCTGACTGCCTCGGGTCGATTCAAAATCGTCCAACAATCCTATCCCCTTCTTGGTCTTCCCTCCATGTATCGATTTAATGTATAATGCGCAGCCAGGGATGAAGCGATGCAGAACAATCTCATCGCTCCGGTGGACGATGAGCACCAACGAAAAGATATGAGGATGAACCGTTTTACTATAATCGCCATTGCCGTGTTGCTGGTAATTCCCCCGGATGAAGCGAATTCGCAAGTGCGGGCGGGTGGTGTGGGATTCGGGATCGGAAGCTACCATTGTATCGATGCGGCAACATCGCCATTGAGCGAACAACCCTGGGAATTCGTAGTAGACCGAAATCCGACCTATGGCATCGAGTTATATTTTCAGAACATTCTGGACGCAGAGGCAAGATATCGGACCGGGATAAAATTTTTCCATCATACTGCAACCGCAAATCCTCGTTATCCCGATGAGGTCAACGTTGCAATGCGGAAAGGCATAAAATACCAACTCATGTGCTTTCTAGCCAGTTGCCAGTACAAGATGTGCGGCGGTGCTTCGATGCCCTTATTGATTGATATGTCGGCAGGGGTAGCCTATCGAATTGATAATACCCAAAGCGACTCTCACACCTTCGGATTCCATTACGGAAACGGATACCATGGAGGAATCGTCATTGAGCCGGGCATCGTCATCATCCCCAGGCTCGGGGATCACTTAGGCCTTGAGTTTAGTGTTCATACAATGTTGTTCAGCATGGCAAAGGAGGACATGTATCCCTTCTCTTCGGGAGTGCACGTGCAGATTTCATTGCTGTTTGAACCCTAACTTCCCCGCCCGGCAGGCCTTCAGGCTCTGGAGAGACCGTTGGATCAGCCAATATCTCGCGGCAGTAAGATGTCTCGAGAAGGATCTCTAATCACTTCTGACGTTCTTCGACTTCCCCCCGGATATCAGAGAGCACATCCGGACAACGAACTACATCGAGCGTTCTTTCAAGGAGGTCAGACGCCGAACAAGACCTATCTCCTGCTTCGCCAATGTCGAAAGCTGCGAGAGAATCATATGCGCTATCTTCGTTTACCTGAACTCTAAATGGGAGAGGAAACCCTTAATCGATTTTGCGCGCAGCTCTTGACATTACCCGGTGCTATCGGGAGGGCCTCGCCGGGGCGGATTCTATTTCTTCGGATCGGGAAACTGCCTGTCGCCATCTACCCAGGCATTCAGAAGCTTGAGCCGCACTGCGGGAGCAGCGCTTGTGGTATCGTTTTCGAAAAGCAGCAGAATAACATTCACACCGATCTGTTTTATGTGCTTGAGCTGATCGACATTGGACTGCGAAAAGGACGAATGACTGAAAAGATCCGTATAATTGTCGCCGTTTTTCACCAGGGCGTATATCGATGCGGTCAGTTCTTCTGACGGAAAAGGGTTCGAATAGATATTAAGCCGGTCGGGGGAGAATGTGCCGCTGTTGGTCGGTTTGAAAACATATTTTCTGCAGAGGCTCACGCGCAAGTTGCGGGGAAGCAGGCGCAGGCCGAATTCTGGGGCGACCTTCCCTCCCCCGGGCGGTGGAGAGAAGATATTTCCGAGGAAGGTTGTGCGGAATTCCTGCACCTTCGCTTTTCCGGCCGTTTCGGTTTTTGTGGCGACAAAGGCGTCCGCCGTGACGAAATCCTCGATGCATGTGCTCATTTTATATGCGTGTTCCGCCTCCGGCACATCGACGAGGGCGCCCGCGGCGGGATTCGCGCCGAAGAGATAGCCGGCAAGTTCGTCGGAGTCCGAATAGAGTTTGAATCCCCTGAGTCTTACATCGATTCCGGATTGCCAGGAAAAAGTCGCCGGGATTTCAGTGCCTGTTTTACCTTCGATAATCACGCCATTATTCGGACTGGTGGCGGTTTTTTTCGGCTTCTGCCATGTTTCCGTTTTCTTTCTGTATTTACCGGCGTCCAAAGCCGGCGGCTGCCAGTCGGAGAGCGCCTTGATCTCGTCGATCACGTTGACAAAGTCGATCATGACGGGACGTGGCGGTTTGTCAGGATGCGCCTTATCTGTTTCCTTGCTGATATCCTTGATTCGTATCGCGAGCCCCGTGTCGAGATTCCAGTTGCGCAACTTCTCGAAAACCGCGGCATCTCCCGAGTCGAGATATTTTACGGCTCCTTCGATCAATTCCTTTCCGGTTTTTCTTGCCGCCCCGATGAATTTACCGAAGGCCGATATGTTCATGAACCTGGGGACAAAATCGGCTACCCGGTCGACTTTTGGACAGATCGTATGAACCAGATAATACTGCGAAGTCAAATCGCTGTTGCCGTCCTGCCGGTAAAAATCGAGCTTGGGCTGTTCGGATTCGAGATTCTTGATCGATTGTTTGTGCTCTGTGATCCGGGAATCGCACAGGGAATAAGCATTCAGAAAATCCTTGTGGATAAAGGGAACCGCTTTTTTGTTCGAATCCGACGAATGGTACCGCTCGGCGAACGGCCCCGGCAGCGACGTGGAGTTGTCGAGGAACACCTCGTCGACGTTATTTATGCCGTTTGTAATGAAAACCTTGCCGAATTTCAGACGCGAGTTCCAGTAATCGGTGTAATTGGGGAAGTCCCAGGAATCGGACTGCTCGAAGTCATTTCTTCGAACCGATTCACAACTCGACAGGAGTGGATGGCACCCTTCGAAACAGACGAAACGAATGTACGAATCGACATAATGCTCGATCTTGTTGTGGTTGCTCCACACGTTCGGCGCGAGAAAGGAGTCGCTGGAGAAGAAGCCGTATTCGTTCTCCCAGGTTTTTTCAAGCTGGAAATAGGCGCCGGCGAAGACATTCACCTTGATATGGCCGGTTATATCGAGACCTATATGCGAAATATATCCGAAAATATACGCGGTCTGGTACCTGCGCTGAAGGTCGTAAATTTTTCCCTTCTCCCTCCTGATCCGTTCGAGGACGGTGCGCGGGAAGGAGTGCGTAAGGTTATAGTGTCCGAGGTCGAAATGGGTCGTTCCGGTTATCTTGTTGTGCAGAGTGTCCCATTTGGTGTGCGGCAGCACCCACAGGTCGGGCCCCTGCGAACCCGCGGCGAAGGCGCTGAATATGGCGACTTTGTCAGTCTGCAGCGCCGCCCGGTAAGCATCCATCACCCGCTGCATTTTGCCGCCATCGTTTGCAGAGATCGCCTCGCCCGCCCCCTTGTTGAAATTCGCGTTCGCCGCGAGCCATTCCCCGAACCCGGCATTGATGTCCTTGATCACGTCATTGGCATGGCCGGATCCGAAATCCTGCGCCAGTCGGCAGGCGGTGTACATATGCGTGAGATTTCCCGGCATCTTATCGCTCCCTCAACGGCAGCATGCTCCCCGGCTACGACATGAGCCGGACGGGAGATCGACAGGAGTGTTGCAGATCTTTGCCGTGTCTCCCATCCTGGCGGCTGGCTTGCCCATGGCGACTCCTTGAAATCCCTTTGACGAGAATCGATTATATCTGTCCGGCGCCGGGGAAGTCAATTTGTTATTGGGGGAAGGGAAGGAGGGGAAGTCCGGGCACCAGTGCCGCGATATTTGAGTGTGCCGGATACAATTTTCGTGGTATTCGCTCTCCGGGAGAGACTATACCGACAGCACGAGCCTCAGCCCCTCGTCCAGGATCGGCTGGAGCTTCATGGAAGGCGAAATGGTTACAGGGCTATTTGAATGGCCCGGACTGAAGAAATTCTCGCACAGGTTGCGCGAGAATAAGGCCGGGAGATTGTGCAATGACTTGTTGCCCAATTTGATGGTCTAAATATGCCACAGGCTGAACCGAACGTTGGATCTACTTTTCTCCCATAATACTATGGATACTATTGACAAACCAATATCATAACGATATACTACACGTAATACGACACTGTTATCGATAGGAGTATGGTATGAATACCGTGACGCTTTCACCCAAATATCAGGTAGTGATCCCCAAAGCGATTCGAGAATTACTTAGTCTCAGACCAGGCCAAAAGATTCAAGCTATTGTCTATCAGAACCGCATCGAACTAATTCCTGTTAAATCGGCGAAGAAGATGAGAGGATTTTTGAAAGGCATAGACACTGAGGTAAAAAGGGATGGGGATAGAATATGAATGTTGTCGATTCCTCAGGATGGTTAGAATATTTTGCGGACAGCAAAAATGCCGAATTTTTCGCTCCGGCAATTCAGGATACAAAAAGTCTTATTGTTCCAACGCTGAGCATATTCGAAGTATTCAAGAAAATACTTCAACAAAGAGATGAAGGGGATGCACTTCATGCCATTACCTTGATGCAACAAGGTACAGTAGTGGAGTTGAATGCCAGCCTGGCTCTTGAGGCAGCAAAGCTAAGTTTAGAAGAATCATTGCCACTTGCAGATAGTATTATACTTGCAACCGCCAGAGCATATGATGCTATACTCTGGACGCAAGATTCGGATTTTAAAAATATTAGCGGCGTTAAATTTAAAAATAAATAATCGGCTGGAAAACGACCCGCGATTCTTGAAGCGGATAGCTGACGCGCGCGAAGTCTTGGAGCCGGCAAGGGATCGGAGCTCGAAGACGCAGGAACGTGAGATTGACGGATGTCCGACTAAAGTGTGCAACGTGCGGCACCGCGCGGGCGCCAGGCAAGACTTGGCACTGAAGTATGGCGGCAGGCTGCGCCTGACTCCTGCCATTAGGCTCGCGGGGCTGGATGGAGAGCGAAATGCCTAAGATACTGTCCGGGTTTCTCAAGTCAGATGAAGCGAAGAAGAGGGCTCATCGAATCGCCGGATTCATGCTCATTCTGGCTGCGGTGGTCAATTGGTGGATCGTAATCGAAGACGGAGTCAGCAACGCGCGCGTCATTACTGCGATCGTAGCGTCCGTGGTTGCTGTACTCGAGTTGCTTTATCCGACGAGGCGTCGCCTGCTGCGACGGCGAAGATCCGCACCTGGATCTAAAGAAGCGTTATGAGGAGAGGCAGATGACATGCACCTGGCGTTCTTCCGACATAAAGGGGTGTTGTATGACGACACGTTCACTCGCCCATTCTTCGATCCTCGTTCTTGTGCTTGCGGCCTCAGTGCTGAGCGCGGGCTCTCGATATGTGCTCGCCCGGACATCAGACAGCCACGCGAAAGACTGGCCGCGCACCGTACTCGTCACGAACGACGACGGTATCGACCATCAGGGGTTGATCGCGTTCGCGCGTGCCTTCTCGCGGGAGGCGGAAACGTACGTTGTGGCGCCTTTGCAAGATTGCAGCGGCAGCGCCGACTATGTGTCGGTGTACTCGAAGCACGTTCTCCGGGTGCAGGAACGCGACCTCGGTCCCGGAATTACGGCGTACGGTGTGGATGGCTATCCGGGCGATTGCATACTGCTGGCGCTCCGTGGTCTCATGGATGATCACCCTCCGGATCTGGTCGTCTCGGGTATCAACGGCGGACCGAACCTGGGGTTCGACTGGCTGGCTTCGGGGACGATAGGAGCGGCGCGAATTGCCGCGGCGCTGGGCGTGCCTGCAATCGCGGTGTCCGGGTTGGACGAGAGTACGCCGGAGGCCGCGGCCGCGGCGGCCGATTGGATTGTCCGGCTGGTCCATAGCAAGCTGGTGCATGACCTTCGAGCCGGTCAATACCTGACGGTCAGTCTTCCGCGAACTCCTCCCTCCGAGTTCAAAGGAGTGCGGGTCGCTGAGCGCGCGGGGCTTCTGCTCGATTTGCGGCTAGGTTCGGTTTCGGAGGGCGCGCCCGGCGAGAGCATGGCGATGTGGGCGCTCCAGCGCCCTCGGCCGATTCCGCCATTGCAGAGTACGAGCGATGCCGCCCTTTATCAGGAGGGTTACGTCGTCATCGTCCCGATGCGTGCGGACGAACACGACCGGGAGCTTCTATCTCGCCTGCTCCGGCAACCGGAGACTCTGTCAGAATGGCTGGAACCCGCGCGGGAGGAGTGATCGCCCATGCGGCAGGCGTAGCGACAGTGCTGGTCTCCGTAACGCGACGGCCGAACTCGCCAATGCAGCGGTCGGTTTTCGGTCGCCTTTGATCGGCAGATCGTTATACAATCGAAGGAGAGTCGTTGAGCTCAGAAGAACAACTCATGCTGACATTTGACAGGTTCAGAGATGCCCTGTTCGATTCCGATACGAAGGCTCTTCGAGAGATCGTCGCCGAAGATTATCAGGGGTTTGATCCTCAGGGTCAGGTTCGGGATTACGAGATGGTTCTCGAAGCGTATCGTCCGGGCGGCGTCAAGCTGGAAGCATACGAAGTCGAAGATCTTGAAAAAAGAATCGTCGGAGATGTGGGGATAATTACGGGCAAGGGCCGGATTCAGGGCACTTATGCCGAGCATGAATTTGCGCATCATGTGAGATTTCTGGATTTGTACGTTCAGAAAAATGGCCGTTGGCGGCTGTACTTGTCGCAAGTGACACCTTTGGGGGTTGTATAGCCCTGCATGTCCGACGGTCACCTTCGGCTCACTTATGTGATGGGGAACGTCAGACACCTCTCGGAGAGGAGGGCCAATGATCAGAGTTGAACTAAGCGTTCTCATTCCGGCTCCCTTGTCCGAGGTGTTCGCCTACGCCTCCGATTGGAAAAGGTGGGAAGAGTGGTACAAGGGGGTGTCCGGCTTTCGGGCGATCACCGAAACAACACGGGGCAACGGGGCCCGGTACTCGTACAAAGCCCACATCGGGCCGTTTCGCACCGAGGTTGTCACTGAGATCACCGAATTCTTTGAGAACGTGGGTTGGACGGGCGTTGCCCGAAAGGGCATGTCGCACACGACTCGCTGGCGCTTCGAGGCCGTTGGGGACCGGACTCGGTTCATACATGCCGTTGAGGGGCAGGTTCCGATCCCAGTACTCGGAAATCTTATCAACGCAGTGGTGCTAAAGCCGCAGTGGCAGCGAATCGTCGGAGCTTCACTTGCCACTCTCAAACGGCGCTTCGAGTCTCTGGAGACGGCCCGCCTCCCAACCAGCACCAACGACGGTACCTAACCCCGGCATTCAGCGGGCTCGCCGTACTCGCCGCTGAACGCAACGGTAGAGGGATGTGGCGTAATTGAATAGGCGGGCCATTATCCTTTGGACTATGCAACAATTGACAACCACAAGCTGACACTGCGTGAACCCGCCGGTTTCGAAATGAATGGCTTTGAGCATACCTGTCTGTTCAAATATGAATTGGCTCGGCCCCCGTTTAGTGCTAGCATTCCACCCTGCCGATCATAGATCGACGCACCAGGTATGGCTGCGACGGAAGCAGCCATGGTCCGGCACGAATTCGGCAACTGTGTCGGGGCGATCTCGCGATATTTAATAAATGGGAGAAGCATGATGAAAAGTAATTCAAGAATTGTCAGATCGAAAACATTCAGTTTTTTGGTCGTTTTATTCCTGATGGCCTGCGGCGATGACGGCGGGGGGCCCGGCTCCTCCGTTCTTGTATGTGAAGGCGATGATATTTATGGCCCCGCGGGCGGGGTGGTTGAGGTTACGGATCCCGGCAGCCTGTTTTACGGATTGCGCATCGTTATCCCGGCCGGCGCCCTCGATGAATGCCGGTCCCTGTATGTCGACGACGGTTTTGTCTCCGATCTCCCGCAGGGATGCTCCGGTTATCCCAGTTACCAAGCGCAGTTCGACCTTTCTACGGGCGGCGACAAACCCTATGACCTGGAACTGGAATTCCAGTTCCCGGTGACGGGCATGACGATCGGACCGGATGAACACCCCTGCGCTTTCGGGTACGACAACAGGACCCAGGAATGGAACGTCATAATGCCCGATGAGTACGACGGCTCCACGATGACGGTCAGGACGACATATCTCGACATGTGGATGTGGGGAAAGATAAACCGCGAATCGATCGAGACGGATTTACTGATCGGGGCGGTGCAGGAGAAATACGGCGAGGAGGCCTGGAATTCGGCCCTCAGCGGCATCGCCGAGGCCATCAATGTGATGCATACGCTGTGCGTCGACCAGAGCTGCTCGACCTGGACCAGGATGAGGGACGTGGATCTACCGGGCCTGATAGATCAACAGGTAATTGTGCTCGAGTCTTTCCAGTCCGAGGTGGCTCAATGCGGAGCCTGTGATTTGTTCTCGGACGAGTTCGGAACGGAACTATCGAGTTATCTCCTCGCCAAGGTCACGATCCTGACCTCGGATCTCTGGGATATATATACGGGAGGCGGGGCCGGTTATCTGCCGTGGCTGGGGGAAATCGATTTTATGATGTGGGTGAACCGGATAATAGCGTATACCTTCATCGAATCGCAGGCGTGCGACTTCGACTGCATTACGGACGAAGTCGGACTGGGCGTCTGCGAGGCTTATGTGATGCATCGTGTCTACATTGTCACGCGGTTGATGGTCGCGCTCGCGATCAGCGGCGACTTCTGGATTACCTGCCCGTAGGAGGGTGTCGCCGTTCCAATTAAATTGCTCCTTTATGGTTCCGATCTTATCGATCGATCGCCGGAAGTCCCCGGCTGCGCCGATGACGGCGGCCGGGCGGTGGTCGATGGAAATTCGTAAAGCTGCCCCCGGGGGGAACGCGCTCCGGCAACGATGAGAGAGCAGGTCTTGGAATGTCGCTCCCGCGAAAAAAAATACTGGTGTTCCTGGTCCTTACATTCGGACTCAGTTCGATCTTTCTCTATCCGATAATTTCGTCCGGATCCCTCGGGAGGCACGTAATCGGCCTCATGTGGTGCCCGGGCGCCGCGGCGATCATCACGCAGCTTTTCTTTCACCGAAGTCTGCGCGGATTCGGGTGGAAGCCGGGCCGGTTCAAATACCTTTGCGCGGGGTATGCTTTGCCCGTCATTTATGGCATCGCGCTGTACGGCATCGCCTGGCTGACGGGGCTCGGCAGATTCGTTCCCGATCAAATCCTGCAGTGGGCCGCCGAACGATGGCACATCCAATTCGCCTCGGCATCCCTGAACGTGGGTGTTTACACATTTGCCATGGCGACAGCCGGCGTGCTCTTCAGTTGCCTGCCTGCCCTGGGGGAGGAGATCGGCTGGCGCGGCTTTCTCGTGCCGGAGCTTTTCAAGGAAACCTCGTTCGCCGGAACGGTCTTCATCAGCGGCGGAATATGGGCCGTCTGGCACTACCCGGCGGTCTTTTTCGCCGATTACGGCAATGCCTCCACCCCTCTCTGGTTCAATGTGATCATCTTCACGGCGGGAGTGATGGGGATCAGTTGCGCAATGGCCTGGCTGCGGCTTAAATCGGGGAGCCTCTGGCCGGCGGTCGTTCTCCACGCAAGCCACAACCTTTTCATCCAGGGGATATTCACGCCTCTGACCGCCGATACGGGCATCACCGCCTGGGTGATCGGCGAGTTCGGGGCGGGCCTGGCCATTCTCCTGGCCCTGACGGCATGGCTTTTCTGGCGCAGACGCGCGGAGCTGGCGGTTCACTGATATTTCCCCCCGATGTTCTTTTCCGCCGGCAGGGTTTAGACTGATGCGGCGGCGCAATAATAACTCGATCAATCCCGCCCGGAAAAATATTTCATCCCGGGACCTTCTTGTCGATAATTGCCGTCGGCATCGCCGCTGATGGCTGGATCGCCCGTGCGGAAGGGTTCGGGCACGAAAGCGCACAGACTCCGGACCCCGGCTGAGATTGGAAGAATCGTGCCCGCCGACGTCGTGTCAGACGTTGCCGGAGAGCTTCGCGCCTTCCTGGTGGAAAATCCCGGAAACGAAAACACCGGGATTATGCTCGGGATCCTGGCTGGGGAAGGATGACCTCCTTCCCGCCTGATCGATCGGCAGATCAACCGCCTGGATCACGCATGGATGCGGCGGTGGGAATGCGGGATTTCCGGGGGCCGGAAGTCCCAGGGCCGGATAGTCAGGCGATTGACAAAGCCGTGGCGAGTATGATAAATATTATGTCGTTGGACTCGTTCATCTCTATAAGTATGAGCTGGCGGAGGCGGCAAGGGATTTGGAGTCTTCCGGACCGGATTCTGGAAGCGGTCGCTATGCATATCAGATAACATGGCGAGCGCCTGCAGTCTATCGTGACAAGGATTTTTGGTTGTGTTTGATGCCATGTTGATTTTGAATGAATTCGGGCAATAAAATGTTCGCAGTGATATTGGATACGCCGCGGAGCTTGCAGTGATATCAAATATCATAGTTCTGTATACATTACGTTGGGCGTCATCTAATGCTTCTGACTCGCGGCTCTCCTTTGTGTCCTGGAGCGCATGAATGATAAGGGGTCGTCAATTCCGGCAGGCCAGAGATCGCTTTGTTGCGTTGTTGGAGAATCCGAACTCCCTTGAGCGAGAATGGGAAGCCCTGTTTACCGAGTTTCCGTTCATTCTTACAGACTGCCTTGCACTCGGTATTGAACCTGCGCAGCTTATCCCATGCAGACCGGGGAAGGCTGAAGCGGACTTCTATTTCTATCCTCGGTTGGAAGATCCACTTTCACGATACGGGGTAATCGAGATCAAACGACCAAAGACGACTATCCTCAACACACCCAGAAAGGACGTCGTCTTGCTGTCCTCTGACGCTGCCACCGCTGTAGCTCAGGCTCAGAAATACGCACTCGAACTCGGGGCTCAAATTCGTGATACGGACTCACAGTTGGTTGTCCTTGGCAACCCGCATCACATCGTCGTGATTGCCGGCATGTCTGCTGAGATTGCGCGCAAGGTAACCACCGAGCTGCATTCCGCGCAGGTCTCTAGGCTCCTTCCATCGAATTGCAGACTTGTGCCCTTCGACGTACTGTCCGAGTCACTCGCGTCGCGGACACCGCCCTCTGTGCATGTGGTAGCACCCTGGGTTCCGGAGATGAGCCGGACTCCAAGCGAGGCCGGAGGGTTCCGACGATTCCGTGGATTCGGCCCGCGCCAAATGCACGCGACCACGTGTACGGAATGCGGGAAAGAGATAGAGGTGCCGTTCAAACCCAGCGAAGGCAGACCAGTCTACTGCAGGGACTGCTATGGCAAGAGAAAGAGGTTCTAGGCGTCTCTGCGGCTGGAGTCAGGGGAGGACAAATAGCATACTGAGTGTTCTATGCTTAGGAGACGGCCAACAACCGGTTGCAGCGGACGGCGCAGGGCGCCGCCGCTGAACCGAAACGTTATGTGAATACAAGCACCTATAAGGAGGTAAGCATTGAAACATTACGTATTTACTATTCTTCTGCTGACATTATACGCAACAACTTGCTGTGAAGTAGCTAACGGTGAGACACTATTAGATTTTCCATATCATACTACATTGCTCAACTCTTTTTGTGAGGACCTGAACAACAAGAACGAGGGTTCTCAATATTCAGAAAAACAAAATGATGTTGTCCGGAATGAAAGTGATTCGAGTATCCGTTTGACCGCAAGAGTATCTTTGGGATACGGCAGTAGGATTAGTGAGGATCAACTTGAGAGCACATTGAATGGAGTTGTCCAAAAGCAGAGTAGTATTATGCATCTTTCGGGTAACCTATCATTAATCCTTAATTATAAGAAAGTTGGGGTTGGGGTTGGATATGCACAAATTCCCTGTCGTTCTTGGGAAAGAGATTCAACCAAATATAGAGAAGACTCAATGCCCCTTGAAGCTTTGGTGCAGTTTAATTGGGATATATGTTCATTCAGGTCAGGAAAGTTAAATATTTCGATTTCGCCAACATTGGGAGTTGGCTATTCTTATGGCAATGTTGAGTGGTTTGATGATCATGATAATAAATGGTATCGAATATATGAGTGCGGCGGTATTTCCTATAGCATTGGTTCGACTTTCGATTTGGTTTTAAAAACAAAAGGCAAAGCAAACTGGCTGTTTTTCTTAGAATATAGGCACTCTCACTATAAAGACGAAATGGATTTGCTTACAAATGCAGGTACTTTTGCTGCTTTCCCTGATCCTGTTGAAGTCAATTATTCTTATAATTATGTCGCGCTAGGAATAGGGATTTCGGTTCGCTGATAAGGTAATTTTGGTTCTGGAAATAAGGTGCATTAGTATAAGTAATTGCTTGCATCACATAACGGGGCAGCGCACCTGACAGTCCGCTTCGCGGCCCGCAGCTGAAGCGGACGTTAAGTCTACATAAAGGAGTGTTTCTGGAGAGTTGAATTCGACTTGGGAAGGGAGGATGGGGTGAAATGACATCGGAAGATGCTTTGATTCGTGTGGAAAAAGTCGAGCAGCGGATATTACTGATTCGAGGCGAAAAAGTCATATTAGATGCCGACTTGGCTGAGTTTTACGGAGTGACGACAAAACGTTTGAATGAACAGGTGAAAAGGAACAGGGATCGCTTTCCCGAAGACTTCATGTTTCAATTGACCGGGAGTGAGAGAATGGAGGTGGTCGCAAAATGCGACCACCTGGGGAATTTGAAGTATTCGAGGGCACAGCCGCATGCGTTTACAGAGCATGGGGCTTTGATGGCTGCCAGCGTGTTGAATACGCGACGTGCCGTGGAAATGAGTGTTTTTGTTGTTCGTGCTTTTGTAAAGTTGCGGCATTTTATGGCTGGAAACAGGGAGTTATCGGACCAACTCGAACAACTGGAAAAACGTCTGGCTGATCATGATGTGCAGATTGGATCGCTTATCCAGGCAATCCGACAGCTTATGAGTCCAAAGGCTGTACCTGAGAAAAGGCGGATAGGGTTTTCTGTTAATGAGCCTTAACTTCCGCATTCACGAGCAGCCACCGAAGGCGGCTGTTCGTGAAGCCGACATTAGAAAGTGGCGCTCAGAGATACCATGGCTGATATCGAAGCAAACAGGACTTTCGAGTTCCGCTCAGTGACTCGCAATTTGTTTTTCGTTGCTGTCGCCATCGTCCTCTTTTTGATGAAGAGACAGTATACGGGACCTTTCCAGGATCTGGTGCAATCGTACTCGGGAAACTTGACCGTCTCGTTCGCACTCTATTTTGTGTTTCTGAGAATGTGTATGATGTTGCCGCGATTTGGGAGGCTCATCGCCGCGGCATTGGTGTTGGTATGCGTGGAGTCTTTTGAGCTACTCGATGGTTTTGGATTCATGTCCAATACGTACGATTCGTTAGACTTACTTGCCAACGCGATCGGTGTGGCCAGAATCGGAATATTCGCATTCAGTTATTGGCTGGTCGTTCTGGTGATTTACTGCGCTTTTTAAGCGAGCTTGAAGCATTTTGGTTGTTGCTCTTTTAGCAAACGGCGTCATATTAAGCATGCAACTTGAAATGGTTCCAAGTAGTTTGCCTGCCAACAATCAGCCGCACCTGCCCGCTGATGCGGCAGGCGAGCTTTAGCGGCAGGCCGGGAGAAATAAGATTAATCTTGAAGCCCAAAGGAGCGGGAAATGAGAAAAATTATCAGTTATTCCATTGTTTTAATAGGCGTTGTTTTTTTGCTTACTCCTGAAGCCTTTTCACAAATTGATCTGGACATTGAATCAGGCGTCGTTTTTAGCGGCTACAACGATGTAAGAATTCCAGGGAAAGGAGGAACGCTATTTTCCCTTTCCGAAGACCTTGAAGCCGATCCAGGAGTATTCCACCGAATTCGAATATTCTATAATTTCAACGACCGCCATCATTTGGGCGCTCTATATGCGCCTTTATCAATTAATTATGCGGGGCAATTAGATCGCAATCTTATATTCGAAGGTGAAACATTCCCGGCTAATACACCTTTGGAAGCAAATTACAAATTCAATTCTTATCGATTGATCTACCGCTATGATATTTTAAGAAAAGACGAAATCGAGATCGGCTTTGGAGTTACCGCAAAAATACGCGATGCAAAAATTGCTGTCAAAGGAGATGGTCTCGAATCTGAAAAAACGAATGTCGGTTTTGTGCCATTAATTCACTTTCGACTTTTATGGAATATTACCAATAAGTTTGCTTTTTTACTGGATGGTGATGCCTTGGCCGCGCCTCAAGGTCGCGCCGAGGATGTTCTTGCTGCGCTGATTATTAAAGCGTCCGATAAAATTGATTTGAAAGCCGGCTATAGAATTCTTGAAGGTGGCGCAGATAATGATAAAGTTTATAATTTCACGCAAATTAATTATGCGTCCGTTGGAGCGATATTTCACTTTTAATATTCGTGCAATATCTTGAGTAACCTGATTTTTAAAAAACGAGAATCTTGCGGATGTAAAGCTTTGTTCGTCCATGCGGTATATATGGCCTGACATTACCATGCACCGGATTGGAACCGCCGATTCTTTTAGGCAATATCCGAAGCAGCTCATCTGAAGAGACCGGGATAAAGTATCAGACATTAATTAATCTATATTTAAGGGATTGCGCATCAAACGATCGAAGACTTGCGATGAAGCTGTTGTCGGTTTATCAACGGGGGTTTCGAATGATTCACGGTTTAGATCCTATTGCCGGACTCAACGCGCGCGTACTTGTCCTCGGTACCGTGCCCGGCGTACGATCCCTCGAACTAGGGCAATACTACGGGCATCCACGAAATGCCTTCTGGCCGATAATGCTCGCTCTGTTCGCCGGCTGTTCGGAGATGGACTATCCATCGCGCGCGGCCCTGCTCACCCGTTCGCGCGTTGCGGTCTGGGACGTGCTCCGGTCTGCCGAACGCCCCGGCAGCCTGGACTCCAGCATCGTCGCCGCGTCGGTTGTACCCAATGATATCGGCGGCTTCCTTGCCGCGCATCCAGGCATTTCGCATCTGTTCTTCAACGGCGTCAGGGCGCAGGCTCTCTTCAAGCGGCATATCGCGTTGCCCGATTCGCTGCGCCCAACAATTGAATTTCACCTGCTCCCGTCGACCAGTCCGGCCAACGCCTCCAAGGGCTTTGACGCCAAGCTGCGGTCATGGAGCTCGGTCAGGGATGCGTGCAAAGGCAGGTGACAAACGCATCAGACTGATGGGCGGCGGTCGCCCGGTGGAACTCGCTGAAAAGCGCGAGCCCCGACGGCTACGATTTCTCGTCGACCTGCACGTCCCGCATAGGGAAACTGATTCTGGAGCTGGGCCCCCAAGGATGCTGAGCTTTTCGCGCAGCTTTATGGAAGGATCGTGCCCGCCGATGTCGTGGCCGAGGCCGCCGGCGAGCTTCGCATAGTCCGGGGCGATGGGAGCGAGAGCGAGTTGCCGGTGGGTGGTGGAGGCAGTAGACCGGATTCCGGAGAACGTGCCCTTGTCAGAGGAACGCGGGATATTTTCGATGGAGACGATACTACGGTTGCGAGGCGGACATGTCCTGAAAGTGTCCGACAAAACGCCCGACGGAAGCTCGATCAGATTAATCGAGTACGCGATTTGCGCGAATTGGCAGTACCGCCTGGAAATCGTTTGGAGGGGTTAAAAGGCGAAAGACTTGGACAATACAGTATCAGAATTAATGATCAAATCAGGATATGTTTCTGTTGGGAAAACGAGAATGCTCATGACGTTGAAATTACGGACTATCACTAGGAGATGAGAAATGGCCGCGAAAATTAAAAAGGAATCGATTGCTGTAAGGCGAAGGTTGCCGAAACACCGGCCGCCTACTCACCCGGGAGAGATGCTGTTCGAGGAATTTCTCAAACCGTTGGGAGTGAGCCAGTCCGAGGTTGCAATACGCTTGGGGATATCATATCCTCGGCTTAATGAGATAATCAATGGCAAGCGAGGAGTAACTCCGGATACCGCGTTGAGATTGGCAAAAGTGCTTGGCATGTCGGCTGATTTTTGGCTTGGGTTGCAGTCGGATTGGGATCTTTGGCATGCCATGAATAGTAATAAAGCAAAGGAAATAGAACGCTTGCGCCCATATGACCAAACGGGTGCATAGTCGTATAACCTTGCCATGCAGCGGGAGAGCGGGGCCACAATGGACGCAGATAAGATACTCGAACTGCTCGATGATCCGGTGGCGCTCGAGGCGCTATATCGTGAGTCCCCGAGAGCATTCCGCCGCGCCCTGAGGGAGGCGCGCGAGACCCGACCGGACGAGATCGTACTCCGCGTCTGGAGTGCGCGGCTCGCCGATGGAGAGGGGACATTCCCGGGTGCGCGCATGCAGGGCCGTGCGATCGCCATTGCGTTGGGCTGTGGCCTGCTCGTGCGATTGCCTGCCGTCTGGCTGGGAGAGGATTGGTACTATCCGCGCTTTGCACCCTCGTGTGTCATTCTCGCCTTGGCTTTCTACTTCTGGATCGGGCAACGCAGTCGAAGTCAGCTGGTTGCCGGTCTATTGCTGGCCGCGTTCGCGAGCACCCTCGCGAGCCTTCTTCCCGGTTCCACCGATTCCGTCGTTATGGCGTTGATCCATTTGCCGATCCTGTACTGGGTGCTTCTGGGATTCGTCTTCACAGGTTCATCCTGGCGCGATACGGAGTCGCGGATCCGTTTTCTCCGCTACAACGGCGAACTCCTGATCCTCGGCAGCTTGATCGCGCTTGGCGGCATAGTCTTCAGCGCGCTCACCGTTGCGCTCTTCGAGCTGATCTCCAAAGGCGCGGAGGATTGGTACTTCGCGAACATCGGGGTGATGGGCGCTGCGGCGGTGCCGATAGCCGGAACTTACCTCTACGATACGGTTTTCCAAAGACACACCGGTATCGCGTCGGTCCTCGCCCGTGTCTTCGCGCCGCTCTTTCTCGTCATGACCGGTATCTACCTTGTGACGGCCTTTTTGGGTGGGCGGAATCCCTTCGTGGATCGTTCCTTCTTGATCATGGTGAACGGACTGTTGGTCGTGGTTCTCGGTATGGCCGTTTTGTCGATTGCGGAGCGCGGTGACGATGACATTGTGGGGTGGGTCGACCACGTCAACCTGGCCCTGCTGACGGTGACACTCTTGATCGACCTGTTGGCGCTTTCCGCTATCGTCTTCCGGCTCGCATCGTACGGTTTTTCCCCGAACAGGGTGGTCGTTCTCGGGGCGAATGTCGTCATCCTGGTTCACCTGGCCCTGGTCTGCCGCGCCCATCTCGGATTAGTGCGCGGTACCGCCGGCGTCGGGGAGGTCCGCCGAGCCGCGGCCGGTTACCTGCCGACGTATGCTGTCTGGGCCGCAATCGTGTGTTTCGTCCTTCCCTTCATTTTCCGGTTCTCATGATCGGGGAGGGCGCGAGCCGACATGGGTTCGATGAGGGAGAACCGTGAATGATATCCCATTGAAAATCCCCGTTTTTCCCTTTATCTCATGAGCACGAGCTTTCGCACCTCGGATTTTCCTAGAGCTTCGATGCGGGCGAAATAGACTCCCGCCGCGGCCTGCCGTCCCGCGTTGTCACGGCCGTTCCAGAAATCACGGTTCTCGCCCACCTCGCACCGCCCGTCCCGGATCGTACGCACGAGGCGCCCCGCCGCGTCGTAGATCGCGATGCGCACCAGCGACGCTTCGGGCAGAGAATAGACGAGCGTCACCGACGGATTGAACGGGTTCGGATAAGCCCTGACCGCCAGCGACGAAGCCCGCGGCGCCCTGTCATCCACGCCGGTCACCGTCTCGAGACAGATCTCGTAGACGCGGTTGTATCCCGCGTCGGCGACGTAGAGCCTGCGACCCGGTGCGTCGATTTCGAGGCAGCACGGATTGAATGCGATAAATCCATCAACCACGAGCGTGCATGCGCCGGTGCGCGGATCGACGCGGTGGACCGTTTCAGTGCTCGCATCCGCGACGAATAGAAAACCGGTCAGGGAATCGTACACGATGCTGTATGGCGTCGCGAGCGGCGGATCGAGAGCGATCGCGTGAAGCGTGCCGTCGTCGAGCAGGTAATAGATGTTGTCCCCGTCGAGCGCGTCCGCCACGTAGACGGTGTCTTCGCCGTCCGAACAGATATCGAAATGATCCACTTCCCCCGGATCGGGCATGACTTGGAGCTCCCCCTCCGCCACCGACGGCGGGAAGGACCAGATCCCGTCCGGGTTGGAACTTCCCCTGTCGCTCACCAGGATGTCGCCCGGATTAACGTTCGCCCCGTCGAAGTCCGGCGGAGCGATCGTCATGCCGAACGGATCGTCGTCGCCCGATTGAAATCCCGACACCCAGAGGCTCGAGGTCCCCTCCCACGCGTTGCGATAGACATCGCCGCTGTAATCCTCGGAGATGAAGGCATCCCCGTTAGAAACGAAAAGGAGATCGGCCGGGTTGCTGTAGGTCGCGAGAAAAACGCCCGCCGTGCTTCCCGTCACCCTGAAAAGCCCGCCGCTCGACGCACGGAGAAGACCGTACAGCTCGCCGTCCATGGGATTCAACGCGACGACCGAGACGCCGATCAGGCTCATCACGCCGCACCTGGAATACGCCGGATCGACCACATCCACGAGATCGTCGATCGGCGGGCAGTCATCCGTACGGAGCCCGAAATTGTCGAGGCCGACCACCTCCGTACCGTCGAAATATTCGGCGTCGATCCGGCACTCCTCTACATTCGAAATGAGCGATGCCCAGTCTCCGGAATCGAGCGTCCATTCCGCTTCATCGATCGGGAAGGAGAATGTCTTCCACACACGCGCGGGCACGGTGAGATCCTCCGCGGTGAGCTCGACATATGCGACGCCGCCCGGTCCGGAAATCCGGATGAAGTCGGAAGAGCCGAGGTTGTTTCCCGCCGAGCTGACGATGCGGATATCCACGGTGACGAATCCCGATCCATCGTAAGACGACCAGTCGCCGAGGAACATCGAAGCCGCGAAGGCGTACGAGTTGCCCGCTGAGGAGTCGTTAATATACAGGTAGCCGCCGGTATTCCCGGACGATTCCGGATTGGTGACCGTGCCTGCGGTACTGAAGCTCCAGTCTCCGACGCCGCTCCCGGAGACATTGAACGTGTTCTCTATACATCCATTGTTGACCGGCCCCGGCGTGCCCGATATGCCGATGTTGTCGAGCCATGTCGTTTCCGCCCCGTTGACCCATTCTGCGAATACGCGGACCGAGGTGACGTTGGCGAGAAGTTCCGCCCACGTGCCCGACTCGAGCGTCCAGACCGCCGGATCGAGCATGATCCGCGCATGGATCCAAACCCCCTGCGATGGAGGATTCACGATCCGCGTGTCCCTGGCCACCGCCGCACCACCGGGACCCTCAAGTCTCACATGATTCATCGCGAGCCAGGCGCCGCCGCTCGTGTTCACCTCGTATATATCAAAATATATCGAATCGGCCGTCGTGAACGAGCTCCAGTTTCCGAGAAACTTGTTCGGCGCACTCGCCCAGTTCGTGCTTCCGACGGCGAGATCGTTCACGTCGAGACAGCCGCCGGGATTTCCGCCCGTCGACTGCCAGACGGCGCTGTTGTCCCCTATGATGCGCCATCCATCGAGGTCCGTGTCGAACGTCGAGAGAACCTGCGCTTCGAGCGAAGCGGCCGCCAGCGAAGCGAGGAGAATAATCGATAATACAAGCGCGGTGTACTTCATGACATAAACCCCCCGAGAGAATAACGTTATAAGTCATATGATTATACCTCGGATTCGGGGTGAATTTCAATAGGGGACAGAGACCACCCGGTCCGAGACCGTCTGGACGGAGCATCGGCATTCCTGTATGAAATAGAAAAATACTGATGTACAATTACCGGTGATATCACATGGATGAGCCAATGAGCTCGTTTACGAACCAATACCGGCGCGAGGAGATATTATGAAATATATCCACATTTGCTTATGCCTGATCGCGGGATTGCTCGCGTGTGACAAAGACACAGGGGGAGGCGACGGATCGTCAGGTGTGGAGTTTACCGAGGAACAGCGGGTGCTTGCCGATCAGATCATCAGCGTGTTCGAAAATAACACGCCTGAAATCGATTATGGCTATGCCGAGAACCTGGATGACGGGCGCGGCATTACGGCCGGCCGTGCGGGGTTCACTTCGGCGACGGGCGACATGCTGGAGGTGGTCGAGCGCTACACAGAACTCGTCCCCGTCAATCCATTGGCCGCTTATCTTACGCGCCTCGAGGAACTGGCTGCCGAAGAGAGCGGTGACATCGATGGGCTGGAAAATCTGGAAGCCGCGTGGCTGACTGCCGCCGATGACCCGACTTTTCGTGAGGTTCAAGACGAGGTTGTGGACGATGAATATTATTGGCCGTCTGTGGATCATGCCGATGAGTTGGGATTATCCTTTCCGCTGAGCCTGCTGAATCTTTACGATACCTGTATTCAACATGGCGATGGCGACGATCCGGACGGGCTGCCGGCAATTATCGACCGGACAACCGCACAAGTCGGCGGAACGCCCGCCGACGGCACCGATGAATACGAATGGCTGCAGGCGTTCATGGACATCCGCCGGTCGGTGCTGCTGGATCCTTACGATCCGGAGACGGCCGAGGCCTGGGCCGAGTCGGTCGGGCGGGTCGATGCGCTGATCGAAATCTTCGAAAGCGACAATGTGGCTCTGGAGCCCCCGATCGTGATCGATCCGTGGGGCACGGAATTCACGCTCCCCCAGTAGGGTAACCGGCCGCGTGTTTTTCAGGTTACGTGTGTTCCGGGCGGAAATTATTAGAGCACAGACATCGGGCCCACGACATTCCCGGAACGCGTGAAGGCTAGTCCCTGACACACCGAAAACCTATGATTGCGGCGCGATGGCTCGGCCCGTTGGCGTTGTAGCTGCGGGTGGCGACGTTACAGGTTATCTCCTCGCCGCTGAAGAAACCGCCGCGCGTAATACGGTATGTCTGTGCCGTCGAGGGACCTTTCGGGTCCGTCGTGCCGCCGTATGGAAATTCGTCCCATGCGAACAGCCAGTCCCAGCACCCTTCGAGTATATTGCCGCTCATGTCGTAAATGCCGAGCTCGTTCGCGGACTTTGCGCCGACCGGATTCGTCGAATTCACGGAATTGCCCGCATACCATGCCACGTTGTCCGCAATATTTCCGCCGCTGAACGTATATCCCCGGGAGTCGTTCCCCCCGCGCGCCGCGAATTCCCATTCCGCTTCCGTCGGGAGTCGATAGCCGTCCGCATTCCAGTTCACTGCGTCGATATTTATATCGAGCTCCCCGGTGCGATAGACGGCGCCCTGTGTATTGTTCGTATAATAGACCGGCGTGAGATCGTCCATCTCGGACCTTGCGTTGCACCATTTCACCATATCGTACCAGTTCACCAACGTCACCGGGTTGTTTGCTCCGATCGGATTGACTCCATTCTGACCGGCCACGAGATCGGTATAGCCGTTCGTCGATCCCCAGCTTCGCACATCGGTCCAAAGCTCGTACGTCACTTCGTATTTATCCATGCTGAACTCGCCGATAGTCAAAGTTACCGTGCCTCTCGGAACGAATGTGCCCCCCTCGACCGTTACCATACCCGGGGAATATACGCCGCTCCCGGTCGTAAACGACCACACCGGGCTGTTTGTCACAGTCCCTCTGCCATCGATTGCATCCACCTTCCAATAGTAGACTGTGCTCACCGCAAGACCGGTGCAGGAAAAGGTCGTCGGGCTCTGTCCGACGGCGATTGCCACGGCAGGCGGATTGACGGTGCTAAGATAGAGGTCATACACCTGGTCCCCGGCATCGGTGCCGGAACAACTCCAGCTCAGTGTAAATGAAGTCGAGACGCCGTTTGCGGCGTCGGCGGGCCAGGGGCTCGAGATAGCCGTCGGGATTTGGACATCGGTCGGGCTGTCTTTCGAACATCCGGCAATGGCAATAGATGCAAAGAGTATCAGTGCGATCGTCGTGCATTTTTTCATAGTTTATTCCTCTCAATGGTGCATTCCCGGGGCAACTATATCAATCCGCCCCGCGAGTATCAAGATGAATATCGGAAACGGTTTACAGAATCCCGGGGTTCGTCGTAGTTATCGATTCGAAGGGTCGATTCAGCGTTATTACAACGGGGCACTGGAGGCGGCCGGATGACCATGAACGGGAAGACTTGCGATTACCGCAATACCTTCGAAATCGGCGCGGACCAAATCAGGTCGTTTCCGTTTCCTTCGATGTTTTGATCTGCCTGTGGCTTTTTACGGCAAGTCCCAGGGCGACAATGCAAAATAAAAGGTCCGGATACAACCGCGCCCTGTCGACGAGCGCACTGATCAGAAAGAAAACCGCCAGGGCGGCCTGGATGTACGGCATCCCGCGCAAGCATCGCACCTTTTTAGTGAAAAAACTGAGCGCGAAAAATATCAGTATCAGTCCTATTGCAAGATAGCCGCCCATAGTATCACCTCCGGATTATTAACCGCATAATGTATGGTTTAACGAGCTGCTTGTGCGACAGCTTATATGACCCAAAATCCATTGTCAAGTTTCTAGAGTTCCTTCCTCCCACACTCCCTTAATTTGCTTGTTAATCGCTGGGCTCTGGGGTAGAATTTCAACCCGCGGGGTTCCCGGTATCGCGGCGGCGGCCATTGCCCGGAAATCTCCACCTTTAATGATGCCGTGGCTCCGCTTTGGCGATCCGGCTTTGCGCCGGTTGCATCACGCCTGGAGGCGAAATGATCGAGCTCGAAAAATACGATATCGGAGGGGAGATCGGCCGGGGCGGGGTCGCCATCGTCTACAAGGCCCGGCACAAGGTCCTCCAGACGGACGTGGCGATAAAGGTGCTTCACAAGGAACTCACCCACGATCCCGAATTCGTCAAAAGGTTCATCAACGGGGCCCGAAGCGCAGCGCGACTGAAACATCCCAACATCATCCCCGTTTTCGATGTCGGCGACAACGAGGGCTGGTATTACATCGTGATGGAATTCCTTCAGGGCGAGACCCTCAAGGAGCGCATCGACAAAAAAGGCCCGATGCCGGAGCGCGAAATCGAAGGGATCATAAGACCCCTTTCGGCCGCCCTCGATTACGCCCACGAACACGGCACAATACACAGAGACATTAAAAGTCCCAACATATTCATGAAGGACGACGGGAACGTGGTCCTGATGGATTTCGACATAGCCAAGGCCTCCGACCTCGCGCAAAACCTCACCCAGGACGGCTCCGTGCTCGGAACGCCGGCATACATGAGCCCGGAACAGGCGATGGGCGAAGGGGCCAGCACGAAAAGCGACATCTATTCGCTCGGCGTCGTGATGTACGAGATGGCGACAGGGACCCTTCCCTTCAAGGGGGAGAACACCCTCTCGGTCCTCAGGCAGATCGCGATGGACAATCCCGCTCCTCCCTGCGAGATCAATCCGGTCGTGAGCAAAAGGTTGCAGGAGATCATCCTCCGGTGCATGGAAAAATCGCCCGATAAAAGGCCTGAGAACGCGCGCGCGATCTTCTCGGAGCCGGTCCATGAGGAACCGGCCGCAAAACCCGGTGCAAAGAAAGTCGATCCGGGCCCCGGCAGGGAAAAGAAACAACGCGGGGAACCGGGCCGGCTGCGCAGGTTTCTTCCGAGGGCGGTTGTATGGCTTGTCGTCCTGGGGGCGGCGTACGCCGCTTACAAGATCGGCTGGCCCGCCCTGCAGCGGCGCGATTTCAACGTAGTGTCGGTCTTCGCCCCGGGAAGGCATTATTCAGGGATACTTCCATCCCCGGAGACGGCCCCGGCAGGCCTCAACGAGGTGGCCACCGAACGGGTAAAGAAACTCTACGACGAGGCCGTGAGCAAAATCGACGCGGGAGAGATAGACGCCGCCCTCGCAAAGCTCGGGACGATACGCGACATCGATCCCGGAAACGTGATGGCGCAGCGGGGGATGCAGAAGGCGTACACATGGCACCTGGAGAACGCGGACAGGATGTTTTCGAACGGTGACTATAACGGATACCGCCGCTATATGAACAAGGCCGTGGAATATTTTCCTCAGATGAAGCTCGATAATCTCTACCAGAGGGGTCACAAATATTTCGAAGCCGCCCGCCTTCTCGGCGATGGGGAGGACAACGCCGCGGACGTCTACAAGGCGATCTCCGTCGCCTTCCCCGGGGAGGAATACGCCGGCGAACGCCTCCGCGAAACGATTACGATCGCGATGAAGAACGCGTTCCTTGAAAACAGGTTCAGGGAATACACCGATCTCGCGCGAGGCCTCGCCGCGGGGCTTCCCGGCATGGCCTCGGGGATATATATGATATGCGGCGACGCCTACTACGCGAACAACATGCTTCTCGCCGGCGACAGATACAGCGCCGCGACGATGTACACGAGGGCTCTCGCGGCCGATTCTTCCAACGCCCAGGCTAAAAACCAGCTCATGCTGATAGTCGCCGAGATAAGAAATCGTCTCGCCGGCACCGCCGGGCGCAATGAAAAACTGGCATTGATAAGGATGGCCAAATCGAACTTCCCCGACACGGAGGAGTTCGCCGCGATTTTGAAGGATCTCGATCCCTGACCGTCTCCCGGTCGCCACGTCGGTCATCGACCCGGGCCGCTCGCATCGGCCGCAACCCCCGCGCGCGATGATCGCGACTCCGGGCCGGCCCCTCACTCCCCGACGATCGTCCGCGACAGCGTGTCGATGGCGTCGAAGATGTCGTCCGCTCCGCACTGGCCGCAGTGGACCTGCCTTGTGCCCAGTATCTCCCCTGTCTCGACGTCGATCACCCTCGCCGATACGACAAGATCGCTTCCGGCGCGATCGATGTTGCCCGTTATCACAAGGGCGGCGCCGAGAAGCTTTCCGACCTTTACCGCGCTGCTTTCGTCGACCAGCCCGCTCTTCTGAAGCTCGAGTTCCTTTACGATGTCCGCGACCCTGGCCCTTTCGATCAGCGTAAGGCTCGCGCTGGAAGAGAGCCGGCTCTCCATGAAATTCCCCGCCGCGCGGCCCATATCCTCGTCCCCGGCGCCTGCGGCGAAGGGCATCACTGCCGCTATTCTCGGCGCGCCTTTTTTGAGTATCGGCTCGGCGCTCGATGTCAGCCTTATCCTGCCTGCGAAGCAGCCGGAGGCCGGTACCTGGTAATCGACCTTCCACAGGAGAAGCTTCGCCTGGCCGTCATCCCCGAACGGTTCCGCCGCTCCCGCCATCCAGGCTCCGTCTGGGGAGAATTCAAGGAGAGCGCATTCCGATTCCACCGGATAGGCGAGATCGACGCTCCCCGATTCGATGTTCCGCAGAGCTATCGAGCGCTCCTGCAGCGTCGAATTGTCGAACGCGGCGAAGCAGTTGCCCGGATAAAGGGCCACATGCTCGATCTTCCTCCTGTTGTCTTCGAGAATCTTCAGCAGAACGCCCTTGGAGACGTCGAAGAAGGCGAGGTGGTATTCGAAAAGCATCCCCTGCCCGCCTTTTTTGAGGATGTGTTCCTCGATCGCGGCCGCCAGGTAGAGACGGTCGGAACTTACGGCGGCCGATGTCACCTCGATCCCAGAGCCGTCCATCGTCGAGGCCTCGAGATCGTACTTCCTCAGCGGCTTCGCCGTGGCGGCGTCCCAGACGATCATTTTTTTATCGCGCCCCGCAGATATGACGCTTCTGTCCGCTTCGCCGAAAGCGAGCGCCAGAACCTCTCCGTCATGCCCCTTCAGTTTCGAGCGAACCCGGCCCGAGGGGATCTCCCAGACGACGATCTCCTTCTTTTCCCCACCCGCGGCGAGATACATTCCGTCTGCGCTGAAGGCGAGAACACCGACCCGGCCCTTCATATCCTTCAGCTCACCCCTGGGAGCCCTCTGTTCGATGTCGACAAGCCAGATGTACGAGCCTTTGGCCGCTATGGCCGCGAAAAGATTGTCCGGCCCGGCGGCGACCGCCGTAATCTCGCGCCCTCCGGTGTTGAACAGGACGGCCGCTTCGCCCGTCGCAAGATCAACGAGGACCAGGCTTCCCTCGGATGTGCCGTATAGCGCCGACTTCCCCGTGGGGCTCGCGGCAAGGGCGGTTATTCTCCCCCCGACGGCCGGGACCGAATACCGCAGGTAGAGCTCGATCGCCCGCCCCTTCCCCACACCCGCGGCGAGGAGCGCGGCGGTCACCAGCACTGTGAATATTGTTCTTCGCATGACCGCGCGTCCTAGAATATCGCGGACAGCCCGGCGATGGCAATGAAGCAGACGTCCCCGCCACCGAGGCTGAATCCGAAGTTCCCCGACACGTCATAGGCGAGATATTCGTTCAGGAAATATTTGAATCCGCCGCCGACCTGAATGAACGACATATCCGCAAACCCTATCGGGTCTTCCGGGGCGATATCGTACTGGTACCACTGGGCGCTCGCGTAGGGAACCAGCTTGTCGCGAGCGGTGAAACTGTACTTGCCGAAGGCTGTCAGCCCGAACGTCGTGTTGCTGCCGAATCCGTAATCCATGAACATGATCGTTGGCCCGCCGCCGAGTTCGAGCCTCTGCGTGTAGTAATACCCGTAGATGCCGCTCAGGTTCAGCACCGTAATGCCGGACACGGTGAACAGGTACGCGCTCGCCTGGACCTCCCGGTCTCCTTTTTCGATCTGAGCCGTCGCCGACGAGCTCATGAGGACGATGACCAGAACCGCAATCAGTATCTGTTTCAAGGGTCCCTCCTTGTGTGGCGTGAATGAGGCCCGGCAGAAAACGCGTCACCGGTTCAGGATAACGGCTGCCGGATCGTGTTACAGACATCAGCGTATTGAAATGTCGAACGCGTGTCAAGGCGTTTGGAAAGACGTTTCGTGTCGAACGGGTGTCAAGGCGTTCGGGAAGGCATTTCGTGTCGAACGGGTGTCGGGGCGCCGGTACAGGCGCGCCGGCGATCAGCTCTTCCTTTTCCCCCGGGGCCGGTCGAACAGGTCGAGGATGGGCCACCTGTGCCTCGTCACCCATTCCCCTGAATGGGCCAGTATCACCGAGATGTTGTCGGTGGAACCATTGACATAGGCCCAGTCGATCAGGGCGTTGGCGGCTTTGGCCGGGGATCCCGATTCCCTCGTCAGCTTAAGGAGCTTCGGGCCTACATCTCCGATCTTGTCGATGACCAGGCCGTCCGAGCACAGAAGAAGGACATCGTCCCTGCCGATGGTGAACCTGCGGTTCTGTCCCGGATAGATATCGGCGTTGTAATCGGAACCGGAAAGCGACCTGGTCAGGGCGTTGCTGACGTTCCTCAGGACCGACTCGTCGAACTCCCCTTCGGAATACTTTTCCTTGTACTCCTGAACGAACGAATTGTCTTTGGTCAACTGATCGATGTGCGAACCGGATATCAGGTAGGTCCGGCTGTCACCTATATTGCCCACCACGTACTCGCCTCGGCAGCCGGCGGCGATCGTCAGTGTGGTTCCCATGCTTTTCAACTCTTCTTTTTCTGCTGATTTTTTGCGGATCAGGTCGCGGGATTCTCCGACGATGTCCAGGATCATCTTTTCGATCGTTTCCTGATCCGGCGCGGAGCAGAAGAGGTCGAATTTCTGCCCGCAGACATCGACGGCGATCTGGCTCGCTATTTCGCCCCCGGAATATCCGCCCATTCCATCGGCCACGGCGGCGATGAAGCAGTCGTTCTCCGACCTGAAGAGGATCCTGTCCTGGTTGTAATCGCGCCGTCCCTGTATCGATTTACCCGCAAAATGCATTTACGTCTCATTTCCCGCTGGAAACGCCTATCCTGATCTTGTTGTACCACTTCGGGTCGTCCGCCCTGAAGATTCCTCCGTAGATGGTCCCAAGCGTGGTCAATGCGCCGCCGATGATCCACGCCTCCTTCTGTTCCCAGGCCCCCGTCATCAGGCCCAGCGCCGCGATATTCATGCCGATCGTCGATCCGATCGCCGCTCCCTGAAAAGCGCATTCGGCCCGGGAAGCCCTGTAACTTTCGAACCCGGGCATTCTCCCGGAATCCAGGCCCGGGCGGGAATGAAAGGCGAGCGTCGTCGCCGCAGCCGGCTTGTAATACCAGTACGGCGTCAGCAGCCGGACGCGCGCCGAATCGGAAGCGGCAGGATCGACGGATATCACGCCGGGCGACGGCGCCGAGTCGGCCGCGGTCGAATGCGCCGATGTCGTGTCGGAAGGCTGAGCCGGTTTCCCGCCGCCCCGGGCATGGACCGGCGACGGCGGGTAACCCAGCGCCAGAATAATCAACGCCATCACAAGATCCCGTCTCATCCACATTCCGCGCGCCCCCGGAATACCGCCGATGGGGTCGGGGCGCCGCGGGGCCGTGTCACATCCCTTCGACCTTCTTGTAACCTGATGGCACGCTGAAGGTCCCGGCGGGAGCCGCTTTTTCGTCAATCTCAACGATCTTGTCGATCATTTTAATGTCGGCTCCCATCATTTTGGAGGTCAGCTCCTGATATACGACGACACCTTCGATCTTCTTCATCTCCTTGAAAGCTTCCTCGAATCCGGGTTGACCCGCCATCATCGCGTTAACCGTCACCCAGTAAAGTTCCGGATCTATTTTGATGTCGGTCGTCGCCCAGGAATTCGATGTCGAGGTGCCCATGGGCATCTTGATGTCCATGATATATTTCCGGCAGTTCCATTTCTCGATTTTTTTTGTCTCCTGGGTCTTCGTTACCTTGACCTCCATCTGCATCATCGAACCGGCGAGCTTGCCCATCTGCTCGGCCATCGCCTTTCCCTCCTCGTCCGCGTCCTCCCCCGCCGCTTCCACCATTTTGTTTAATATGTCGCCCATCGCGAGCGGCATCTCGCTGTAGGTCTTCTCTGCGTGGTTCAACCAGTACATCACCTTTTTCCCCGGATCCACGATCACCGACGTGCCGTCGGCGTTGTCGAATCTGCCCATGGTCTTCGACAGCCAGGTGACGTTCGTCTCGTCCTTTGCCTCCTGCGTCTGTCCCATGACCGTGAAGGGATCCGTGTGTTTCACCTGCTTGATGTAGTAATCGGCCTTTGCGACCGTGCTCCCGGCGAGAAGCCCCAGGACTACGAGCCCTGCCAGGATGATTCTGTTTGCCCTCATCTCTCTCCTCCTTTGGGTCGATTGATGTCCAGCATTCTAAAATCGATGGGGAAATATCGCAAGTGTTTTCGGGCACGCTATTTTGGAGTTCCCGGGATTCCCCGGCAAAGGGCACGCCGCATCCGGCTTCTTCTGTTTTTTCTCGACAGGACGGCCGCCGGCTCTACAGACCGCGCAGCTCCGGCGAACCTTATCGGGTCTGGAACCCCTTCGCGATCCCGATCAGTTTCCAGGCCCCGTTCACCCTGTTGAAATACGCGATCTTTCGATCCGACGGGCTGATCTTCGTTCCGCTGCATCGATAGGCGTTGGAGAAGATCACCAGCGCCTGGGAATGCGCCGCATCGAACCCGACCATCGAGAAGGTCAGGAACCCCTGGGCGTCATTATAGATCGAATCGAAATTATCCCAGTTCGGATTTGCCGTGTCCTGAAGCGCCTGCATGAACTGCTGTCCGGAAACAAGGTCGTAAGCGGCGGGGATGTCGAATTTTTTCTCCAGGACGATTGAAGCCCCGCTGTTTCTGACAATCAGAGAATCGATGGTTTCCTGCTTCAGTTCGGGCCATTTATCGAACAGGACGTCGAGCGGCGAGCAGATGCGCCAGTTCTCCGTCGTTTCATCCACAAGAATGAGTTCATAATCGCTTCCATACTCGTGCGCCAGCAATTCGGACAGGATGTCGTATTCCTCGGTTTCGCCGCAATTCGCCGCTCCGGTGCCGGCTGATACTACGGCCGCGATTAGGGGAAGCGCGATCAATCTCGTTAAAAAATCCGCCATTGACGCTTTCATGTTCATTCCGCCCCGCTTTTTGAAGTAGACCCCTTCGGATAACAGGTCTGCCCGGATTGCAGATCCTTCCGGACGACAGGCAGGCCCTGATTGCAGACCCTTTCGGGAAACAGGCCCTCACTGACTATTTCATCGGCCTGTTCCTGAACCTCCTGAACCGTTTTTCGATAAGATCGATCTCCGGCTTCGACAGCCTGGAACTGCTGAAGGAATTTACAATATTCTCCGTTCGTATCCGGCCAGCCTGTTTTTTCATCTCGCGCAGATCTTCGTCCGAAAGCTTCGGAGTGAGCAGGCAATCCATAAGCAGGTACTCTCTTGCGTTTCCGTCATGCCTCACGTGGACCGGCCATGCTCTGCAGGCCGGAGGTCTCAATTCATGTATCGAACATGACAAGTCCTTCGCGAGGTAGGGGCAGACGGCATTTCTGCTTTTGAGCTCGAATTGACCGGGACGTATTTCGATGAAATGATCGGGATGGCCGGCCTTGATAACCTTTTCCATCTGGGCTCTCGTGAAATCGGGGCCTCCCAGCCTGCAACAGGCCGCTTTGCATTTACGGCAGTATTCCAGTGTCATACAGGGTCAGCGACATTCAACCCCTTTCGGCGTTTGACGAACAGGGGCCAATATATATCAAACGCGGTTTCGTCGCATACAACAATTTCAGGCGCATCATATCCTGCGCGCGGCCCCCGGCTTGTTCTCTCCTCCTGCATGCGGCCAACCCGGTCCGTTTTCTCGAAAGTCAAGTTTCCTCCCCGTACCGTGCCGCGGGGTCCTGCCCGTAGCAGAGCTTCATCTGGGCGTAGAGCTCCGGATGGCGTCGCCGCAGCGCGCGGGGCATCTCGAAAAAGGTCTCCGTGACAACCGCGAAGAACTCGGCCGGGCTCTCGTCCCCGTAGTCGTCGATGATATGGGGACGGCGGCGGTCGATGTCGCTCCTCAGCCGCTCGAATTCGCGTTCCATAACCCGGTTCCACTCCGCGTACATCGAGCGGTCCTTGAGCCGCGGGGCGCCGTTCTCCTCCCCCGTTTCGCTGTCGAGCTGGTGGGCGAACTCGTGGAAGACCACGTTGTAGCCGTCCTCCGGGTCAGCCACGCTCTCGAGGACCTCGTCCCAGGCGAGCACCACGGGGCCCAGCGTCCACGATTCCCCCATGAAATCGTCCTCTTCCTCCACGACCGTCCCGTCGGACATCTCGTATTCGTCGCGCACCTCGAAGCTTTCCGGGTAGACGAATATCGATTTCATCCCGGGGAAATAATCGGTCTCGCGGTTCAGGATCAGCATGCAGGCGAGCGCCGCGATGGTCACGCGCACCTCGTCGGTGATCTCGAAACCTCCGCATCCCTCAAATCGTTTTTCGCTGAGGAAAACCTGGATATGCCCGTGGAGACGGGCCTGTTCGTCATCACCGAGACGGCCGCAGTACGGCACGTTCCGTGACAGTATCCGGAGCCACTCGGGCGGAAACGGCCCGGCGCCGAGGCGTCTTCGCTTTTTTCGTTTTATGATGCGGTTCCACATCACGCCTCGCCGCGCGCTTTTTCCGGGCGCCCGTTCGATCTTTCCCGCGGACATCGAATATCCTGCCAGACCGTATTGCTTTTGCTAATGAATGTCAATCCGCCGTTGGGAAGACCTGCTTCGCTTCGCGAGGTGTCCGGGCGCTTCCGGTCAACGGTCGAGTTTCAGCCGCGCCGAGGCGACGGCAAGAAACGCCGCACCGAAAAGAAGCAAAACGAGGATGTGGACCGCGACCGACTCGAAGCCGTACCCGAACGAGATGAGCTTGTGGATGCCGTCGATCGTCCAGCCGGTCGGAAGGCAGAAGGCTACGATCCTGAAGGGTTGCGGCACGACTTCGAGAGGCCACCAGCAGCCGCCGAGGGCCGACATGACAAGCGTCGTAATGATCGCGACGCCGGTCACCTGGTCGGGATTGCCGAAAAGAGAGCCGAAAATAAGCGAGAACGACCCGCAGCAGAAGGCGAATGCGATCATGAGAATCACAAGGGACGCGACATCGTTTCCGAGGGATATGCCGAAGATGAAGCGCCCGGCGACGAGCAGGACCAGGATCTGGACGATCCCGACCATCATCCTTCCGGCGAGCTTGCCGAGCACTATGTCGCGCCGGGTCGCCGGGGAGACGGCGATCCGGGCCAGGATTCCGGCCTTTCTTTCCTGCGTGATGACGATTCCGCTGAAGGCCATCCCCATCAGGACGAACATCACCAGGTTCCCCGGAACCGAGCTCTGGTATCCGCTCGGGATCTCGCGCGCTTTCCCGGCGGCCGCCGAAGAAACCGTTATCATGGGCACCCTTGCCATTATCGAATCGAGGCCGGCTTCGACGGCGCCCATCCCGTCAGCGCGCTCCTCGACGACCATCCGCAGATTTCCGTAAAGGGTGTCCCCCTGTATCGAAATGGGCCCCCCGCCTTCGCGCATGATGCCGTTCTCTATCTCGAGGAGCGCCGATACCGTTTTTATGAGCCCTCTATAAACGGCCATCTCGGCAGCCTGCCCCGCGTCGGCGTTGGAGCCCTTGTCCTTCCGAAGAACAAGCTTTGTTCTCTCGCGCGAGAGGATCCTTTCGGAGAAATCCTCCGGTATCACGAGGCTTCTCACCGCCGCCCCGCCTTCGGGTATTTCGAACACGAGGTCGAGGTTCTCGCGGCCGAGCGACGCGATAAGAGCTTTCGAAACGGGACCGTCGTCGTGATTCTCTATCGTGAGGGTTGCCTTGACATCCGGGGAAGAGCCGCCTCCCTTGATCTGGCCGAACACGAAGATGAAGACGAGCGGCATGATCAGCGACCAGATTATGACGCTGCGGTCCTTCCAGGTGAGGCGGAAGTCGCAGAGCGCGATCCTCGAAACGAGCCGTATGGAACCGCCCCGTGTCATGGCTCATCTCCCCTTCCTGAAACCGGCCCCGAGAAGGATCGCTCCTGGAACGAGGGCCGCAATGCCCACGGATACAAGCACGAGGATGTTCCTGGAGATTTCAGCCGGTCCCGCGCCGAAGAGCAGAATCTTTTTGAAACCGTCGTTTGCCCAATAGACGGGGGAGAATTTCCCGATCCTCTGCATCGTCTCTCCGAACATGTCGAACGAAAGCATGCTCCCCCCGAGCATGGAGAGAACGATGATGACGACAGGGGCTATCGCGTCGGCCGCGCGCTCGCGCCTTATGACTCCGAAGAGGAATGTCATCAGTCCGGTGCACATGAGGATCGTCGCCGCGGTGTGGGCCGCAAGGGCCGCCGGATCGCCCAGGTCCATCCTGAAGGCAAACTTTCCCACGACGAGCAGCAGCAGGCACGCGATCGCCGTCACCGCGTAAACCGACAGGACCTTGCCGGCCACGACATGCCCCGTGCCGAGCGGCGCGCAGAGGGTCCTCGCCAGTGTCCCTGTCCGCCTCTCCCTTACTATGTCGTTGAGCATGATATTGCTCGTGAAAAGAAGTCCGAGCATCAGGCTTCCCGACATCACGTACGAAAAGATGTTGAATCCGGGGATGCCCCCGGAGCCCTCCTCATCGTCGTCCCCGGCCGCGGTCTCGGACCTGAGCGTTATCAGCGAATCGCTGAGATACCCTTCCGTCTGGACAAAACCGATCTTCGCCTCGTCGAGAAGGATCTGCATGTCGCCGAGCGACGGCCACCTGTCGTCGTCCAGCATCGATCTTGTCTTTTCGATCGGCTCCCTGAAGACCGACGTGCCATTGTCGAGGATCGCCGCTATGGTGGAGACCGCCTCCTGCGCTATAACCGGCTTGAAACTCTCGGAGGGATTTTTAATCACCTTCAGCTCCGCGCTTTTCCTGTCTAGCACCTTCTTTGTAAACCCGCGCGGTATGATAAGCAGGGCGGAGGCTTTTCCTTCTGACATCATATCGACGCCATCGAGGCTGTCGACCGGAACGATCTCGAACATCCCGGCGAGTTTGTCCTGTTCGAAGCCCTGTTTGATGAACCTCCCGCCCAGCCCTTTGTCGGCGTCGAAGATCAGCATTTTGATCTTCGTCATTTCGACCTTGCCAGACCTTCCGAACACACCGCCGATGACAAGGGTCATGGCGAGCGGAATGGCCATCATGAAAATGATCGAGAGAGGGCTCTTTAGCCTTCTTCGAAGGTCGTTGGCGAATATCAGGAGCACCCGCTTCATCGTCTAGTCCCTCAGTTCCTTGCCGGTCAGTTTCAGGAAAACCCCCTGGAGGTTCGGTTCGCTGATCGCCACGGTGTCGATGCGAAGGCCGGACGAAAAGAATCCGCCGAGCATCCTCCCGACCGAGCCGTGATCTCGCACAATCAATCTTGCCGTCCTGTCGGCGATCCTGTCGATCCTCGCTCCTTCGGGAAGCGCCGGGAAGGCGTCCGCCTTGAAATCGCCGGTGATCGTGACGATGTCCTCCTCGCCGACGAGCTTGACAAGCTCGGCCAGCGTCCCCTCGGCGTGGATCTTCCCCTGGTCGATGATGGCGATGCGTTTGCAGAGACTTTCGGCCTCTTCGAGGTAATGGGTCGTATATATAATCGTCGTTCCCGCCTCGGCTTCCTTCCTTACGATTTCCAGAATTTTAATGCGGGCCTGCGGATCGATCCCGAGGGTGGGTTCGTCGAGCAGGATTATCTTCGGCCTGTGTATAAGGCCGGCGCAAAGGTTGATCCTCCGCTTCATTCCTCCGGAGTATTTTCCGACCGGATCGTCGGCCCTGTCGGTCAGTTCGACCATTTCGAGCACCCTGTCGGCCGCTTCCTTCAGCTTCGCGCCCGAAAGCCCGTAGAGACTGCCCCAGAAATGGAGATTTTCCCTTCCGGAAAGCTCCTCGTAGAGCGCTATCTCCTGCGGGACAACGCCCATCATCGAGCGGACCCGCCCGCTGTTAGCCGTCATCTCCATTCCCGCTATCGCGATCGTCCCCGAGTCGGGGCGAAGAAGTCCCGAGAGCATCGAGATTGTTGTGGTCTTGCCTGCTCCGTTCGGGCCGAGGAAGCCGAATATCTCCCCCTCCTTCACGCTGAAGCCGAGCCCGTCCACGGCCTTGACGCCGCCGAAATATTTCCTGAGTCCGTTTACCTCTATCATCGGGGCCCTCCAGAGCGTTATTACCCTATCGGATATAGTCCGCTTGTGATACAGAATCCGACCGCCAGATACAACGATGATACCAGCGATACAGAGCTGGCGGGCTGACAACAACTCCTGCCGTCTGTCACAGGTCAGATCGTTAAATTCTCATAAATCTTTCCGAGATGCAATAAGAGATACGGAGTGGCTTCTTATATGTTGCCCGTGGGGCAATTATTTTCTAAAATCAGCGCTGCCGCAGCAGGAGATTGTCGCGGAACCATGGGCCTTTCCAATTCCCATCGGCGAGCCTTTGCGGTGAAGTCGATCAAGAGCGCGGTTGACAGGCAATAACGGGAGCCTTCGATGGATTCATATTCCAGAATTGAAACGGCCGATGGGCTGGAGCTTTACGTTCACCATTGGCCTGCCGCGCGTAACCACTTATCGGTTATTGTGATAATTCATGGGCTCGGCGAGCATGGAGGCAGATACAGCCAGATGGCACGCCGATTCAACGATCATGGAGTTTCCGTCGTCGCCCCGGATCTTCGAGGTCACGGCAAATCGGGAGGCAGGAAAGGTTATTTCCCGCATTATCAGCTATTGATGGACGATATTTCGCGGACTCTCGCCGACACTTCAAGAAGATATCCGAACCTTCCGTTCTTCCTCTACGGCCACAGCATGGGGGGAAATCTCGCCATAAACTATGCCCTGAGGGAAAAACCTTCGATCTCGGGAGTAATCGCTTCCGCTCCGCTTCTGCGCATCCATAGGGAACCGCCCGTGTGGAAAAGATCTCTATGCGCAGTGATGCTGAAATTATTCCCCCGTTTAACGATGGCCAACGGCATCCCGAGCGAAGACCTCTCGAGGGACGGTTCGGTCGTCAAAGCTTACGACGAAGATCCGCTTGTACATGACAGGGTGGCTCCGGGATTCCTGCATGTTCGCAAGGCCGGGCTCTGGGCACTCGATCATGCCGGCGACCTCGGGCTTCCGCTTCTCCTGATGCACGGAAGCGCCGACAGGATAACGTCTCACGAAGCAAGCCGGGAATTCGCGGAAAAGGCGGGGGGAATATGCACGCTCAAGATCTGGGACGGCCTTTATCATGAGCTTCACAACGAGCCTGAAAAACAGGACGTGAACGATTTTGTGCTGGATTGGATCTCAGGGATTCTTCCTGCGACTGTACGGCGTTGAATTGCACGCTCAAAAAAACGGGGCCGGCCCGGTCACCGGACCGATCTTGCCATGCGGAACCCTCCCCAGCTGAAGGCGAGGTATGGAGCGCCCTTGCCGCGCGAGGCGACGACCTCCTGGTATATCGGGCAGCTGAACCCGGCGTCCCTGCAGGCGTGCATCGTGCCTGAGGGAGGGCCGGCCGGATCGTCGACCGGGCTTTCGCCGTAATACGTTTCCGAATACCAGTCCCAGCACCACTCGTAGACATTCCCGCTAATGCCATATATCCCGAGAGCGTTCGCGGCGAAGGTGTCCACCGGGGCCGTATACGCATACCCGTCGTCGCACCCTTCCCAGTAATTGTTCAGTTCCCACTCCCTGAACGCCGCCTCGTCCCTCGTGTTGGCCGCCGGTTTTCCGTCGATCAGCGGCAGGCTGTCGCCCCACGCATATTTTATGTTCTGCCCTCTGTTTCGCCCGGCGAATTCCCATTCCGCCTCGGTGGGGAGCCTGTACCCATTCGCAGCGCGGTTCCATGTAACAAGCGAATCGGAGCTTACGCCATAGCATGGTTCGAAACCCTCCTTTGCGCTTCTCCAATTGCAGTAGGCGACCGCGTCCCACCAGCTTACGCAGACGGCCGGGTGCCTGTCGTCCTGGGCGAAATAAGGTTTCTTCCAGCTTCCGTCGCCCGGTTTTTCGACCTTCTTTCCGATCATTACCATCGCGTTCCCTATCCTCTCGGCGGTGGTCACATACTTTGTCGCCTCGACGAACTCCCTGAACTCGGCGACGTTCACCTCGTGCGAACCGAACCAGTAATCGCTCAGCCGGACCGTATGTATCAGTTTCTCATCCTCGTCGGCCCTTTCATACGGGTTGCCCATTTCAAAGGTGCCGCCCTTTACGTATACCATCGAGCCGTTGTCATCCGCCGCGCCCGGGCCGCCCGATCCATTCGCCTGGCCGAAGAGAAGAAAACCAATCGAAAGAAGAATAAGGATAGTTTTCATGGACAGCTCCTTTATGAATAATAATATCGATTATGATTATACCGGCATTCCGCTCTCAGAGTTCCTGATAATTTTACCTTCCCGAACCGCCGGAATTGCGGGTTAACAACTTTATATTATTAGAGTTGACATGGCCTGAGGCTTCGTCTAACATAATCGCAGGAAGGCGTCGGGGCTCCGGATTCAATGGATAATCAGTCAGGTTGACATGAGCCACCTCGCTGTCCGGATGAAGAACGCAAGGACAACATGGACAGATCATCCCATCGAAAAGCCGCAATGGTAAAGCATGCAATATTTATTTCTCTGACCGTATTTTCGATCCTCCTGCATTCCTTTGCATTCTGCGTCGAGATAGACAGATCGCTGCCGATGATGCTTGAAAAACAAATGTCAAATCAATTTGATGCCGGCTGGAACTGCTTCTACATCACCGACGCCAACGGCGACGGCAACGACGACTTGCTCATCGACAAACATGTCGGAATTATTTTTATGGAAATTCTCAGGGGACAATTCCAGCACCTGGATGAAGGCCAATATGTAACGAACGGATGCATAAGCTATATACACGATATCGACGGAGACCGCATACCCGAGTATTTTATTCGAAGATTCACCGATGAAGGCATACATATCTCTTGTTATCGATGGTCTCCTGACAATAGAAAAATGACGCTTCTTTATGAACGCCCCCCGCTGCTCAAACCCACAGGGCGGGAAAAAGCAATCGGCACCGGTACGGCCGGTATAAACTGTTGTCATGACCTGGACGGCGACGGCAGGATGGAGGCATATCTTCTGGTTTATCCCTATATGTCAGGCCCCTACCCGAGGACCCTGATTGCCCTCGATGCCCTATCCGGTGATATTCTTCATAAATTTGAACTGGGTCCCGTATTGTCGGAATGCCTGCTGTTCGAAGATACTTCCCTCGGGAATAGACTTATTGTTTCGACTTCCTCTCCACAGAACCATGCGTGCTGGAACGGAACCAGCGATACCCTTTCGTACGTTTTCTGCCTGACCCCCACCCTGGAGGAAGACTGGAAAAAAATCGTCACGGTCAACGGAGGATATTGCACCGTTGCGGTCGGAGATATAAATCGTGACGGTAATGATGAGATGGTTCTTTGCCGCAGTTATGGCGACGAAAAGGCAACCATCGACTTCACCGGGGACGACTGGAGTGTGGCGATTCTCGATCCCGCAAAAGGAATCATAACTCAGAGCAGGCCGTTGCATACCGGGACACATACGCCCATTCTCGCCGATCTGTTCGGCGATTCGACGCTCGAAATCGTCTTCTGCGGCGACAACCGGATTCTCTACATCCTCGATGGCGACTTGAACGTTGTATACGAATCGAAGGATCGAGACTCGGAAATGCTTCACCTTGTCAAGGATCTTGACCTTGACGGTTATCGGGAGATCGTTTGCTCCGGCGAAGGCCTGCTGATGGTGCGCGATTCCAGGGGCGTCTTGAAAGCCGAAATGCCGTGGAATAGCACTATCAACGAGAAAACATTCAGAAAGGTCGAGACGGCCGAAATTGCCGAACGCCTGTACCTGGCGACGATGAACGATGGATGTGTCATGTTCTATCGATATGCATCGTCTCCTCTTTCAACGCGTCTCCCCGGCATGTTGATCGAGCTCCAGAAATCCCCTTTCGGCGCCGTTGTGCTGGTGTTACTGGGAATGGGTATCGGCGCGTCAGCGATCTTCCTTGCGGGGTTCAGGCATAAAAAAGAAAATTCCGATGACGTATCGTTTGCCTGCGGCGAGGCTGGGGAGGAGTTGCTGCGCGCCATGACGGCTTACGGTCACGGCGGCTCTTCGATTAAAGTCATCAACAGGCTGCGTTTTTATCTGGTAAACCGGGGGCGAACCGTGGAAAACACGGGCAATCAGGCTGAAACATTCGACGGTCTCGCCCGTGCATTCAACGGTTCTGTGCTTTCCGAGCTGCATCTCATCACGTCGCTTGCCGGGAAAGCCGGTGTCGCGAAATCATGCCGGCAGGAGATGATCCGATGCGCCGGCCTGGCCTCCCGTTCCCTGTCCGGCATCATGGCTTCATCTTCAATAATGTTGGAAGGGGCGGGTTCAAACGCCGAAACAGCCCGCCAATCGCTCGATGCCATCGAAAAGTGCGTTTCAGTCATCCGCTTGCATCTTCGGAATATGTATCGCTGCCAGTTAGTCGACGCCATTATCCGTGTTTTGTCCCGGGGAGCGGAAGAACTTGAAACGCGCGGAATACGACCCGTCATCGATTTCAGCGGCACCGCCGATCAGTCTGCATTTGTATCTAATACCGTTCTCGAAAAGGTGATGGAAAATTTGCTCACAAATGCAGTTCGGGCGATGGAGAAAAGCGCACAGCCCGAATTTGGAATCTCAATCACCGTCGAAGGGGATTATCACCTTGTCGACATCAGGGATACCGGTTGCGGCATCGCCGAAGATGAGCGCGAAAAGGTTTTTGACAGACAGTACACGACAAAAGTCGAGGGCGGCTTCGGTCTTTATTATGCCAGAGAAGAACTCGCCAAATTCGGCGCGAAGATCTTCATCAAGGAAAGCACTCCCGGCAAGGGCACCATAGTCCGTATTGTGCTGAGGCGATCATGAATGAACGATGCGGCCGGTCAAATGCTCGCGTAAGGGTCCTTCTCGTAGATGATGATATCGCATTCTGCGTCGACATCGAATCCCTCATGTCGAACAATTACGAGGTCGAGACCGCGTCTACGGCGCAAAAGGCGATTGAGTTGTTCGGCGGCGGATATTTTGATGCCGTGCTTCTCGACATCGATCTTGGAAGAGGAATTGATGGCTTCGACCTCATCGACCGATTCCGGCGCGACGATCCACACATTCCAATAATTATGGTTACACAGGATGCGTCGGCCTCTTCTGCCGTAGCCGCTCTGAAAAAAGGGGCCTCGGATTACATAGACAAAAAACCCGATCTGGTTACCCTGGAAAAACATATCTCGGCCGCTCTCGAACTGCAACGGCTCAACACGGTCAATAGAACACTTCGCCGCGACATCGAGGCGCAGACCGGCCCCATGGTAGGAGAAAGCGAAACGATGGCCGGGCTTCGCCGTGAAATACTCCACGCCGCGCAGGCAACAAGTCCCATACTTATTACCGGCGAAACCGGAACCGGCAAGGAACTCGTTGCGCGGGAGATCCATAGCATCGCCTGCCCGGATACTCCTTTCGTGGCGATCAACTGCGCCGCGGTCCCGCACGATCTCTTCGAGGCAAGGCTATTCGGCAACGAGCGCGGAGCATTCACCGGCGCAGGATCCGCAACCCAGGGGGTTTTTGAACTTGCCTCGGACGGTGTCCTTTTTCTCGACGAGATAACCGAGATCGAACCGGCACTGCAGGCAAAACTGCTGCGGGTGGTCGAGGAGCGCGAGTTCGAACGGATCGGCGGATGCAGGAAACTTCATTTCAAGGGAAAGATCGTCGCCTCGACGAATATGGATCTGAAAATGGCCATCGAAACCGGCGGTTTCCGCAAGGATCTATTCTACCGTTTCAACACCTTTGTGCTCAATGTGCCGCCTCTTCGAGACAGGCGCGGGGATATCGCGCTGCTGGCCCGGCACTTCCTGCGGAGTAAGGCCACGGAACTCAAAAAACCCCCGCCGATCCTTTGCAACGATATCATGATAAAGTTATGCGCGTACGACTGGCCCGGCAATGTGCGCGAGCTGGAAAACGCGATCGAAGCGTTCGTCGTTCGAGGCACCTTTTTGTTTCCCGTCAACGGAGTTGGGCCCTACGGACCTTTCGCGACACCACAATCACATAACAGCCCTGTCGATGCCGCCGGATACGAGAACCAGGATATCTACGAAATGCCCTATCAGGACGCCAAGGATTCCGTTATGGATGAATTCAAGAAGAAATACATCGAGGTCGTTCTTGCGTCCTGCGAGGGAGACGTTCATGAAGCAGCCCGCCGCATGGGTCTTTCACGCTTCGGCCTGCAGAAGATGATGAAAGAGGTGGGAATGTAAAAGGTTTCTTCTAGTTTCTTCTAATTGTTAGTCTTCATTCGCCGGACACAGCAACTGTTATTGCTGAACCTGTTACTTTCTTCTGCAGGATAAATCCACATGACAAGACTCGTTTAAGATGTGCTCCTGAAAGCACTGCAACGGTTGTTGCCTGCAACAATAAATATCCACCGCTCATTCTTCTTCGCCTAAATCCATAACCTCTTGTGAATTTATCAATAATGGCACTTCTGCGTCTTTCGGACAGCGATCGGATCTAGTGGAACGGCGACTGCTATATAGATGATCGAAAGGGATCGACCGAGAAGACAGCACATCCGAGTTACAAGACAACACAAAATCAGCATCCGAGGAAATACAGCGTTCACTTGGAATCGAGCACTACATCCACAAACCATTTCCGGTGGCTGTTTTGAACGATCTGATCGAAAAATTCTCGCCACAAAGTCTGCGGATGCGGATCCAAGGAGGTGATCGACAAGTTGCAATTGACTTGATTGTTGGGCACGTACAAACAATGCCGTACTGTAAATCTGAAGCTTCGTATTATTCCAGTTCAGGGCAGCGATTCCCTTCCGGGAGTCGAGGGACAAGAACAATTTTCAAGAAAGGATTCTACATGCGTACTGCAATACTGATACTCATATTCGCTCTGCTCCCCGTTTCCACCTGGGGGCATGATCAAGTGGCATCCTGGCCGCTCGACGAGCTCTCCGGCATCACTTGTGTGGATGCCACGGGGAACGGTCTGGATGGCACCGCCACCGGCACAACTATAATCGACGGAAGGATCGGGAAGTGTCGCTCATTCATTGGCTCCGGAGAATATATCGAGGTTCCCGACAACGATCTTCTCGATATTACCGATCGGATCACGATCATGTTCTGGGCAAGAACGGATCAGCCTTTTTCCTCGCCGAATGCAGTACCATTGATTAAACGGGTCACAGACGGCGACATCAACTACGCCGTGGTTTTTGGCAATGTGATGGATGTGACAACATCAGGATCATCGCTGGCGAGTGGACTGGCTTTTCAATTTGAATACGCGCCATGTGTCCTGTATGGCACCTATTTCGAATTTCACGATGACAACTGGCATCACTACGCCATCTCTCTCGAGTTCGGGAATCCTTCTTCGGCAGTATGGGTTATAGACGGCACTCAGCGTTCAGGTTGGTGGCAGTATGATAACGCTACCCCTGCCGCAGGCACGGAGATGCCGTCAGCAAATAATTATCCCCTTCGGATAGGAGGACAAATCTCAAGTTCCCCTGGATACTGGAATGGGGAACTCGACCAGATCGGCATTTATAACCAGGCGTTGACCGTGGAAGAGATCCGTCGCATTTATTACGGCAATCGAATAGGTTTGTTTGTACAGAACGTTTCTTCACTCGACGCCGAGGAGAGCGCCGCGCATTCTTTCGCCACCAGCCATGACTTCAATGTTACATTGATCGACCCGTCCGCCATTCTCGAAGACCCGGGAGTGCTAGACAACGTCGACGCCTTCTGGGCAGCGAACAATAGTGAACCCGCCGGGTTCGACAACGAAACGATCACAGAGGCCATTAGGACACGGATCGACGCGGGCAAGGGGATGATGGTCAGCTGGTATGGCAGCTACCTCGTCAAGTACATGGGGCTCGGTACCACTGCACCTGGAGCGTCGTGGAGCCCTACTGTAAGCGATCATGAGTACTGGGTGGACGCTGATGATGAGCATCCGATATTCGACGGACTTGCCGACTGGGTACCTCCCACAGGTTACCCCGATGACGAAACGAAACTTATCTCATATGTCACGCCAGGATACATCCCGATAGGAAGCATAGCCGTCACCTGGTGGGTACCTGCTTACAACCGTGATTTCACGCATGTCTGGGCCAGCTACGGCTGGTGCGGCCAACCAATTAACAACGACCTGTGCGATCAATATGGTGTCACCTGTACCTGCGAGCGCGGTCTGCATCAAAGTCATATTACAGAGGCTCATGTCATGAATGGCGCGATCATGGTCGGGCCATATGCGATGGCCGGAGGCGATCACTGGAACTGGGGCCCGATCGGTTATGAAATTCTGGAGAATATGCTGAATTACCTCTGCGGCGGAGTATATCAGCATCCTGATCGCGAAGTGTTGCTGTACACGACACGCAACTATGGAGACGTAAACGGTATATGCCGGCGGGGTGCCTACGACGAGGATCTTCCCGAAGTATTGGCTGCCGGTGGATTTCATTTGATGTCTAATGATCGTGAATCAATGCCGACGATGAGCCATTTTATTCTCGGCTATTACGATCAGCTATGGTTCCTGTCCACGGAATACGGCACCGTTCTGAATTCGGACGAGGAAGAGGCGTTCCACCGGTTCCATGCCGCGGGCAAAGGGATCATGGTGATCGCCGACAGTTATTCTTATGCCGGATCGGCGAATCTCGTTTCGTTGCCATACGGAGTCTCTTTTTCAGGAGAGGTAAATCATTGTGGAGGCAGTGTCGGCTGTCCCGTATCCACAGAGGATTTTTATCCTCATGAAATCTGGAGCGACGTCGCGGATATCGAGGCCAACCTCAATGAGGGGCATATCACCGCCACGTCGCCTGCTCAAGTAATCGCCACGCATAATGGTATTAATATGGCAGCCGTTTATGATGACGGATGCGGAAGGATCGCCTGGGATGCCACTTACTACCGGTTCAGTGACGACACGACACATCCTAACCTGTCAATCCTGTATTATGATAATTCACGATATGCCTTGAACCTCGCTAACTGGCTCGACGGAAGTTGTCCGCTTCCTTCGAAGCCTTATATCGGGTTATTTGCGGACACGAATCGCGAGAGCATGAGAACGGATTGCATACAGTTCCAGGAGTTCGATGTATATGTCCATTGTCTTCCGAGCATAAATGGTCAGATGGGCGCCGAATTTAGCGTCCAGCTTCCTTACAACGTATTCCTGACTGGTTCTCAGACCTTCAACACTTTTGTCGCAAGTGCCTCCGGAGATATTCTAAACGGTATTACGCTTGAATACTCGGATTGTCAAAACTGTTGGAATTGGGTTATGAAATTCCAGGCGATCGCTATTGCCCCGGGTTCAAGCTACATCTGTATCGCGGATCATCCGGCTACCAGCGATATCCGTTACACATCCTGCTTCGCGGGACCGCAGGAAAGCGTCACTGTATTCAACCAGTTCGGTGTGTATTGTGACGGCCTGATCGCGACTCAGCTGCAAAGCTTCAACGCCGGGTTCGACAAACAGCGCAAGGGGATGAAGGTTGAATGGACGCTTTCAGAACTTTCGCCGTCAGCCGAATTCGTCATGTCGCGAGCCGAGGGCGGCAGAGGAGTTTTCAATCCGATCCAGAATCCACAGATCCGGAAAGACGGACTCAACTGCAGCTTTATAGACGAAGAGATTGTATCGGGACAAAGCTATTCGTACAAAATCGATGTCCTGGATAAGGGTGAAAGACAAGAACTTTTCACGACCGATCTCATCGCCGCGCCTTCTCTTCCACTCACTCTTGAGCAGAACTATCCGAATCCGTTCAATCCGTCGACAACCATCTCGTACTATCTGCCCGGCGACGGCGAAGTCAGCCTTGAGGTTTTCGATGTCGCAGGGCGCAGGGTAGCCGTGCTGGTCGATATCAGGCAAAAGGCCGGCAACCACACGGCCGTCTGGGATGGAAAGAATTTAAACGGTTCCCCGGTCAGTTCAGGCATTTACTTCTACCGTCTCGAAGCGATGAAGGAATCGAAAACCAGCAAAATGATCCTTCTGCGATAAATTCATTCTTTCTCACCCAGCAAAGAGGGAAGCGGGCTTCAACCCGCTTCCCTCTCACAAAACCCGCGAAAACGGTGGTCCTTTCTGATTCAAAGGCGCCTCATTTTTATGCGTTCACGTCACTGAATTTCCAGATCTTGCGTTTTTCATTGGGGACGTTGCCGGGTTGACAGGCCATTCATGCGCTCAGATCTTCTTAAGGCACCATCTCGCAGCCTTCTTCATGAAATCCCATTCGGACTCCTGGTCTTCGAGTTCGCCGCAGAAATTGGTGCCGTCGCGGTCGCTGTCCTCCTCGACCTCTGGATGGACACCCGTGAGGAAAACCCTGCCTTCACCGTACTCGAACGCGAGCATCGCGTGAGTCCCCGTTATATGATAATCGCAGATGACATCCCCTTCGAACCCGGCATCGGGCGCGAGGTACGGCCCCCAGTAGTAGAGGACCGACATCGATCCGTCCTCGCCGCTTGTTATCGGATGATCGGGGGTCGCGACGTCGAGGGCGCACATCCCGTAATCGGGGTATGCGACAATCTGGTCGACAGGGCCTGTCGCGGTGCCTGAGTAAAGGGAAAGAGGCGTCATGTTAAGCCGGCTGCCGCGCCAGCAGACCTCTTCGGCGGCAAAATACGCCCCGCCGCATATTCCGATATACCCTCCGCCCGCGGAGATGAACTGTTTGATCTTCAGTTTGCCCGCCGATGAAATATCGGCGGCATATTCGTACATGTCCCCTCCGGGGAAACAGATGAGATCAAAGCCGTCGAGGCTCGACGTGTTGATAAAACCAGGACTTATCCTTTCCACCTCGTACCCCATCCATTCGAACATGCTTTCAGCCGCCGTCTTGCACCATTCGCAGGCTCCGCGTCCCGTATAAAGGGCGACTTTTGTCTTGTCGGCGGGTGTAGCGGCCTTGTCCTCCCCGCAGGAGACCGTCAGAGAGACGGCGATCGATAGGGCGGAAAATCCCCTCAAAGAAATCATTGCCATAGAATTGCTCCCTGATTCCGCTCGGCCCGTATCGTTAGAGCGTCTGGAAGGGTTCGCGGGTGGGGACGGCTCCGTAGCCTCAATATAACATGCCAAAAGGGATGTCGCAACGAAGGGAGGATTGTTTCATCGACGATTTCGCCTGCCGGACATCGATCGATCCCTGGATGCTCGCCCTTCCTTTGCTCGCGGCAATCGTGATCTCGCTGGTGGCGGTCGGCCATCAGTCGCTCAGGGCTGTTGCCGCCGACCCGGTTGATTCTCTTAAGTACGAGTAGGGGATATCAGTCCGTCATGCGGATAACATACGAACGCGGCGGCCTCCGCTATTCGTACTTCAGCGCCCTGGCGGGCCTTGCCGTGGCCGCCCGTATCGTCTGAACGCTCGATACGGCCACAGCGACGACCAGCGCGAGAAGGCCGGATGCGATGTAGATCCAGACGCTGGATGGCGCCCGGTACGCGTAGTTCTGAAGCCACATGTCGATGAAGAGCCAGGCGGCCGGCCACGCGATCAGGTTGGAAACGGCCACGAGAATTATCAGTTCCTTTTTTATCATGAACAACAGTCCCGGGACCGACGCGCCGAGAATCTTTCTGATGCATATCTCCTTCGTTCTCCGGCGAACGGCAACCCCGACGTGCGCCGAAAGCCCGAGACAGGAAATGGAGACCGCGAGGAAGGCGAAGTATTTCATCAGAAGAGAAAGGCGCCGTTCCGGACCGTACAATGTTTCCTGGAAAGACGCGAACGTGGCGTGCTCGAACATGCGGTCGGGGCAGAATCTCCCCCAGGCCTCCTGTATGAAATCGAGGGCCGGGCCCGCGGCCCCGGGATCCAGCCTCGCGAAGACGTAGTTGTTCCATCCCGGGTTGAGGCTCATGATGAAGGGCTTTATCTCGTTCCTGTACGATTCGTAGTGGTGGTCGGCGACGACGCCGATGACGATCTTCCTCCCGAACCAGGTGTCGATCCATTTGCCCAGGGGCTCGGTCATCCCCATCACGGCGGCCGCCGTCTCGTTTATCACGCAGGCGTCGGCGAGGTCGGAGGCGTGCTCCCTCGAGAAGGCCCTCCCTCTCGTGACCTTCATCCGGAAGGTTTCTATATACCCGTAGTCGACGAAATCCCAGTTCATGATGATCTGGTCGGACGAAGACATCCCTTCCCAGGAGACCTGCGACGTCGAGGTCACCGCCAGGGGATTCTGACACCCCGCGGTCACGCCGAGGATATTCCTGTTTGACGCCAGTTCATCCCTGAAGGATTCGTATTTCCCCTTCAGGTTTTCGTTCATCGGGATATATATCATGTTGGCCGCGTCATAACCGACATTTCCGCCGAGCATGTAGTCCATCTGCCTGGATATCGCCATCGTGGAACAGATCAGGGCTGTCGATATGCTGAACTGAAACACCACCATGATCCTTCTCGCCGGGGAATTCCCCGTCCCGGTGATGACGTCCCCCCTTATTATCCTTGCAGGCTTGAAGGCGGAGAGAAAGACGGCCGGATACCCTCCCGAGATAAGAACCGTGAGGAGGGCGGCGATAATGACGGCGGGCATGATACCCGTCCGCAACAGGCTTATCAGCGTCAACTCCTTGCCGGTTATCCGGTTGAAGGCAGGCAGCGTGAACTCGATGAGGATCAGCGCCACAAGGAGCGCGAGAAAAGCATGCACAGCCGATTCCATGAAAAACTGCCTGACCAGATCCCTTTTCGCCGCTCCGGCAACCTTTCTGATCGCGACCTCCCTCGCCCTCGCGGGGGCCCTGGCCATGCCGAGATTTATATAATTGATGCAGGCGACGACGAGGATCAGCGCCGCTATCGCCGCGAAGATATAGACATAGATGATCGTTCCCCCGCCCTGGTAATCGTGAAGGCGCATCTTCGCCGCCGGATGCAGGTGAAGGGCCCGGTTTATCGTGGGGTTCCGGGGGGAGTATTTATCGAAGATGCCGTTGAGCTTCTCTTCGACCTTCGCGGGGTCCGCCGCCGCGTCGAGGAGAACGAAGGTCATCAGGGGATTCCCGGCCCAGTTGTCGGTATCGTTGACGGCATCCCCGTGCACGCCGGCGAATGGCACTATCGCGGTAAACTTTAAGCTCGAATTCAAAGGAAGGTCCCTTATTACGCCCGTGACGGTCACTGGTATCGAGTTGTTTATGGTCAGTTCCCTGCCGACAGGCTCCTCTTCGCCGAAATATTTCCGGCCGGTGCTCTCGGTGATGACGATACTATTATTGTGCGAGAGTACCGCAGAGGGGTCCCCCTTTATAAAATCGAAGGAAAAGATTTCGAAAACGGCCCGATCGGCGGCGAGAATGAAATCCTCGGTAAAAGATTTTTCTCCGAAGGTAATGAGGATTCTCTCGTGCGTGCTGATCCTTGCGGCCGCCTTCACTTCCGAACATTCCTCCTTCAGTACCGCGGCGAGCGGGTATGGGGACGAGTCGTGGAAACTCCTCGTCCCCCGAGTGGCCTGCTGCTCGAAATATACTGCGTAGATATCGTCGATCTTTTCGTGGAAACGGTCGTATGACAGCTCATCGCTGACCCAGAGCAGGATCAAAATGCAGCAGGCTATGCCGATGGCCAACCCGCCTATATTGACGAGGGAAAATCCTTTCTGCGATCTGATATGTCTAAGGGCTTTTTTCAGATAATATCCGAACATCTTCCTGCTCCCCGGTTTCTGCCTCCGGCCATCGTCCAGAGATTGATAATGCCGTCCGATCATGGCAGGACACAAGAAATGTGCCCAGGCCGTAACACGCTAATTAACAAGACGTTAATTAAATTGTTGCCGGATCGATTTGTTCGCTAACGATACACAGAGTGTCCGATATCGGACATGGCTGGCGCCTGTCAATCAACGAGATCATTAATGTTCCCGGGGTGATGGTAATGGGGAAAATTCGAGGCGGGGGTTCTGCGTCCCCCGTCACGGCAATGCTATTTCTTCCCGAATTTGCCGAGGTTGAAGATGTAATAAATCGCGGAGAGCCCTACGAGGATGTAGATGATCTTCGCAATTAACGACATCGCGCCAAAAATAGCGGCAACGAGGTCGAATCCGAAGGCTCCGACAAGCCCCCAGTTGAGGCCGCCCACGATCATAAGAATCAGGGCGATCCAGTCAAGGGCCGAGAGTTTTTTCACGGCATTCACCCCCTGTGTTGATGGATGCCGAAAGATTAGGGCACCCGGCTCCGTTTTGACAACCTTTTTTTATAACAAAGAAGCGCGCCCCTATCTCCCCGCAAATCCGGGTGGCGTTCAGGGCCCGGTTTTTATTTCCGCCTTCCCGAAGCTTCTCACCCAATCGGCAAAGAGGGAGATTTCCGCGGCGCCCAGCGCGGGGACGTCCCCGACCGGCATCTTTCGGCCCTTGATTCCCTTCCCGCCCGCGATCTTCATCAGCATGTAGCTTCGGTCTGGATCCTTCGAATCGATGAGGAGTATCTCTTTTACCTGCTCACTCGGTACGTCGAGCAGGGTGGGCCCAGGATCGTCCGCCGAGAGGTCGAGCCCGGCTTTGGGGCGTTTTCCCTCATGGCAACCCGATACGGAGCAGCTTCGCCTTACGATGGAGATGATCTCTTTTTCGTGTCCGGCCAGCCGGCCGGGGCCAGCCGCCGTGGAATCGACAACCACGGAATCGGCCCGCGCCGGAGCCGGCGTCTCCTGCGCCAGTACAGGGATGAACGACGCCACGACCGCCGGAAGAATCAGGAACAAATGCGCTTTCACGCCGCATGCCTCCTTTTGGAAGGGGACCATTCACCCAAAACGATAAAAGCGGAGCCTCCGGGGACTACACCGGAGGCTCCTGGCGGTTATCTGAACAGGGGTGTTCCGGCTACCCGGTATCTCCGTAATGGCTTACCTTACCCCCGAAAGGCCGACCAACTTTTAGGAGGCGGCAGCCGAACTGTAATCAGTTAACCGCGTATCTCTTCTCTATTTCGAACGAGGGGACGATGTCCTTGGGAACGTCTCCGAGCCTGGAGAGTGATTCCCTCACGTCGTCGCCCATCTTGCCGTATTTTTCGATTAATGCCGTCGATGCCTGGAAGTCGCCGAGTGCCTGGATCGTCAGGATCTCGCGGGAAAGGCCCTCCACCGCTCCCCTGGCCTTCGCAAAGTCGACCGACCAGAGGCCTGTCGCGGGGTCCTGCCTGTAGGCGCCCTTTTCCTTCATATAGTTGAAGATGACCATGTTCGCTCCGCCATGCGCCGAATCCGTTCCGAACCTGACCGAGCGGAAGAATCCCGCCAGGAAGGTCACCGCCGTCTCGTTCTCGAGCTTCCTGTCGAAGAATCCGTCATCTATAAGATAATAAAAATTATACTCTCCCACAATATCTGCTTTTGCTTCCTCGTTCACCGAGTATGTGTTCTTGAGCTCCAGGTTCACGGTGGTTTCCGTCCCGTCGGCAAGCACCAGCCTTCCGGGGCCGAGGCCGTGGGAAAATTCGTGAAGCAGGATGTGGTTGAAATATGCGTCGAAGGTGACGTACTGGAGCTGGTCCTTCGCGATTACCCTTTCCGCTATCGGGTAGAGGATGCGGTCGAACTTGGCGTGGCATATGTTGCGCAGCATCACCTTCTTGGTGCCCTTGGCCTCCGATACACGTTCGTCGTTCGGCAGGTTGAAGGCCAGTGTCTGCACCCCCGCCTTCGTGTCGCCCGCCGAGAAGATCTCGTCGACAACCGATATGGGCGAATCTCTCCCGCGACATAAGTTCTT
>JBFYZH010000071.1:0-16871 GCA_041309605.1 Candidatus Krumholzibacteriota bacterium
GGCAAGGACATCGTCTGGTTTTATATCCACGGCCGAACGAAAATACATCTCGGCTTCCGGCACCTTTCCCTGGTCGTCGAGCAGGACGCCCAGGTTCACGTACGCTTTGAAATGCCGCGGATCCTTTTTCACCGTCCGTTGATAATAGCAGATCGCGGAATCCGGCATCGAACTCTCGTGGTAGGCGATGGCCAGCTGGAAAAATACCTCCGCTTCGTCACGACCCCCGCCGATCAGGTGCCTGAGATACGCTATGCGCGGCGCCGGAGCCAGCCCGGCGAGCTCCTCCGAAAGGGCGACCCGGCCCCCCTTTTCCTGCGCCGGCGAAATCGCGGGAATCATCGGAATTACCGTGACAGCCGCCAGTACGGAGCATATAACGAGGGTTTTCAGGGAACGATCCATCAATGTCTTTCGATCCTTCTTCTGGTCCATTTTTCCGAAAGACTCATGCTGAGTCCGAAGCGGAAGATCTTTTCATCTATCGAGTTGCCCGATACCGATCCGGTCTTGCCGAACTCAAGGGTGAAATCGATGCCTCCCGGGCCGCCCGGCATGCCGAACCCGGTGCCGACGCTGAAAAATCTCGAGACGACCTGCCGGCCGGAAGGAAACTCGATGTGCCATCGGTCTTCATGGTAACCCATGCGCAGCGGCATCCTCGACCACCGGCGTCCCTCCGCGCCGGCCCTTCTTTCGATTCCGAAGGAAACGATGGTTTCGTCGTCGAGAGAGCCTTCGAACAGGCCGAAACCGGCAGCTTCGGGAGCGGAGCGCATCCAGAAGGACGACGTAAGCCACCACCTGCCGGTGATTCCGAATCCGGCGCCGGCGCTCCATGCCGCGGGAAGGGTGAAATCGTAGCGCGAAACGGTCTGCAGCCTGTCGAGCGTGTATTCGATCGTTTCTTCCACGGAATAACCGATCGCGTCGTCGAACGAGGCGCCCAGCCACAGCCTCGGATGCGCCATGAAAAGGGCCGACGCCGACCAGGAAGTCCCCGAGAAACCTCTTGTCCTTATGGAGTGCACGCTCTTGTAATCCGTATCGTCGAAAAACGTATATACCTCGTCCTTTATCGATCCTTTTTCAAGCTGGATCGATCCCGACACGCTCAGCCGTTCGAGAGGCATCCATGCGATGGTAATTGGGACGGAGTACAGAGAACAGTTGAACTTGTACAGTTCCCTAGGCGTCGGGGTGAAATCCACGTCCTGGTAACGGTCGAATTCCGCCCTTCCGGCAAAACGGGTCCTGTATCCGATGCCCAACGTCAGCCCCCTCGATACCGGTATCGCGATCATGGCGGAGGGAAACTGGAAACGCGTCTGGTCGGAAGTCCGGTCGATCGTGTTGACCTTGCTCATGCTGGTCACTTCGAAGATCGAAAAGGTGAACGAGCGAAGGCCCGCCAGCGAGGCCGGATTGATCGTCAGCGCGTCGCTGGTGTCCGGGACCGCTATCCCCGAATATCCGATGGCCGAATAGCGGGCTCCTCCGGGGTTGCAGTGTTCTCCGATGAAGTTGAGCCCGAAAATCGACTGCGCTTCGACCCGTACCGGCGCCGCGATGAGCGCAAGGCTAAAGATGCATGAAATCCGGAACATCGTTTTTTTCATTTATTCTCCGGTAAAATCGGCGGGCAGTGAATAGATTATCTCGATATACGGTCTCAGCGAATCGCCCGAGGCCGTGTCGAAAAAGAAAGCCTTCTGAAAACGGACGGTTTCAAGGTCGGACTGGAAAACGAGGCCCCTGTTTTCCCTGAGATCCTCTAGGACATCCTGCGTAAAACCCGAAAGAGGGATCCTCAATTCATCGGACAGCGTCGGGACAAAACTGCCGGTCGCCACGCCGGTTCCCGCGAGGAAAAGCGGGTCGAGCATGTCGCGGGTGTCGGGCGTATAGAGGTAATATATGAAATCCGTGGTAAACGACAGAAGGAGTTCCCCGCCCGACGCGCCCAGCCCGTTACCGCCGTCGACATGGAGCACGAGCGCCGAATAGTTCACCATCGCGTCCTCGTTTACCCCGTCGAAATCGAACTCGAAAAATATCCTGGTCGCCACGCCACCGACGCAGGCGAGGCCGCCCGCCGTGTACGAAGCGATATTGTAATCCTCCGTCGCTGCGAAAACCGCCTCCGAATCATCCGCGAAAACGACCCTGATGACGGGGGGATCCGATGCGTAATTGGACGACGTCATCTCTATAATGCCCATGCTGTCGGGTTCCGAAGGCCACCTGACAATGATCCCGTTCTGCCAGGGTGTCGCGGTTCCGTCGATCCAGTCCTGCACTATCGACTCATCGAGGCTGAAACCGGTCACCTCGAAATTCATGTCCCGCACCGTCTCTCCGTCGTGCCCGGGGATCTGCTCCGCCGCGAAAGCCGGCTCGGCGGTGATGGTGTCGTCCTCGGAAAAATCCTCGAGCAGTTCGTGGAAGCTGATTCCGAGATGAAAATTCTCGTTCTGCACCACGGTTACCGGAAAATCGATATAAACCGAATCGACCGTCATCCCGGAATAATACTCCAGCGAATCGAATTCGAATTTGATGAGGATCGATTCGAACCTGATCCCCTCGATCTCTCCGAGCCTTAAAAGGCTGCTCTCACCGATCCCGGTCGGCACGCCGAATACCGACACATTTCTCAGCGTATCCACGTAACGCACGGTCTCGCCGGCGCGGGGCGTATATGTGCCTCCATCCGTGAACACCGAAATAACCGGCCCTTCCGGATCAGAACTGCAGCAGGCCAGGCCCAGCGCTCCGCTCAGAGCGACAATCAGCAGTATCTTTCTATCGATCATTCCCTATCCGTTCCTCTCTTCGTCGCCTGTTCATCATGGACCCCGGATGAAATTACACGAGTTATCAGGGCCGCGTCAAGCCGAATAGACGAAAGATGCCGCGATATCGTCCGGATAACCGTTCGGGACGGGGGCTGCTATCCGGTCTTACGCAGAATCGAGACGACCGTTCCGGTAAAAAACTCCCCCAGGCCCGGAACCCTCGTCAGCGGAGCGAGAAAACGGAACTTCGGAGGCATCAATTCCTCGTATTCAACGGTGACGTCGCCGAAGCGGCTCAGAATCCGCCGGAATCCGGAAACGTCTATCCTGTTGTTTTCTTCCCTGTAACCTTTTATCAGCGCTGCCGCTCCGGCTGCCGGGTCCGGGTTCCCTTTTTTCTTCAGGGCGATCTCAAGGACGTCCCCAAGTAAATCATCGGGGTACAGGAGATGACACCATGGCGTCTTGATATGGTCGTAAAGGTGCGAACCCAGCGGCGAGCGCCAGGGAGTGAAGAAGAGAAAGACAGTTCCGCGGGTTTTTGTTACACGCACGATCTCTCTCAGGGCTTTTTCCGGATCGGAAAAATGTTCCATGGAATCGTTCGCGACGACGATATCGAATGAACCCGCGCGGAAAGGCAGCATTTGCGCATCGCCGCATATGACATCGATCCCGTTCCCCGTTTCACCGGCGAAATCGACGGCGCCCCTGCAATGGGCCGGATCGATGTCGACCCCCGTTACATCCGCTCCCGCTTCGGCGTACACGACGGTTTTTCCGCCAAGTCCGCATCCTATGTCCAGGACCTTTTTCCCGCCAAGCCGCCCGAAATACCGGGAATATTTTTCGACGAGCGACCTGCCCGTACGGTACTCCCACTGCGAATAGGCTTGCGGCGATTCCCGTCCCTCAACCCTGGGTCTGGGGAAGATACGATCCATTCCGTAAACGAGTTTCGCGAGAATACCCGCCATCCGTCAGCAGTTCCTTTCGCCGTCCGCCCGGTCGGTACCGTCACATCGACGGCTTTTATTTCCGGCCGGACCGGTGAAGCTCCGCTTTCCGCCAGGTGATCGCGGTCATATACGGGTCGAATCCCGTCTTCCCGTACAGCCCGAGCGCCGGCTTGTTGTCATCCTGGGTGCAGAGGGCCGCCGACAACACGCCGGCAGCATGCATCCACGCAAGGGCTCCGCGCATGAGCGATTCCCCGATCCCCCTGCCCCTGAGGCCGGACCGGACCGCCAGCATATCGACCCATCCTGAAAAGGTCTCAGCGCCCGCCGGCAGCATGCATGTGCAGTACCCGGCTATTTCGCCGTTTTTTTCGGCGGCGACCAGTATCGCGTCGGCCCTTCCTCCGAAACTGTCCCTTATCCACTTCACATGCACCCTGTCCGCCGCTTCGCGGCTGAAAAACGAATCGTTATGGAACCTGTCATAACAGTACGATCCGGCGGCGAGCATGCCTATCTCCTCCATATCCTCCTCCGAGGCCCGCCTTAATTCCACCGGGGAATCCTGAGGGTCCTTCCACTTCGGATCGGTTCCCGTAAAGGCGGAAAGGTAGATGATTCTTTCCAGTTTGCCGAATCCCGCCGCGGCAAGGATCTGTTTTTTCTCCATCATCGAGGAATGACTTTCAGGCATCCTTATCGTGGTATATTCCACGCCGCGCCTGTGGGCCTGCTCGTTCCACATCCCGAACATGGCTGCCAGGCCGCCGCCGGCGGCCATCACTATCCTGGCGCAACGGGAGCCCGTCGCTTCGGTATCCCACGGAAGTTCCTGCCACAAGAGGAGCCCGACGACCTGCCCGCCTTCCAAATGCACGATTCCCTCCATCTCCCCGCAGCGTAAAAGCGAGAGGATCCGGGACGATGCGAAGTAGGCGCCGGTCCTGGTTCCCGGTTTCATCCCGGCCGCGGCGGCAAGGACCGTCGACTCCGCCATGGCGAGGATCGACGGTCCTATGTTATCGAGGTCGCTGTTATCGAGTATCCTTGTCTTTTCCATCATATTCGCGCCGCTAAATTCGCGCCGCCGAGCCCGCCGCGGCCCCCGCCGCGCGCGGAGCTATTCCACCGCCCCTCTTTTCGAATCGAAATATACGTAGAGACATAGACCTGTAAAGAGGATCACGCTGAGGATCTCGCCCATCGAAGTCTCGCCGAAACCGGTGTGAAGGAACCGGTCCCATTCGAAAAAGGCTATCAGTGCGCTGACGACTCCCATCAGGGCGCCCCCGGCGATGAAACCGGAAGCTATGAGAGTGCCCCGGTCCTTTCTGGCGACGGATACCTCCTCGTTTTTGCTGCTCCTCGACACGAAATGGGCGACCAGCCCGCCGACGAAGAGCGGCGTGACAAGCTGTATGGGAAGATACATGCCCAGGGCGAAGGCGAGAGGCGATATTTTCAGCATCTCGAGAATGATGGCCATGAATCCGCCGGCCATGTAAAGTCCCCATGGAGCCTGCGCGTCGGACATAAGCGTCTGGATCACCGCCGCCATGGCGTTTGCCTGAGGAGCGGTCATGGGGGTATCCCCCGTGAATCCATAGACCTTGTCGAGAAGCAGTATCACGCCCGTCACGCTGACGGAGGCGACGATGATTCCGAGAAACTTGTAAGCCTCCTGCTTGATCGGCGACGAGCCAAGCCAGTACCCGACCTTGAGATCGCTGACGAACGCCCCCGCGGTCGAAAGTGCCGTACAGACGACGCCGCCTATGATCAGGGCCGAAACCATCCCCGCCGGGCCCGACAGGCCCGCCTTGACGAGGATGACGCTCGATAGTATGAGGGTCATCAGCGTCATCCCCGAAACCGGGTTCATCCCCACTATCGCGATCGCCCTTGCGGCCACGGTCGTGAAGAGGAAGGTTATCACCGCGACCACCACGAGCGCTATCACAGCGATTCCCCACGAATCGACCACCGCGAATCCGAAGAAAAGGAGAACCACGAGAAGGGTCACGATGAGCCCGCCGATCACTATCGACATATTGAGATCCGTGTCGGTCCTTTCCGTCTTCGCCCCGGGCGCCCCCTTGCCGGCGAACATTTCCCTGATCCCGACGCTGAAGGATGACACGATTATCTTCGATGACTTTAAAACTCCGATGATCCCCGCCACCGCTATGCCGCCGATGCCTATATGCCGGACGTAATTCGTGAAAATATCCTCGGGGCTCATCTGTGATATGAGTCCCGCAGCGGACCCGACGGGCACGTCGAGATGCCTGCCGAAGTACCATACGGCGGGAATGAACACGAGCCACGAGAGAAGACTGCCGGTCGTTATCACCGTCGAATATTTCATGCCGATTATGTATCCGAGTCCCATGACCGCGGCTCCGGCGTTTACCTTGACCACCAGCTTCGCCCTGTCGGCCACCATCGCGAGCGGCGGAATGACGCGCGTCGAGATCACCTCGCTCCAGAGGCCGAATGTGGCGATGCAGAAATCGTAAAGGCCCCCGATCAGCGCGGCCGCGATGAGCACCTTGGCCTGGTCACCGCCCTTTTCTCCCGTGACGAGCACCTCGGTGATCGCCGTCCCTTCCGGGAAGGGAAGATACCCGTGCTGCTCCTTTACGAAATACCTGCGCAGCGGGATCAGGAAAAGGATACCGAGAAACCCGCCGAGCAGAGCCGCGATGAAGGTCTGGTAGAATTTGAGGTCGAGCCCGAGGATGATGATCGCAGGAAGCGTGAAGATCATCCCGGCGACCACCACTCCCGAGGCCGACCCTATGGACTGGATGATGACGTTTTCAAGAATCGTGCTTCGTCTCTTAAAGAGCCCGCCCATGCCCACAGCGAGGATCGCGATGGGAATCGCCGCCTCGAAAACCTGGCCTATCTTCAGGCCGAGGTAAGCCGCCGCCGCGGTAAAGATGAACGCCATGATCACTCCGGCGACAACCGAACGGACGGTGATCTCGGGGATGATCCTGCCGGCCGGCACGTACGGAGTGTACTGCTCGCCGCTCTGAAGGACCTTGTAGGCGTTGGCCGGCAGCCTGCCAGAATCCCTGCTTTGCTCCATTTTTCCTCCTTGCCTCCAGCGGGGTCGCGGAAGAGATATCCGGTGAGGATTTTCCGGGACGATATTAGCACGGCGAAAGGACCTTGTGTCAACCGATTACTGGGCCGTTTACCGGACCCGCGGGGGACCCGGGGCCGGGCAAGTTCGGTATTGTGATATCGGACCGCACTCTGTATACTGGGCCGTTAAATGAAAGTCCGTGCCGGACCGGTTGCGCATGCGGCGGCCGGCCACGGGCGAAACCGGAATCGGGCGGAAGGGCATGAAAGGTAAACCGACACTTGTTGTATCCTCTCTCGCGCTGACCGGATTATTCGTCATCCTCAGTCTTTTTCCCGGAATCGTCCCCTTTCAGAGAGTCCTGTTCGCTTTCTTCTTTATCTACCTGGTCATGGTTCCCGGGCTGCTGCTGTCATCCGGAATCCTTCCGGGAGTTTCCGGATCGCTTCGGGTTCTCTCGGCGCTGGTCCTTGGGACGGCCCTTGTCTTTGCCGTGCTGTTCCCGCTAGCGATCATGAGACTTGATGTCACATTGATACGTTTCATCATTCCGCCGGTCGTGATGATACTGGCGATATGGCACGGATCCCGCGTCGCGGAAAACGCGGAACAACCGCGTGGCGGCGTGCCCGGATTGGTCGGAAGGGAAAGTTTGACGGGTGTCCTCATCCTGCTCCTGGTGATGGCCTGCGCGTGCTTCCTTATTTTCTACGGCGGGGACCCGGTTTTTCTCACGGGGGATTCGCCCGACCACATCGCGTGGCTCTCCGCAGTTTCGCGCACTGGCGAAGCCTTCCCGGAGCAGTTCTATTACCGCGACGGCGGCATGCTGACCCGTGATATCCGCAAGGGGATGATGCACGCGCTCTGTGGATCGATCAACGCACTCACCGGTAACGGCGACGCTTATCCGGTCTGGCCGGTCGTTTCGGCGATCGGCGCCGTTTCGATGATGCTCGCACTGTACTGCGCCGGGCTGGCGCTTTTTGACAGCGGCTTCGCCGGGCTTGTCGCCGTCTTCCTTTTTCTATTCGTATACAGAGGCGGTCTCGGCGATTACCATCTCGCCTCCGCGGCGACGGGGTATTTCATGGGCCGCGCATATTACATTGCAGTCCTGATGATCCTGCCCGTTTTCCTTCGTTCGGGCGATCGACGATTACTGACGATCCTGCTCGCCGCCTCACTCGCGGCCACCGGAACCCACGTCGCACATTTCGTCACCCTGATCTTCATGACCTCCGTTGTCTCCCTGCTTTTTCCGTATTTGAGAAAAAGGAATCAGCCTGTTCCCGGCCGGAGGCTTAGGATTTTTCTGCTGCCCGCGTTGATTCTCGCGGTCAACCTTCCGTATCTTCTGCTCCGGTACTTCAGGGATTATTCGCCGGCGAACCCTGTTCACACGCATACGCAGGGTGTGATGTACCTGACGGAACGGTTTTTCACCCTCAATCCCGTCATTTTTCTGCAGGAAGCAGGGTACACGGGCCTTCTTGCCCTTGCCGCGATTCCGATCCTGTGGAAAATCGCGAAACGCGACGACACTCTGAGGCTCCTTTTCACCCTGCAGATCGCCTATTACATACTTGTTTTCACCCCGTTTCTTTTTCCGTTGCTGCACGAAAAGTTGTCATACCTGCTTATCCGCATGGAGTTCGTGGTTCCTTCGCTTGTCGTCGGCGCCTTTCTCGTAAAGACCATGTGGGACAGGCTGAGCGGCGGGAGAAGAGAAATAGGCAGACCGGCTCTGACGGCGGGATGGCTCGCGGTGATATTGTTTGCGATTCTACCGGCCCTTTTCTCGATACGCGCTTTTGCATATTCGCCGGGCAAATACGAAAAACTCCGTTCTTTCAGCTCCCTTGAACTATCCGACCTGTACGGTTACATCAACGACAATTTAGAAGATGGAAAGACCATACTGTCCGATCCGATCACAAGTTTCAGCATTCCCGCCTTTACGAGGCAGTATGTCGTCTGTCCCTATGACCAGCACTCTTCTCCGAACGATTCGACGGCGATCGAAAGGCTTGTCGACTGCCGGAGCGTTTTTTCCCCGCTGTCACCTCTGTCGCTCATCGCAGGTATCATGAAGAAATACGGCGCCGATTATATCCTCGTCAACGCCCGCATACATCCGTCGATCGGGACGATGTACTGGCGCGCCGGGAGGGGCGAATGCAACGCTCTCGCCGGCAGGCTGGAATCCGCCCCGGGCGCCTTTGAAAAGATTTTCGACAACGAATCGGTCGTATTATTCCGGTATGACGGGGACCGCTTCGCTCAGCTTTCTTCCGCCGCGCCGCAACCGCCTTATATCGGAAACGAACTGACCATCGAAGAACTGTCGGGATCGCCCGATTCGGGAACGACCGGAATCGCCATATCGCGTTTCGAAACGGAAAGTCCCGTCGTAAAGCGCGGCGAAAGATTCAACGCGGTCATTTACTGGGTACTGCGGGAATCCGTGCCATTCGGAAGCTATGTCGCTCACATAAGATTCGATACGGATTTCAGGAAAAACGCCGTTTACAGCGGGTGGTACGGCAAGATATACAGGAAAATCCTGGAGATGACAAAGAAGACCAGATACCGTTTCAGGGCGGATCATCAGCCGTTTGGCGGCATCTTTCCTCCCGACGTATGGCCGCCGGCGAGGGAGATCGCCGACGGCATCAGTATCAAGGTGCCTTTGGATGCGGCCCCCGGCGAATATACCGTCTCTGTCAGGATGGCGCAAAAACCGCAATATCCCAATTATTACCCGGGGGACATCCTGACGGACGACGATTATTTCAGCGGCGAGCCCGTGGGGAAAATAGTCGTCGAATAGGATCGAACAGAGGTGCGGATTTTGGCTTCAATGGCGAAAAGGACCTTCATCCTCGTGATCTGCAGGATCATGAGCATCGGCGTGGTGATGATGTCGCCGATATTCATGGTCAGATTATTCGACATCACGGCATACGGCCAGTACAGGGAATTCGTCCTCTATTACTTCCTCCTTTCGGGAATACTTATCTTCTCGATACATACCAACCCGATATATTTCATCTCAAAATATCCCGGAAAGGAGCGCCAGACAGTCACACACACGGCCCTGATGCTTCTTGCGGTATCGCTGATCGGCTGCGCGGGGATCTATATCGGGAAAGGGCTGATTCTTTCGAGGACCAGTTACGATTTCATTCTCCCGCTTATCCTTTATGTCTTCTTTTTCGTCAACCTCGAATATTACGAAAGCTACTGCCTCGGAAGGAAACGTACCGATCACGTACTCTATTTTTCCGCTACGCGAACCCTTGTCAGGCTGGCGGCGGTCATCATCGTCGCATGGATCACCCGCAGCGTCATGGCTGTGATCTGGACCATCGTGTTTCTGGAAGTCATAAAATGCATTTTCGTGCTTATCGCCTCCAGAAACCTTTTCGTCAGCCATATTGAACTCCCTCTGTTGAAGGACCAGCTCCGCTACATCGTCCCGGTGGGATTCGCGGCGGCGATAGAAAGGGCCAACGCGGACATGGCCAAGGTCGTCGTCTCCTCCACGCTGGGAACCAGGGTGCTGGCAATATACAGTATAGGCAATTACCAGGTCCCGATAATCCAGGTCGTCCGTTCGAGCATCATGGATGTGCTCTTTCCCGAGATGACGCAGGCAAACGAACGCGACAGGATCGTTCTTTGGAAAAAAGCCACCATCGCACTCTGTTTTCTGGTTTTTCCGCTGTTCACGATCTTCTTCTGGTTCGCCAAGACAGTAATAATCACCCTTTTTACGGAGGAGTACATATCGGCCGTACCTATTTTCAGGATATATCTCACCCTGATGCTGATCCAGTGCTTCGACTTTGCAAGTCCGCTACGCGCGATAAACAGAAATGTATTCTTTCTGGCTGGTAACATCATGCAACTATTCGTAAATATCGCCCTGATCGCCATTCTATTTCGTTTCGTGGCGATATACGCCCCGCCCACGGCTTTCATCGCGGGATTTCTTGCCTTCTCCGTGTTCCTGGCCTGGAAGGTGTTGTCGATTTACAAACTTTCCCTTTCCAGCCTGATCGACACAAGGAAGATCATCGTCATTATTTTTTCATGCATCGCCACCCTGCCCGTCCTATACGCCGGAAGCATGGTTCATATCCACCCCGTGATCAGGGCAGTCGTTTTTTCCTCTCTATATCTCGCCGGTTACGCCTGGATAGTCAATAGATCGGGCATCGAGGAAGTGGCACTTTTAAAATCCAAATTGTTGAAGCGAATAAAAAGATCCTGATCATCCGTTTCATGCCCGGCTTCGAAATCCAGAAACGAAGGGAAACGTTTACAACAGCACCTGCTCCAACTCAAGATCCATGCCGGTTGTCTCCAGCACCCGGGCCCTTACTCTTCTTATCAGTTCGGTGATCTCGGACGAGGTCGCCCCGCCCGTATTGACGATGAAATTCGCATGTCGCTCGCTGACCATCGCGCCTCCGACCTTCATTCCCTTGCACCCGGCCTTCTCGATCAGGCGGCCCGCGAAATCGCCTTCCGGGCGCCTGAAAACAGATCCGGCGTTGGGAAGATCGAGCGGGAATTTCCTCGCCCGTTCTCTCCACACTCTATCGAGATTAGCGATTATTTTCCCGCCTTCGCCTCGCGGCAGCCTGAAACGGGTCCGCAGAGCGATCCGGCCGGTGCCTGAAAACACGCTTCTGCGATAACCGAAATCGAGGCCGGCCCTCCCGATCAATTCGGTCCCGCCGGAGCAGGAGATCGTTTCCACCGATTCGATGTAATCCGAAATATTCCCCTCGTCGGTTCCCGCATTCATTACCACTGCCCCGCCGATCGTCCCCGGAATACCTGCGACTCCATCAAGCCCGCCGAATCCTCTGAAAGCGCATCTTCTTATCAGATCCTCCAGCATGACGCCGCTGTCGGCGACGACCGCGCCGTCCGCGGCGATATCCATGACGGCCGTACCGGCTTTTGTACAGACGACCATGCCCTCCACACCGCTGTCGGCGGCAATGATATTGGAGCCGGCCCCTATGATGATGAAAGGGATTTTTTCGCGGCCGGCGAACCGGCAGATCCTTTCAAGTTCATGGCTGTTATCCGGAATGACCAGAACCTCAGCCTCGCCGCCGGTACGATACGTCGTATATGAGGACATCGACGCTCCCGGGATCACGGAGCCGTTCATGTTCGACTTGATCGCTTCGACGAATCCGGCTTTCATATCTATATTTCCGCCATTCACTAATATAATGCCGGGTAAAAAAACATCCACCCGCTGTTCCGGCAGAATATTATTGTAAAGAACCCCCGTTTACTATAGTTTTCTGTTTTAAAGGCTTTCTCTTTGAAAAACGGACGACACGGGACTGAAATGGGAGAAAATCGATGATACTTGAAAAGATTCGCCAGGCTCCGGAGATCATGAAGGAAGAAAATATCGATCTTTGGCTGACATTCGTCAGGGAGACCGAAGTAATCGGCGATCCGGCATTGAACCTTATCCTCGGGGCAAACTGCGTATGGCAGTCGGCGTTCATGATACCTGTTCGGGGCCATGCGGTCGCCATCGTGGGGAGTCTCGACGAGTCCAGAATTAAAGAGGTCGGCGCTTATGAAGTGATCGGATACAGGGAGGGGATAGGCAGCGTTCTTCTGGACCAGTTGGAGAAATTCTCTCCGAAAAATATTGCGATCAACTTCTCCGAAAGCGACTTGATGTCAGACGGGCTGTCCCATGGAATGTACCTTACCCTGGAAAAATATCTCAAGGGGACGCGTTTCGAGAACGCTCTGGTGAGCTCCGAGGGAATAATGTCGAAGCTCCGCGGACGTAAAAGCCCGGAAGAGATACGCAGGATAAAAAAGAACGTCGACCTCACCGAAAAGATATTCGGCCGCGTCACAGGATTCATGAAGCCGGGGATGACGGAAAGGGAAGTGGCCTCGTTCATCCTGGCCGAAGTCGACCGGGAAGGAGTCGAAACCTCCTGGGAACGCGAGCAGTGCCCGTCCGTATTCACCGGACCGGAATCGGCCGGCGCCCACGCCGGGCCGACCGACAGAATGATAGAAAAAGGACACGTCCTCAACATCGATTTCGGAACGAGAAGCGAGAGATACTGCTCGGATCTTCAGAGGACGTGGTATTTCCTGCGTGAAGGAGAAACCGCGGCTCCTCGCGAGGTCATGGAACCGTTCCGGACGATTCGCGACTCGATCGCCCTGGCCGCCGAAAAGATCAGGCCGGGTATGGAAGGACGCGAGGTGGACGCGATAACCAGAAATCACATCACCGGCAAGGGGTACCCCGAATTCCCCCACGCCACCGGCCACCAGGTCGGGCAGGCGACTCACGACGGCGCCGGTCTTCTCTGCCCGGAATGGGAGAGGTACGGCAAGCTTCCATACATGAAGATAGAAGAGGGGCAGGTCTACACGATCGAACCGAGAATCAACATACCCGGGTTCGGAATAGCCACGATGGAGGAAATAATCGTCGTACGGCCCGGCGGGGGGGAATTTCTCTCGAATCCCCAGAAAGATATAATATTGATCTAGAAGCGCCGGCCCCTGCCTTTCTCAGGTACATTTCGTGCTACTGAAACGATGCCATGCGGAAAACAGCCGATACAACCTCACGCGATTCCGGAACCGGGAAGGCAGGTCCTGCCCGTATACCGTTTTCACGGATCAGAACGTTGCTGGCCGTAACCGGCGTCGGATGGATAATCGCCACCCAGATATATAATCCAAACAAGCGTGTCATCGAAGCGCTTGCCGGACTGGTGATGGCGGTCATTCTCTGGAGCTATTCCACCCTGGGCGCCATCTGGTTCCTTGTCATAATGTATCCTTTCCCCTTCGGCATTTCTCTCGGCAACTCGAATTTCGTTTTTACCTTAATAATTTTCATCATATATCTTATCCGCGTGGCGTCGGGCGGGGCCACCATACGATTCGACAGGCAGATTACGATGCCAGTCCTGCTTATGGTGTTCGCCTACATAATCTCATTCTACAACACGGATTACTCGACCATCCTTTTCAGGTACGGTCTCATTCATACGGGCAATTTTTTCGCTGCGATCCTTTTCATGTACATGATAATCAACCTGATCGACAATGAGGAAAAGCTCGAGAAAGCTGTCAGGATAATGGCGATCTCGGCCTCGCTCGTAATAACCTTCACTATCGTCGAGATGCTTTTTCCGGGACAGGTAATCATCCCCAACTGGCTTTTTACCGCGCATAAGGAAGAGCTTGTCATGAAGGGTGTCCGCATGGGCGGACCATTTCACGATTTTGAACTGGTCGCAGAGTTTTTCGCGATGCACGTGCTCGTATTTTTCTTCCTGTTCGTGAGATCAAAAAGACTCATTACAAGGTCTCTTTACATGACGCTCCTGGTTATTGACCTCATGATGATGTTCTCGACAATAACAAGGGGAGCCTTCATCTCGTTGTTTATCGGTGTAGTTTATATGTTGTTTCTATCCCGGAAGGATCTTAATTTAGTCAAGCTCGTCTCTATAATCGGAGCGTTCGCCTTAATGATATTCACGCTGGAAATGTTCGTAACGCGTTACACGGTATCAGGTTCTCTTTTCGAAAGGCTGTTTGCCACCACTTTCGAGAGGGGAATCATTCCGTCAAACAGGGTGGGCGCATGGGATGGCGCCATCAAAAGAGGGATGGAGCACCCTTTCATCGGCAACGGACCGGGCTGGGATTTCGCCGGCGGGCTCCATACCGGGCTCTGGCCACATAATGTTTATCTTTTCTATTTCAACATAACCGGCCTTTTCGGCCTGTCGGTTTTTCTGTTTATACTCTACAGGCTGGGACGTGCGTCGATTCCGGGAATAAAGAGTTCCCTTGTTAATTCACCCTTCGCCGAAGCTTTCATGAAGGTGCTTCACGTCTGCTTCGTGATGTTCTGTATCGACCAGATCAAGATCGAATATATCAGAAACGAGAAATACGTGTTTTTTATCTGGCTCTTTTTCGGAATGATCATCGCCACCAGCAACATTATCGGGAAAAACAGGGACGAACAGGCTCTGGTCGCTTCGTCGGCGCGGGGGCCGGGCCCCTTGCCATGATAACCGCCTCGTTACGATAGCAGCATTTGAAAGAAATTCCGTATACGTTCTCCGGTACGACAGATGGAAAAGGAAATTAACCGACCCGCGGGTTTACAATGAAAAGCATGAAATGGAAATTTTTCCTCGGGATCCTGATAAGCGCCGTACTCCTGTACTTCGCCCTGCGGAACGTTAATCCGGACGAACTGGCGGCGGCTTTTGAAAGAGCCGATTACAGATATGCGGCTCCGGCCGTCTGCCTGAGCCTGATCAGTATCTGGTTCAGGGCCGTCAGGTGGAAATATCTTTTGAATCCCATAAAAGAAATCCGCCTGATGAACCTGGTATCTTCGACGGCAATAGGTTTTATGGCCAACGGTGTTCTTCCGGCAAGACTGGGAGAGTTTATCAGGGCCTACGTTATCGGCCGGAAAGAAGGAATTAGTAAAAGTTCGGCCTTTGCCACCATAGTTTTCGAAAGAATTCTCGACGGCATGACCATCCTGGTTTTTTTCATCGTCGTTTTTCTCGGATATTCACGTGATTTTCCCGCCTGGCTGCACAATATCGTCTATATGGCTTCGGGCTTCTACCTGTTTTCTCTCGTATTCATGATTTTCCTCAGGCTTCGGACCGAGGCGGCCACGAGATTCGTCGGCTTTTTTCTAAAACCGTTTCCGGAGAAACCGAAAACAGTTATGGCAGGATGGCTTCAATCCTTTGTCGATGGACTGGGGATCATCAGAAGCGTAAAAAACGTGATCATCGCTTCCTTATATTCCATTCTCGTATGGCTGCCGAACGCCCTGGTCATTTACGTCATAGCCCGTTCTTTCGGCATGGAGCTTCCGGTCAGCGGAGCTTTTGTGATTCTGATAATAGTCTGTTTCGGCATAATGATCCCGTCCGCCCCCGCTTATTTAGGCACAATTCAATACTGCAGCGTGGCGGGATTATCGTTGTACGGAGTGACCAAGGCCAGCGCGCTCAGTTTTTCGGTGATCTACCACATCTGTTCGTTTTTCCCTGTCATGATCGTGGGGTTCATTTTCCTTTTGATCGAAGGTTATTCCCTGATGGAACTGCGCGATTCCGCCGGCGGGAAGAACGGCGTGCAATAATTCAAATGTATTACCAGGAATGCTCCCGTATGTCCCCGATCACTTCGGCCGGATTTCCTCCGACGATGGCATAATCCGGAACATCCTTGACGACGACCGATCCGGCCGCGACGATGGACATCCGCCCGACCGACACGCCGGGATTTATAATGGCGTTTACCCCGACAAACGCACCCATCCTTATAATCGTATCCTTTACGATCGAATCCTTCCCGATCGCCTTCTTTATGGGATCCGTAGGATTGAAGTGGGACAGGACTACTACGCCCCTGGTCAGATAAACCTCGTCTTCTATCGTCACATGTTCCGGATACAGGGAATCGATTATTACATTCGGAGCGATATACACTCTTGATACGTTATTTATTTTCACTCCTCGCAACTTATTCAACAGGGGGGAAAGAAATATCGGCCACACGGCGGCATATGCCAGAAAACCGAGAAAACCCTTTACTAAAAATGACGGGGATACGAAATACCTATTTTTTTTCATCCTTTTCCCTTATCTGCTTTTCCAGTATGGCCGTATAGCTTATCAATTCCTGTATCTGATCGTTCATCTTGCTGATCCTTATCGTCATATAAAAGACATATACAAGAAGGAAACCGATCAATCCAACGTAAATGATATGCCTGGCATCGCTGATCCCTATCACGCTTGTCGCAAGCCACTTGTAAAACCTCTCCAGGACCGGAATCGAGACAAGAAACAGTGCGATCAGAATCCAGAGAAAAGCGTAGGAAGGACGGAAGGTATTCCTTTTGACAAACCTGAAAACAAAGTAGAAGAACATGATCCCCAA
>JBFYZH010000072.1:0-8478 GCA_041309605.1 Candidatus Krumholzibacteriota bacterium
CGCCCGAGGAGATGGAGAAAAATTACGTGGACCAGATAGAATCGGTCGCCAGCAGGTTGAAGGGCGTGACCGGCGTATCGTCCGCGATCCGCGTCGGTTCGGCACAGGTCACGGTCGAGTATAAATGGGACACCGACATGGACGAGGCTTTTCTCGACCTTCAGAAAAGCGTCACCGACTTTACGCAGGATTCCGACATCGACGAAATCACAATCACGCAACACGACCCCAATTCCGAACCCGTCATGACGGTCGCATTCTTGCATCCGGAGATCGAGGATCTCGACCAGCTCAGAAAGCTGGCGGAAAATTATCTAAGAAGCGAGCTTTCCCGCGTGGAGGGAATCGCCGGCGTGGAGATCTCGGGCGCTGAGGAAAAAGAAGTAGTCATCGAGACGGACGGATACCTGCTCGATGCTTACGGTCTCACGGCGGAAGACGTCGCCGGAAAAATCGAGAGCTACAACCAGACCGCCTCGGGTGGTTCGATCACCGAGATGGGCCTCGAATACACAATCAAGGGTATCAGCGTCTACGAAACCCTCGATGATTTCGGGAACATCATACTTGCATGGCAATCCGCCGCGCAAGCCTCGAGCGCGCAGGCCGCCGCCTCGCAGGCTTCCGCCGGGAGTGACGGGAAGGTTCCGGTCTATCTAAAGGACGTCGCCCGGATTAAATTCGTCAACAAGGACCCCGAAAGCATTGTGATGTACAACGGCCGCCGTTGCCTCGGGCTTTCGATATACAAGGAGATGAAGTTCAACACCGTCGAGGCATCAAAAACGCTCAAGGAATCGCTCTATGTCATCCGCAAGGCCCTCCCCGGATACGAACTGGTGATAATCCAGGACCAGGGCCGGTTCATAACAACCTCGATCGGCGAGGTAAAACAAAGCGCCCTTGTGGGAATACTGCTCGCCGTGCTGATCCTCTACGTTTTCTTAAGAAGAATAGGCACGACAATCATCGTCAGCGTTTCGATCCCGATTTCGATCGTCGCCACCTTCAACCTGATGTACTTCAACGGGCTTTCACTGAACATAATGACGCTCGGCGGGCTCGCGCTCGGAGCCGGCATGCTGGTGGACAACGCCATCGTCGTAATGGAAAACATAATCCGCAACATCGAGGACGGGATGGACGTGTCCGAGGCGGCCATCTCCGGCACCGCCCAGGTGAGCGGCGCGATAACCGCTTCGACGATCACCACGATCGTCGTCTTTCTTCCGATCGTATATATCCACGGGGCTTCCGGAGAACTCTTCAAGGACCAGGCCTGGACGGTCACATTCTCCCTGTTATCCTCCCTCGCGGTCGCGATTTTCGTGATCCCGATGCTGACAAGCAGATTTCTCAAAAGGCGCCCCTCCGGAACCGTTTCGCGATCGCTCCGTTTTCCCTGGTACGGAAAAACCCTGGACAGGATCCTCGACTACAGGTGGACGGTGATCGGGACGGCCGCTTTGCTGGTGGCTGGATCGGCTTTTCTGATTCCTTTCGTGGGCAGTGAATTTCTTCCCAGAACCGCCATGAACGAGTTCACGATAAAGATCGGCCTGCCGGAAGGGACCGAACTGGAAAGGACGGCCAACACGGTCGCGGGAATAGAGAATATCGCGCGGGGTATTCTCGGAAGCGACCTTGAAACCATCTACAGCCTCGTGGGACCCGTCACCGGGACGAGCAGCGGCGAGAAATCGGTCTTCCAGGACGAGAATACCGCGTCGATCAAGATAGTTCTGAAGAAAGCCCATGTCATCGGGTCGGAAAAGATCGTGTCGGATCTCGGGTCGGCGATCTCGGCCATACCGGACCTCGAATCGGAGTTCGTTGAGGACGAAACGGCTCTTCTTGCCACACTTGGAACCGACTCGGCTCCCGTGGTGGTTGAACTAAGGGGTGAGGACCTGGAAATACTCGAAAAGCTCGCCTCAGGAGTGAAGGAAAAGCTTCTCGAAATCGGCGATCTTCACAACGTGGAGACGAGCCTTGAACGCGGGAGGCCAGAGGTCGACATCGTCATCGACAGGCTCAACGCCGGCATGCGGGACATGAGCGTCACTTCGGTCAGCGCGCAGGTATCGGACCTGTTGTCGGGCAAGCAGGCCGGCCAGTGGGATCACGACGGCGAGAAAAAGGATATTACGATAAAGACTCCTAAAACCGCCCTCGGCGATCTCGAGGACCTCGTTCTCGACGGCAGCGGGGGCAAGGTAAGGCTCGGCGAGGTCGCCGGTATAAGGCACGGCTACGCCCCGCGGGAGATAAACAGGAGCAACCAGGTCAGGACGGCCATGGTGACGGCCAGCCAGAGGAAGGGACGGCCGTTCGATCATGTGATAAAGGACGTCAGGACGAGTCTCGCGGGGATCGACGTGCCTGCCGACTACAGATTGGTCATCACCGGCGAAGAAGAGAAAAGGAAGGCGGAGTTCGATGACCTGCGCTTCGCGCTTATCCTCTCCATTGTCCTCGTCTACATGGTGATGGCGGCGCAGTTCGAGTCTCTCATCCATCCCTTCGCCATTCTCCTCACCATTCCGTTCGCAGGTGTCGGGGCCATATTGATTTTCTTCCTGCTCGGCAGAACGCTGAATATCATGGCGTATATAGGAATAATCATGCTGGCCGGAATAGCGGTAAACAACGCGATCCTGCTCGTCGACGCGATAAACGGTCTCAGGAGAGAAGGCGTGGCGAAAAAGGAAGCGATCATCGAGGCCGGGAAACGGAGAATCCGCCCGATCCTCATGACGAGCGCGACGACGATCCTCGCCCTGCTTCCACTCTCCTTCGGGCTCGGTGAAGGGGCCGCCCTGAGATCGCCTATGGCTCTCGCGGTGATGGGGGGACTGGTAACTTCGACGATCCTTACGCTATTCGTGATTCCTTGCATATACGACGTACTCGACAGGGCCGGGCAATGATCGGAAACCTCATCACGCGCAGAAAAACCCTGATCAGCATGTTCTTCATAGCGCTGACGATGCTGGGGTATGCCTCGTACGGCCTTCTTCCGGTCGAGCTGTTCCCGGACGCCGAGCTCCCCTTCCTTATCGTGCAGATATTCTCGATCCAGGATGAGGATCCCGAGCACATCGAATCCGAAGCGCTTATTCCGATCGAAAGCGCTGTCAGCACCCTGGAGGATATCGACAAGATAGAATCGTCCGCCTATTACCGTCAGGGAATCGTAACCGTCTACTACAACAGAAACACCAGCATCAAGTACGCCTACCTCAAACTTCAGGAAAAGATCTCCGAAATCAGATCGACGCTTCCGGCAACCTATGCCGTGCGGGTGGACAAGATTGACACCGAACAGTTCACCAACCAGTTCATGAGCCTGCAGATCCGCGGTGAGGGGGGACTCGACAGGATCAGGTACATTGTCGACAGCGAACTGAAGAGAGAATTCGAGAGCATCAACGGCATTTCCAATGTCGCCGTTTCGGGCGGCCGGGAGAAATCGGTGGAGATCATTCTCCAGGACGAGGCGATCGAGGCTTACGGTCTGACCCCTTCGAGGATCGCTTCGCTGATAAGGGAGAACAGCGCGAGCAACACATTCGTCGGGCAGGTTTACGGGGATGGAACCTCGTATTTCGTGAACGTCGTGGCCGAATACACCGATATCGCCGAAATCGAAAATATCATGGTGAGCAGGAACGGTCCGGTTCTTCTCAAGGATGTGGCCGACATCTATTTCGGCGTCAAGGAACAGTCGTCGATCAGCCGCGTCAACGGCAAGGACGCCGTCACCATGGATCTCGTCAGGGACGGCCAGGCCAACCTGATAGAACTGTCGCATGCGACAAGGGATGTGGTCTCCCGTCTCAACAGGGAACTGAAAGACACGGGACTCGAGATAATCGTTCAGAACGACACTGCCGAGATGATGGAAAAGAACATAGACCTGATCATCCGGCTCGCCGTCATCGGAGGTCTCCTGGCCGTCGCAATACTATGGATCTTTCTCAGGAACGTAAGGCTCGTGTCGATAATCGCCCTCTCCATACCGATCTCCGTTCTCACCGCCTTCAATTTCTTCTACGCCGCGGGAATATCGATAAACAGCCTCACACTCATCGGAATGGCCCTTGCGGTCGGCATGCTCGTAGACAACGGCGTCGTCGTGCTGGAAAATATCTACAGGCTCGTTTCAAGCGGAATGGATACGACGAGGGCCGTCATACAGGGCGTGACCGAGGTGTGGCGCTCAATCGTCGCGGCCACGCTGACCACGATCATCGTGTTCGTGCCTTTTATATTCTCGTCGCAGTTCGTCGTGCAGATCATCGGAAAACACATCGGCGTCTCCATCATATCGACCCTCCTGATCTCCCTGGTCGTCGCGCTTCTTCTTGTGCCGATGGTGACACATTTCTTCCTCACAAGAAGATCCGTCGCGGACAGGGCAGACTTCCAGAACATATCGAGCGGCAACAGGATGCTCCAGATCTACACGGTCCTGCTCAAATCATGCCTTCGCTACCCGCTGAGAACGATCGTTACCACCGTCGTCGCCTTTTTTGCGAGTATCATCATATGCTTCGGCCTCAGCATGAACGTGATGGAGGAGGCCGAGTCGGCCAGTTTCAACATATATGTCACGATGCCGGCCGGATCGACCCTCGGGAACACCGATCTCGCCGTGGCGGATCTCGAGCAGAGACTCGAATCGATTAAGGAAAAAGAGGACGTCGTATCGAATATAGGTGAAGAGGAAGCCATCCTGACGATAAGCCTTAAAGACGACTACCAGAAAATCGACAACCGTTCGTTACAAGCCGTCAAGGAAGATGCCAGAAAGCGAATGGAGGGCTTTAACGCGGCCGAGGTCTCCTTCGACCCCCCGGCTTCCAGCAGGCGCTTCCGCGGCGGACACGGCGGCATGGGCAGAACGATGGAAAGGATGTTCGGGATAGGGACTCAGCAGGAAAAGGTCGTGATAAAGGGAAACAGCATCGAATCGATGCAGGACACCGGCGAGAACATCAGGTATTACCTTGAAAATCTCGAGTCGGTGAGCTCGGCCGAAATCGACATAAACGAAAACAGCCCGGAGATACATCTTCTCTTCGACACGAAGGTGATGAGTTATTACGACATCGCCCTTGCATCCGTGGCATCGGAACTCGCCTCCTTCTCCAGGGAATACTCGAGCCGGACCATATTCAAGCAGGGCACGGACGAGTACGACATCGTGATAAAGAAAAGCGATCAGAGCGACAAAAAGATAGACGATCTCAAGACCCTGCCCGTCCAGGGACAGAGCGGATCGATCGTGGAACTCCGGAATCTCGGCGATATCGTTTATTCGCACGGAATGCCCTCTATAAACAGGGTCAACCAGGAAAAGCAGATCGAGGTGACCTACCAGTTCAACGCCGACATCAACAGCTCGAAGGAGGTCCTCGAAGCCGCGCGCGCCGAGGTGGACCGGATCGTTTCGGATCTCGTCGTACCTCCGGGAATCGCGATCGAGGTGGTGCACGAGGAAAACGACTACAGCGAGTTCAAATTCATGACCGCGGTCGCCTTCATTCTCATATACATGATACTGGCGTCCGTCTTCGAATCCTTCGCCACTCCCGTCGTGATGATGTTCACGATACCTCTGGCGGCCATCGGGTCGTTCTGGCTCCTGATTTTTACGGGAACATCGCTGTTGAACGCCTATACCCTCACCGGTTTCCTCATCCTGCTCGGCGTCGTGGTGAACAACGGAATTATCCTGATCGATTATTCGCTTATCCTGAGGCGCAGGGGTTACAGACGCGCACGCGCCCTGATACTGGCCGGGCGCGCTCGAACGAGGCCTATTCTAATCACTTCAATCACCACTATAGCAGCGATGGTTCCGCTCGCGATGGGCAAAACCGAAGAGGTGACCCTGATCGGCGCCCCCTTCGCCATCACGGTCATCGGAGGGTTGACCCTGAGTACGCTCTTTACTCTCATTTTCATACCTGTCGTCTATTCGGGCATGGAATCGGCGCTTCAATGGCTGCGCGGACTCGATTACAGGATAAGACTCGTACAGCTCGCCATTTTCCTGGCCGGTTGCTGGCTGATATACGACAGAGTCGACAGCACGATCTGGAGGATGATCTTCCTGTCGGTAATGGTTCTGCTGATACCGGGACTTACATGGTTCGCGATCTCCAGCCTGAGAACGTCCAGAAAAGGGATAATACCCGAGAACGAGCCCATAAAGATTACGATCCGAAACCTCGTAAAGATTTACGATCAGCCGTCCCGTTTCGTGCGCGAATGGAACAAGGGAAAACCGATCCGCGGGAGCGGCGGCGAAGTGCGCGAGCCGGGGAATCCGGGCGACCCGGGCAGCCTGCTGTGGAGGCTTCCGCTTCTCGGGTACATGATTTACTTCGTCTACTTCTATCTGGCAAGCGCCCTCTGGACCTTTATCCTGGTCCACCCGATTTTTTTCTTCACCCTGCACATCCTCAAATCCGGCAGGAAATATCTTGTCCGCCTCTCCGCCTCCCGGCAATGCAAAGCGGAAACGCCGATCGCCACGGCCTTCCCCTTGCGCGCCGCGGACGTTCTCCGGCCGGCCATTCTCTGGGGATATCCCCTTGCGAACATGGCGTTCTTCTGGCTGAAATGGCACAATATCGCCGCCATCATATTCTCCGGGCTCCTCTGGTACACGGCCCTGCTCGTATATGTCACCGCCGAAAAACTCCATCGCGACAAGGTGAACATAGCGAGGATAACCGGCAGGATGGCCACCGTAAAAAAGGGATTCTATTATCTCGTAAGGGCGATACCGGTAGTCGGCAGAAAAAAGGAACCCTTCAGGGCGCTCGCGGGAGTGTCGCTCGAAATAGAAAAGGGAATGTTCGGCCTGCTCGGCCCCAACGGAGCGGGCAAAACGACCCTCATGAGGATCATCTGCGGAATTCTCGATCAGAGCTACGGTAAGATAGACATAAACGGCATCGACATAAACCAGAAGCGCGAGGAGCTCCAGGGTCTCATCGGCTACCTGCCGCAGGAGTTCGGCATGTACGAGAACATGACCGCCTGGGAATTTCTCAACTACCAGGGGATCCTCAAGGGACTCACCGACAGGGATGCTCGCGAGAAGATGGTTAATTACGTCCTCGGCGCCGTGCACATGGATGAAAGCCGTGACCAGTCGATCGGGTCGTTCTCCGGGGGCATGAAACAGAGGATCGGCATAGCACAGATACTCCTTCACCTGCCGCGCATACTCGTCGTGGACGAACCGACGGCCGGGCTCGATCCGAGGGAAAGGATACGTTTCCGGAACCTGCTGGTCGAGCTGAGCAGGGAACGGGTCGTCATATTCTCGACGCACATAATAGAGGACATATACAGTTCGTGCAACAAGGTCGCGGTGCTGAACAAGGGGAGCCTTCTGTACCTCGACGATCCGGCGAAGATGAAGGACATCGCGCGCGGCCATGTCTGGCAGTTCCTGGTGGCCCCCAAGGATTTCGAGCAGACACGGGGTACGATGAAGGTCGTTCATCACATGCGCGCGGGCGAAAAGATCAAGGTGCGGGTGATCTCTGGGGAAAAACCGGTGGAGTACGCCGACGAGGTGGTCCCGACCCTGGAGGACGCCTATCTGTGGCTGCTTAAAGACAAGGATCGGACATGAAACTGAAAAACGGCTTCGACCTCGCGGCGCGGATGTCGCGGTACAACCTCAAGATAGTATTCGCCAACAAGTTCGTCTATTTTCTGCTCGCCGCCTTCCTCTTCTTCCTGGGAATAACGGCGATCATCTTCTTCAACTCCGACTCCGATCCGGGCCCGTCGACCGTCTACAATCTGCTGCTTTTTCCGGGAATCCTGCTCGTCTTCTACCCCACCGCGTTCGGCATACAGAACGACGTCGACTCGAGGATGATCGAGATCCTTTTCGGGATACCGGACTACCGGTACAAGGTTTGGATCCTGCGGATGGCCCTGATCTGGGCAATCGTCGTGGTTTTTCTCGTCGTGCTGACCCTTCTCAGCATGGCGGCCCTTGTTCCCGTACCGCTTGCAGGAATGGTATTCCAGTTGATGTTCCCCATCTTCTTCCTGGGATGCCTCTCCTTCATGTTCTCCACCCTGATCAGGAACGGCAACGGCACGGCCGTGGTCATGGTTGTAATCGGGATGACTTTCTGGATATTTTCCGATGCCGTCAGCCAGAGCAGATGGAATCTCTTTCTGAATCCATTCGACGACCATTCCAACCAGGTCGTGTGGGCCTCCATCATCCTGAAGAACAGGATGTACCTCGCCGTCGGATCGATCCTCGCATTGCTTTACGGTCTGCTGAATCTGCAGAAGCGGGAGAAGTTCATCTGACGGTGAAAAGTCGGATCCCCGCGCAGGAAGTCCTGGCGGATGACTGCAGGGCCGGCCGCGCGCGGCCGGTCATGGTCCGGCGATCCTATAGACCGTACCTGAGCATGTAATAGATTT
>JBFYZH010000073.1:0-25685 GCA_041309605.1 Candidatus Krumholzibacteriota bacterium
GGTTACACGATGGATGACGCCGGCAACGGCTACGACGGCGGCGAATATGGGGACGAACCCGCGGAAACGATCGCCCTTCCGGGCGATATCGACGTCGAGGAACTGGCCCGGTTGTACGACAGGTGGACAGGGCAGGCCGCCCTTCTGAGCGCGAATTTCAGCAGATATTTCTGGAACGAAAAAGAGGGATACCTTTACGACCACCTGAACATCGACGGAACGGCGGACAGGCAGATAAGACCCAACGCCATCCTCGCCATGGGGGTTTACCTGGACACGATCGACCTGCTCTCGGGATTTGAATTTTCGCTGGACGAAAGTGCGTTCGAGGAAAGGATGGCCCTGGTGGACGACGAACAGCTCGACAGCATCGTGGCGAGGGCCGTTGAAAAGCTCGTGCTCAGGCAGGGGGTGACCTCCCTTTCGAGCGACGATCCGCGGTTTCATCCGCTGCATTTCGACCTCGAGAAATACCCCTGCGACGAGGCATACCACAACGGGGACGTGTGGGAATGGCTAAGCGGGCCGATGATAAGCTGCATGATGGCCACCGGAAGGGATGCCGGCGCGATCGATCTGTTCAGGCCGCTTGTCGCGGAAATACTGTACGAGGGGTGCGTTGGAAGCCTCGGTGAGATAAGGGACGGGTATTTCGTTGAAGGCAGGGATGAGTTCGGCGGAGCGGTGAGCGGGGCAAGGAGCCTTGCCGAGTTTATCAGGATTTCCCTTGAGGAACTGGGGCTGGATTGGCAGTGACATTCCGGAACTATTTAACAGCTTAAGCATATAAACTGGCAGGGTTGATTCGTATTACGACAGGATAGTTGCCGCTGCAATCATATGCCCGCGGTTGCGCCTGTCCGGTCGGCAGCCGGATCGCGTTTGAAACGCGGTCTTGGGCGATATGGTAAGGAGGACATCGCCATGACAGTCAGGAATATTTTCTCCGCAGTCGTCGTCGCCGCGGCCGTAATGGTTGCCGGCGCCGCGATTCCCGGCGTTTCCCACTCCGGCACGCGCCGTTCGGACACGCCGGAAAAAGGCGTGTGGGATTTTGCCCCGGTGCCGGTATGGTCGTTCGACCATACCGGCGCGGATACACTCGGAAGGATCGCCGAACCGAGAGTGTCGGGCGACGGCCGGCTGTATTTCCACGATTTCGACAGGCACATCAGCTATATCCTCGACGAGAACGGCGCGCTTGTGAGCACTTTCGCAAGGGCGGGGGAAGGGCCAGGATATGTATCCAGGTACATCAACTGTTTCACCTTGGACGCAGGGGTCGTCGTCGGTTCCATGGACAAGCTCCACTTTTTCGATAAAAACGGCCTTTTCATCAAATCGGTTCCGAACAACATATTCGAGAGCTTTCCGCTCGTCTTCACGGGCGGCGACGTCATGTACACCGCTCCGGGGGCGCTCGTCAATCTTCCTGGCGGCAAAGCGGCGATAAGGAGAATCGATACCGCGAGCGGGGAAGCGAAGATTATGCATGAATACACGCTGGCCGAGGACGAGAGGATAAATTTCGGAGGTGTCATCATAGGATTGATTCCTCAGATAAAGATGGATTATGACACGCAAAACGGCAACCTGTTCTTCGGCCGCAGCGACAGTTACGAGATCATGGCCGCCGACAAGGATGGAAAAATCACCGGCAGTTTCGGCCTCGACAGGGAAAGGAAGCCGGTCACGGAGGATGAATTAAGGTTGCATTTCGCCGGTTCCGGGATACCTGCTGACAGGGCGGAGAAGATAATTCCGCTGCTGCCGCGAAAGCTGACATATTTCCACCGGATCCAGGTAATCGACGGGCTCGTGTACGTATTCACCGTGGATGCGCTTAAATCGGGGATCGGAAGGCAGGATGTCGACATCTTCTCGTCCGAAGGCGAGTACCTGTATCGCGGCAAGATTGTGATGCCGGGCAATGACCGTTACAAGAATCTCGACCAGATGGCGCTTTCGAAAGGGTTTCTCCACGCGATACTTACGGATGAGGGCGGGGCGAGCAGGGTGGTGAAGTACAGGGTCTCGATGCCCGGTGGAAAATCCCGGTAGAAGATGGATTAACGGGCCGGCGGCAGCCGTGCGACGTGATTTCCATCCCGTACAGGCGATGGTGTAATTCACTATTCGGTTTAAGGTTGACGAATATGCCGCCGTGCGCGCGCAACCAAAAATGAGGTAAAAACGTAAAAATCAATAAAAAGGGGTTGACAGTTATGCCCAGAGATGTTAAATTTTACACATGTTGAATGACTCACAAAGGAGCTGCAGATGACCGAGAAACCAAAGATAAGCGAACTGACAAGAAGAGAAAGACAGATCATGGAAGTGATCTACCGTCTCCAGCAGGCGACGGCGATGGACATCGTGGACAACCTTCCCGCAAAACCGGTCAACGCGACGATAAGAACGATGCTGGGGGTTCTCGAGGATAAGGGATACCTGCAGCATGTCGTCGAAAAGGGCAAATTCATCTATTCGCCGACGATATCTCTCAGCCAGGCGAGGAAAACGGCCCTCGATAACGTTCTTGACACCTTTTTCAAGGGTGCCGAAGCGAGCGCGGTGATCTCGATCCTCAAGAAATCGGACGCCAGTTTGACCGAAAAGGACGCCGAGATGATCGTCGATCTTATAAGGAAATCAAAAACGGAGGGCAGGTAGCCATGAATTCGAGCGTGATGGGATTGCTTTTGGAGGCGCACTGGGCCGGGTTGCTCAGGCTTATGATCGATATTACGCTCAAGGGCGCCCTCATTTGCGCGGTGGCCGGGGTAGCTACGCTTATACTGCGCCGTTCATCGGCTTATATAAGAAACATGGTCTGGGTTTTCGCGCTGGCGGGCCTGATCATCCTGCCGGCCTTTTCCATAATGGCACCCGTGTGGAACCTTCCGATCATTCCTGAACTCGGCACGTGGGGATTGAGCTCATACACTCCGGACCCCTCTAAACTGGATCAGGAAATGGTCGCAGGTCAGCCTGGCAAAGGCATTTCCGCCGAGACGACTTCTGCCGGCAGTTACAACGATCCGACGCTGACCAGCCTGCCGTGGTACGCCTGGGGCATACTGGTATGGATAGGCGGAGGCATCCTTTTTCTATGCTGGTGCGGCGTTTCTCACGCCTGCGTCAGCCGTGTAATCAGGAAGGCTATCCCCGCTTCGGACCGGTGGAACGAGGTACTCGGCAGGGCGGCTGTGGAACTGGACCTGAATAGAAGGGTGAGGCTGCTCGAATCGAACAGCTTGAAGGCGGCGATCACCGTGGGTATCAAGAATCCCACGGTCGTGCTTCCGGCCGAATCGGAAGGATGGACTGATAACCGCAGGAGTCTCGTTCTCTCGCACGAGCTCGCTCACGTGAAGAGATGGGACACCCTGATAGAGTTATTCGCCCTGTTCGCGACGGTCCTTTACTGGTTCAACCCTCTCGTCTGGTTCGCCGTAAAACAACTCAGGATAGAACGGGAGAGGGATTGCGACGACGCGGTCCTCTGTACGGGCGCGAGGCCATCCGATTACGCCGAGCTGCTGATGAGAATCGCATCCGATCTCGGGGGTTCGGCCCGGCCGGTATGGCAGGTGACGACCATATCACAGGGCTCCAACCTTAAGGACAGGCTTATGAGTATTCTCAATCCGAAGATTGACAGGCGCAGGGGCGGAAGAAGAACCGCAGTGGTGACGGGTCTTCTGGTCCTTGCGATAGTGCTTCCTCTGTCTGTCTCGGGCTTCTGGAACATACAGGCCCAGGAAAAAACCGATAAGGAAAAGCAGAAGTCGGAACAGGCAAGGGATAAACAGCTGAAGGATGAACAACTGAAGAACGAACAGATGAAGAAAGATGAGGCTCTCAAGGAGCAGAGCCTGAAGGACGCGCAGGGCGTGAAGGATGAATCGAAGAAGAAGGAAAAGATGTCCGCGGAAGAAGCCGTCATGAAATCGTGGGAAAAGCTGATGGCCAGCGAGAACTCCGCGGCCGCCAAGGTCGGAATGGCGATGAAGGAGAAGGGCGTGGAGGCGGGATTAAAGACCTTCATGGAGCTCAAGGAGAAGAAGAGCGACACCGTGTACTTCAAGGAGGCGGAATTCAACTCTCTCGGTTATGTTTTCCTTTTCAATAAAATGACCGACGAGGCGATAGCGGTGTTCGAGCTGAACGTGAAGGAATATCCCGATTCGTGGAACGTATACGACAGCCTCGGGGAGGCCTTATTTGCGGCCGGGAAGGTTGAGAAAGCGGTGAAGAATTACGAGACCGCGCTCAAGATCAATCCTGACAGCAAGAGCAGCGCCCAGATGCTCGAGAAGATAAAGCACAAGGTGAACAAAGAGGCGTAACGCCTTGTTAACCGGCCGCATCCGGTGGGTACATTCCATTTCTGAGGGGTTGGGGATGGAAGAGAGTCTCGGACCACCGGGTGCGGCCTTTCCTTTGTCCGGCATCTTCGGGCGCCGGTTCCAGTCCTTTCCATTGGACCATGACTTCGTACGCCGGAACCCGGCCTGAGGGGACTTTCATGGAGGTTAGGTGAGTGAATCGGGGAACACTCCTCTGATTCTTGCCGCATCGCCGGGGCAAAGAGAGATCGTGGAGTTGCTTCTCGCCGCCGGAGCCGACAAAGAGACGCAACAATTTAACCGCTTAAGCGTATTGGTGGTATGGAGCCTGTTTTCAATTCAGCGCTCGGAGGGAAAGTATGTTCTGGAACTATCTCAAGATAACCTTCAGGAGCATGGCAAGGCACAGGGAGTTCACCGTCATAAACATCCTCGGCCTGGCTCTCAGCATGGCGATATGTCTTCTCATCATCCTTTTCGTCCGGGACGAGATGCGCTGCGACGCCTTTCACCGGAACAGGGAAAGGATGGCGAGGGTCATCACCACGGATACAAAAATAGAATATTCCTACATCAAGGGATGGGCGACTTCGCCCGCCGGCCTTGCATATCTACTGTCAGAGAACTGCCCCGGGGTGGAGAAAACGGCCAGGTGCTGGAACCTCCATGCAAACGCCATGTTAAACAGGACTCCCCTTCCCGTTTCGGGAATATTCTCCGATCCGTCGTTCTTCGATATATTCGATTTCAGGCTTCAGGCCGGGGATCCCGCCACGGCTCTCTCCGAGCCGTATACAATCGTGCTGACCAGGGAGAGCGCAGACCGGTTTTTCGGCGACGAGGATCCGGTGGGAAAGGTGCTGGAGCTCGAGACGTACGGACAGTTCAGGGTGACCGGCGTATTCGAGGACCGGCAGTGGAAATCGCATTTCAAGTTCGGGATGGTGGCCTCCTTTTCGACTGTCTACGATCTTGCCCGCCGCGGCATCTTTCAAAGCAATCCCGATTCCTGGGAGTCGTTCACCAGTTGTTATACGTATGTATTGTTGAAGGATGGAGGATACGAGTCGCTCCATGCGGGACTTCCAGCCATGGCTGACGTCCTTTTCCCGGAGGTGGAAAGGCCGAGGCTGGGACTGGCCACGCAGAGGCTCAAGGATATAAATCTCGGGTGGAACCTTATCAACGAGATGCCCGGCACAAAGCATTCCTTCGAGATCGTTTTCATCCCGCTTGTCGCCGGTCTCATATTGATACTTGCCTGCTTCAATTACGTGAACCTCTCGATCGCGAGATCGATGCGCAGGACGAGGGAAATCGGCCTGCGAAAGGTGATAGGCGCGGACAGGGGACACATCGTGAGAATGTTCCTCGGAGAGGCGTTCGTCATGACCCTGCTATCCCTTGTCGTAGCGAGCCTGCTGGTCCTGTGGATGGTTCCCGTGCTGAACGGGATGGGCGCGGTCGTCCAGTCGAAGAACACGATCAACCTGGACATGATGAAGAACGCCGACGTCTACATCTACTTCGTGCTGTTCGCCTTTGCGGTGTCGATCATGGCCGGGCTCTACCCGGCGCTCTACCTGAGTTCTTTCAAGCCGGTGGACGCGTTGAAGGGAGTGTGCGGCATAAGGACGTCGCGCCGCTACCTGTTGAGAAAGATCCTCATCGGGAGCCAGTTCGGGGTGTCGATGGTCGCCATCATAACGATCCTTTTCATACACATGCAGTTCTCCTTCATGAGGTCGTACGATCGCGGGATCGACACATCTAACGTCGCATGCCTGAGTCTGCTGGACGCCGATTATTCGATGCTCCGCGGCGAACTGCTTCAAAGCGGCGATATCACCACCGTCTGCGCATCGTCTGGCGTACCCGGGCACCAGGTTGGATTTCAGGTTGAAATCAGGCATCAGAAGATGACCGAACCGGTGATTTTTTCCGGATACTCGGTCGACGAGGCGTTCATTGGGGCGATGGGGCTGAAGGTTCTTGCCGGCAGGGGATTCTCCGAGGAATTCACCACGGACCGCCAATCGGCGGCGATGATAAACGAGAAGGCGCTCCAGGTTTTCGGGTTTGCCTCGCCGCAGGAGGCGATCGGAGAGGTGGTCGGAACATCGAAGAATTCATACACGATAATCGGCGTTTTGAGGGATTTCAATTACAGGGATCTTCATTCCCCTCTCGAACCTCTCATCGTCTTCGACAGGCCTGATAGCTGGTTCTACGCCCTGGTCAGCTTTGTGCCGGGTTCCAGGGACAAGGTACGTTCGTACATCAGCGATGTCTGGAGCGGCATAGACGAAATCCACCCGGCCGATGTGGAGTTCATCGCCGATATGGATGGCCGGGCCGATTCGTTCGCGAAGGACGTCATCAGGATCGCCGGGTCGGGAAGCGGGCTGATTATCGCGATAGCGTTGATGGGACTTCTCGGGATCACTTCGTACAGCATGGAGATGAAGGTGAAGGAGGTCGGCGTCAGGAAGGTCCTGGGAGCCGGCACATTGAGGATAATCTCCATTTTATCCGGGGAGATGGCAGGGGTGATTGTCGTCGCGACTGCCGTGGCATTGCCCGTCGCCTGGCTGATAAACAGGATGATGCTGCAGTCATTCGCGTACAGGGTGCCGCTCTCCGCGTGGATCTTCGCCGGCGGAGCGGGGGCGGTTATATTTCTCGCGCTCGGCACGATCGCGAGCCAGACGGTCCGGGCGGCGCTGGCAAACCCGGTCGAATCGTTGAGGGAGGAGTAGGGGAAGACTCCGGAACCCTGTTTAATGACAGAAGAACAGGAACGGCGGTAAAACTCCGGAAACTACGTCGCTATTTGACGAGTAAAAACCTGGAAATTTCCCGGAAGTTGTAACTTTTTAAAAAGCCCCGCCGTATATTGATTATGAATATGTTCTGTAATAAGAAGAAATGGATGGCGGAGCGGCAATTATTTTATTAATATCTTCTACAACGAGAAGATATCGTGGTGAAGGTTATTTGAAGAGTTGGTCGATGTGAAAGGGAGAGCGATGAGGATTCTTTCCAGATCGGAGGAACTGGTCCTGCTGGCCGTCTGGAGGCTTCATGACGAGGCTTACGGGGTCGCCATCAGGAAGCTGATAATCGAGCAGACCGGTAAGGACTGGTCGATAGGCGCCATCTATGTCCCTCTGGACAGGCTGGTAAGGTGGGGATACCTCAGGGACCACCAGGGGGAACCTACCGCCGAACGGGGTGGAAGGGGGAAGAGGTTCTACAGGGTCACGAAACAGGGTCTCGGCGCGCTGAGGCACATCAAGGAGATCCACGAGACGATCTGGGCGAGCCTCGGCGAGGGGGCCGCACTGGAAAAAAGATCGTGAGGCGATCGGGCCGGTCCCGGGCGACAAAACTGTTTTCAGGGAAGGATCATGAGACGATCGAATAGTAAAGCGGAGGGCACGAGAGAAAAAAGGAAGCGTCGCGGCATACGCCGCACGCCTCCTGTCGCGGCGCGCCGGCTCCTCGAGACGTTCCTCGATCGGACCGGGCGCGAACACCTGCCCGGCGATTTCGAGGAATTCTACAACGAGCGCCTTGTGACCGGAAACCGTCTTCGGGCCGACCTTTGGTACTGGGGACAGCTTCTCAGAACGATACCATGGCTTATCGGAAACATTATCTACTGGAGGACGACGATGTTCTGGAACTACATGAAAACGGCCCTTCGCAACCTCGCGAGGCAGAAGATATTCACCACGGTAAATATCCTCGGGCTCGCCGTCGGGCTCTCGATATTCATCCTGGCGATGCTCTATGTCAATTTCTACCTGAGCTACGACAAATTTCACGAGGACTCAGGCAGGATCTACTGCCTTTCGTCGATCGACCGCGAGAGCAGCGAGCATACAAACGCCCCGATGCCGATTATCGCCGTGTTGAAGGAGGAGGTGCCCGAGATAGAGAACGCGTCAATATTCCTCCAGACCGGCAAGAGAAACGTCACTGTGGACGGCAAACACTTCACCGAGGAAGAGGTAAGGTACGCGGACAGCGATTTTCTGAAGATATTCTCCTCTAAAACGATCGCCGGCGAAAAAGAGACCATGCTGGACGGGCCGAACAAGGTCGTTCTGTCGAGAAGCACGGCCGTAAAGTGGTTCGGCGATCAGAACCCGATCGGAAAAACGGTCAATTACGAGTCGATTCGCGATCTGGTCGTGACGGGCGTGACGGAAGATTATCCGGTCAACTCCAGCGTTAAATATAAGTTGCTCATTTCATTTGATACGATACGTAACGATTACGACAACTGGGAGTATTATTCGCCCGTATTTATCAGGCTGGCCCCGAACGCCGACAGGGGGGCCGTCGAAACAAAACTTGCCGTGCTTCTGGAAAGCCGGGTCCCCGAGTCCGATGAGAAACCTGTCCGGTTTTTCCTATACCCCTTCACAAAGCTGATCTACAGGCCGGCGAGCCTCAGTTCGTTCTGCACGCGGACAGAGCCGATCCAGCAGATGATGATTGTCTTGACGGCGATATTGCTTCTTGTCGTGGTCTGCCTGAATTTCGCGAGCCTTTCGACGGCGAGGTACCTGACAAGGGCGAAGGAAGTGGGACTTCGAAAGGTCCTCGGTGCGCACCGCGGGCAGCTCGTCTCGCAGTTCCTCGGCGAATCGGTCCTGATGGCCCTTGTGGCCTTCCCGCTGTCTCTTTTTATGTACAGGCTGCTCGTTCCGATGTTCCTTCAACTGATGGGTCTGAAGATCGACATGGGCATCATGAACAAGCCGCTCCTTCTTCTTGCGTGCTTCGGAACGGCGGTGACGGCCGGGTTGCTTGCCGGGAGCTACCCGGCCTTCTTCGTCTCCGCGTTTCAGCCCGCCACGGTTTTCAAGGGGGATCTCAGAAGCTTTCTGAAGGGAACGAGGATGCGGAAGATTCTCATCGTCGCCCAGTTCTCGCTGACCATCGTTCTCATGATCTTTTCGATGGTTTTTGGAAGACAGTCGAACCATCTTCTGAAAACTAACCTGGGCCTGGATCGAAGCGACGTGATGGTGGTGAACGTTCACGCTTACGGCATGTCGAAACTGGAGATCTTCAGGGACGAGGTGATCGGGTTGCCGGGAGTCGCGGGAGCGGCGAATTCGACATATCTTCCTTTTGACCTGAGCAACGCGGCGGACATAAGGATCGAGGGGCGTAGCGCCGAATCGGCGGTGAGGGTGAACAGTTATCCGGCCGACTACGGGATGGTCGAGACGCTCGACATGAAGGTGCTGCAGGGCAGAGGCTTCTCCAGGGAGTTCCAGGCTAAGGACGAATGCGTGATCACCCGGTCCGCGGCGGTGAGTTTAAAGCTCGAGGACCCGATCGGTCAGCGAATCATCCTGAGGGAGCAGCCGCATACCGTCGTCGGTATCCTCGAGGAATTTCATTTCGAACACGTATTCTACAAGATGCAGCCCGCCATCCTTTCCCTGGAGGATTCATCCTTCGTGTACATGTTCGTCGAGGTCGAATCGGCGGACCGGATTCCGGAGCTGAAAAAGCAGATAACCGCCAAATGGGCCTCGATCGCGCCGGGCATGACGATCGAGTTCGACATGCTGGAGGACCTGTTCGTCGAAAGGTTCAGGGACACGGTCAAGGGACAGGATCTGCTTCGCGTGTTCAGCGGAATCTCGGTGCTGTTTTCCCTGCTGGGGCTTATCGGCCTCGCCTCGTACACGATCGAACGCCAGCGCAAGGAGATAGCGGTCAGGAAGATACTCGGTGCCTCGGTAAACGGGATCGTCAGGACCATCACGCTGAGATTCCTCGCGCTCGTGGCGATATCGAACGCCATCGCCTGGCCCGTCGCCTGGTACGCCTCGCGCTGGTTCACGAATTTCGCCTGGGTGTCGCGCATCGGCGTCGGTTTCGACGTCTTTCTCTACGCGGGGCTTGTATCGGTGTTTTCCGCCGCCGTCGCCGTGATTTTCCAGGCGAGGAAAGCGGCCGTGAAAAACCCGGTGGAGAGCCTGCGCTACGAGTGACATCGCCGGTTCGGGGATCGATCCTTCAGGAAACGGGACTACCTTGTCTTCTCCGCCACGAGCACGAGGTCGCCGCCGAAATATCTCACCACGGGAATCGATGAAAGGATTCGTTCCTTGCGCCTGTACAGGTCGGGCCGGCCGCGCAGAAGAAATAGTGGGAAGAAGAAGGACGAGCTTCCGGCCTTCGCAACGCGACAACCGGTTCCACGCAGCATCCTTCCGTAGTGCTGAAGCGAAAAATCCCAGTGGTAGGTGCACGCGTTGAGCCAGGTGTTTTCGTGAACCATCTTCTTCTGGAGCATGCTGTCGTGGAGCAGGCTCAGGACAAGCGTCAGTATATGGAAGATATTGAGGTTCCGGATCCTGTGGGCGTTCGGGCTCTGGATCATCATTGAGCCGCCGGGTTTCAGCACGCGCGCGAACTCCGCCACCGCGGCCGCGGGATCGGTCATGTGTTCGAGCGTTTCGGTGCAGAAGAGGAAATCGACCGTTCCGCTTTTCAGCGGCAGGCGGGCGCCGTCGGCCTGTATGGCCGTCATGCCGGGCAGCCGACTGGAAAATTCCTCGAGGAGAAGCCGGCTTACGTCTATGCCGATCAGCGAGCGCCCTTCGCCGATGCCGAATTCCCAGCAGGCCCTGCCGTCGTTCGCCCCGACATCGACGATTACTTCCGCCGACTCGCCGAGGCTTTCATATACCCTCAGTATGTCGCGGTACCGTTCGTCGTCGGTGTTGAAGGATCCGGCGGCGGAGGCGCCGCCCGCTTTTCCGAGGCCGACCCAGTCGGACATCGTGGGCTGACTCTTTCCCTCGCGCTCGTATATCCCGTCGACGACGCGGTAATCCTCCGCTGTGCAAAGCCTGAGGGGATTCTCGTCGAAACGTTTGAGCGCCCGGCCTCTTCTCGCGCGGAAATAGATCCAGTCGGCGGCGAGCAGCAACGCAAAAGGCAGCAGCAAGGCCGGGCGCCATCCGAGCGCGGCAACGACCGCAGCCGTGTATATCAGGTAATAGGTTCTTGGCCCCGGGATGAATCCGCGGTCGATCGAATTCATCCGTTCAACGGTTCGTGAAGCTTCGGCGGAATCCTTGATCGCAACATCTTCCGGCCGGACTGTGAGGCCCCTGCCCGGCGCGAAAAGTACGGGGATGCCCTTTTTTACGGGATAAGGCCTTGCGCAGGTGGCGCATATAAGCTCATCCGCCCCCGTCGAAAGGGAACCACCGCATGTCGGGCAGGCCAGTATTTCCAAGGTTTTTTTCTGCATTTTGCCGGCACCCACGGTCCACGTTCCGGTAAAGCGGCCTCTCGAAACAGCGGTTGCAGTATAGCATGTCCCGCCCGGCGCAGGAAGGATATCGTGCATTGGGCGTGGTGATCGACGGGCTGGGTCTTTCAGGCCGGAATGCGCGGGAAGGTTTTGTTCTTTCCGCATCCCGCGAAATCCTGTATTTTATGAACCCGGGAGGTGCCATGAAAATCGCAATATTGGGCAACGGCGTCGCCGGCGTGACGGCTGCGGAAACAATCCGGTCGAAGGACAAAGGATCGGAAATCGTCATCATCACGAGCGAGCCGCACGGGTTTTATTCACGCCCGAGGCTCATCGACCTGATTTCGGGAAAGGCCTCGGCGCAGCAGATCACGATTCATGCTGCTCCATGGTACGAAAAGAACAATATCGGATTCATGCCCTCTACGCGCATAGAACGGATCGATCCCGGCAAGAAGCTCCTTGTCGACGATTCGGGAAGGACGATTTCGTACGACAGGCTGGTCATCGCGAGCGGCGCCGATCCTTTCGTGCCGCCGATGGACGGCGCATCGTCGGAGGCCGTATTCACGCTCCGCACGATGGATGACGCGATAATGATAAGGGAGGCTGCGCTCGAACGCCGTTCGGTCGCCGTCATAGGCGGGGGGCTGCTCGGCATCGAGGCCGCGGGCGGCATCGCATCGCTCGGGGCGGAGGTCACGCTCCTCGAGGTCTCCGGCCGCCTTCTTCCGCGCCAGCTCGATGGCGAGGGGGCGGCGATCCTCTGCGGATTGCTCGAACAAAAGGGAATCTCCATTCGCGCCGGCGTGACCGTCAGGCGGGTGGATAAGGAAGAAAAGGGAGTGGCCGTCCGGCTCGACGACGGGACGTTCGTCAGAGCCGGACTTGCAGTCGTTTCGGCCGGGGTAAGGCCTAGGATCGACATCGCCGCAAGGGCGTCGATCGCGTGCAACAGCGGGATTCTGGTGGACGATTTCATGCGTACAGGCGTTCCCGGCGTCTACGCGTGCGGAGACTGCGCCGAACACGATTCGCGTCTTTACGGCCTCTGGCAGCCGGCGCGCGAGCAGGGGACAGTGTGCGGAAACCATATCGCGGGCATCGAGGCGCCGTTTCGCGGTACAGTGACCTCGGCGCGGCTGAAGGTGGCGGGGATCGAACTCGCGTCGGTCGGGTGCGTGGATAACACTGGGCAAGACCGCGAAATCTGCGAAAAAAACGAAAAGACCGGATCGTATAAAAAACTGTTTTTAAGGAATAAACGGCTTGTCGGCGCGATCCTGATAGGGGACCTCACGGAGCTCGCCACGCTGCAGAAGGCTATCAGGGACGGAGAAGAGTTCGGGGCGGTATAACGGTGCCGACTGCATCCTCCGCCGGAAATGCAGCACGGCTATGGCCTGGTTGCCGAGGCTTTTATTGATGGCGCGGGTAAAACCCTGACGTTCTGAAAAGAGCGTCGAATATAAAACTGCCCCGTGGTCTGTCCTGAGTAAATCGAGGGACCGCCGCGGGGCGTCTTTTATGTATTCCTTTTCGATCCCGGATCATCTCCTTTCCCGGATCGCCACCCGCAGCAGCATGAAGCCCGTTTTACGGCACGTCGCGGAGTTCCCTTAAATTCTCCATTCTATCTCGTTGTTGTGAATAGTTCTTGCTTATTCCCCGTTTCGAAAGGAGCGCCCATTGAAAGCGCTTTTCGCAACTCGTTTATTTTATTTATGATACAGAGCAGGGCATAGGGCGCGAAACTCATATTTTCCGGCCTGCTCCGTAATCTGCTGTAAAAAATAGAGTTGCGATTACACTGTCACCGGGTGCGAGGTTGCGTTTTCTCATGAATTTAAGCCACCATAGCCGCAAAAAGCGCCATCGAGGGATAATTCTGCCCGTGGTTCTTGTGATTTTATTTCTGGGGGCCGGCTTGTCCGGCGCCCCTGGAACAGGATCCTCCGACAGTACCCCCGCTCTTTTTATTCCGGCGGCCGAAGACTCGACAAGGCTCATGCTCGGGGCCGTTCAGGAACTGCAGATTCAGGCAGTCCGGTGCTCGTTCGACACGATATTATCGAACGTGGCCGGAGTACCGGTGACAGTAGACCTTGCGAACAGATGCGACGCCGCTATCGAGATACAGCTTATATCAATCTACTTTACATACTTCACGCAGGGAGATAGAAATGCCGATTACACGGTGACCGCCGTTCCTCCGGCGAGCAGCTTAATCGCTCCCGGCGAGTCGGAAAGTTTCAATTTTCTTGTGGACGTGCTGGACGGAGCCCTCGCAAACGAGATAATCACCATCGAAGCCTTGGCGTTCGGTATCCGCCAGGACAACCTCGAACAGGTCACCGCGGGAAGTTTCGATTCCAGGACGGTACTCGATGAATTCGAAGTGGCCGATTGGGGCAATAACGACGGGGATACCGACTGGGTGGGGCCGTGGGTGGAGATCGGCGAATCGGACGGGCCGGACAGCGGTCTTGTCTTCGTCACAGATGTGCCGGTGACGCCCGACAGTGTTCTTGCCATCGGGGCGAAGGAAGAGTACACATCGATCGGCATCCGAAGGGATGCGGATCTTTCCGGAGCGACCGAAGCAACCCTGGAACTGAACTGGAAAAGAGCCCCGTCGTACCCGTTTACCGGCACGATCCTGATACAGGTTTCGGAAGACGGCGGTTCTTCGTGGATCGACATGAAGGCGATAGAAGGGGGAACCGGATTTATCTCCGTGGACGAATCATTCGACATCACGCCGTACATTTCTTCCCGGACCGCGATCCGGCTGATGACCGATGGGACATGCAGCGGATATATCTATTTAAACGATATAAGAATCGTTTTCAAAACGCCCGGCGGGATCGACCGGTGGGTCGTCGTGGAAAGGGGACTGATCGCAAAACTGGCCCTTTTCGACACGAGGGGCACGGCCGGCCGTTCGGACGACAGCCTCATCGTCATGCTCGATAACGAGACGATCCTGCTGAATACCGTTTCGACGGCTTCCGGGGGAATGGTTCTCTGCGACATTCCTTATGAATTGCAGAGCACATACCGGCTTGTACTTCAGTACCACTCGATCGATGAATGGGAATGGCAGCCTGAGGAAACGGGAAAGGGATATTTCGCCTTTAACAATTCCACGCACGGATTCGGCAGGGTTGGAATAGACCTTCCGGGTACCAGGGAATTTCTCCTGACCACCGGGATGCTCGATGACGACGAAGACGATCCGGTCGATTGCCTGATAGGCGCGACCGAAGATAACACGCCTCGATGGGAATGGGATTTAATAACCGATCCGTTCACGGGCGATCCGAATATCGACACGGGAAAACTCGGCGAGTACGGGGCGTTGATCGAGGGGCTCGATCCGCCGAGGCGGATATTGGACTGCGTGGACGGGGGCAAGAACTGGAAGATCACCGGAAAATGCGAGCCGGACAGGTCGTATTTCCACGAATTGTGGTTCGTCCCGGATAACGAATGGGAACACGGCGATACCGCCGACATCTATCTTCACATAGACGGCAAGGATCCCGAACCGGACCTTTCGGAGTTCCACGTGCTTTTCCGGATGATCGATGAGGATGTCTGCGGGCCCGTGATCGGCGATTTTTCGCCGGAGATCGTCCAGGCCGGGACCGATATTTTCATCTCGTGCCTCATAACGGACGAACGCGGAGTATACGACGACGGCACCGGTTCGGAAGGGAACGGAGTTTACCTCTTATGGGACACGGACGGCGAACTTATCTCCGACAGCCACGAGATTCAGATGGATTCCACCGGAGGGGGATACTACAGGACCTTGACCTCCCTCGGCACCTTTACGGAGGGTACGGAGATAATTTATGCCGTTCATGCCTGCGATAATGACGACGATACCGGTCCTGAGGACCGCTCCTGCTCCTGGAGTTCCGTCCGAACCATTGACATTCTTGGAGTCGTGACGGTTTTCGACAGTCCCGGATCTCTCTATCCGTCCAGCGTGTATCCGGCCGAGGATGCAGTCGGTTTCCAGATCGATCTTTCGAACCCCAACGCGGAGGCGATCGCCTTCGATCGGAACCTTTCATACATGGTCGTGGACGACGGCAGCCTGATTTTGAGCGCCCCGCTGGCGAACAACACGATTCTTCTCGCCGGCGCAAGCGATTACACGGTCGTTTTCGAGGAGATGGACATACCGTCCGGGATAAACGCCCCGGACACCATCTGGATCCTCGTCCATCTCGAAGGATTATACATGGGAACAGAGGCCTGGACCCAGGAATGGAGATTGTCGGTCGCGAACCGGCTTGTCGTGGAGGAACCGGTAATTAAGATAAATGCTCATTCGCTGCCCTCGTTACCGGTCCGTCCCGGTGCCAAGACCGTTGAACTGCTCAGGCTGGAGTTTACCAACGAAGGCATGGAGGATGCTTTCATCGACAGCATGATCGTGCTCAATACGAGTTCCGGTTACCTCGGCTCGGCCGGTATCGATGACGTTTTCGACGGGCTATATCTCTATAAACAGGGCACATATTTAGAGGCCACGCTCCCCGAGTCGCACAGCATAGAGGAGCAACCGCTTCTCACAAGGCCATTCTCGGACGGCGATTCGCTCGCCGCTACGGCCGAATTCGAAGACGGAAGGGCAGTCTTTGTACTGCCCGCGGCCGGGACGCTTCCGGCATGGGAGTCCGTATTCTACTACGTTATGGCCGATCTCGATTCCTTCCTGGCCAGTGACGGCGACCTGCTGGATCTTGCCGTGTCTTCCCCTGATTCGATCTTCATCCGCCGAGAAACGCCTGTAAGGTCGACCTCCTTGTCGCTCGATTCCGAGGGAACGACGCAGGTAGACGGATGTTTGTCATATCAGATGCTGCTGGAGGACGCCTCTTCCGACACGCTCTGGTCGGGCATGGACAGGCAGGTGGTAATGACGGCGAAGCTTCCTTCAAACGGAAGATCCCCTGACGTGTTGTCCGCGATGGCCGTAATGAATTACGGCGACCCGGGTGTGGACAATATTTTCGAGAAGGTCGAATTCTGGAGGGACGACGGCGACGGCGTTTTTTCCCCGGGCGATGACATCCTGATCGGATTACCCGTATACACGGGCGATCGGTTCGAGATCTCGGGACTGAAGCTGCCCATCCTGGGGCAGGCCGCCGTTTTCGTCACGGTCGACGCCGGGCAGGAGTTTACCGGCGATATAACCGTCAGTTTCGGGATACCGGTAAACGGAATACAGTATGTTTCCGGCAACGACGGGCCGATCGACATGGATGTCGTGCAGCGTAATTCCCAGCTTCTCGTGAGGAGGGAATACGTCGAAATATCCGTTCCGTCTTCGGTCGAATTTCCCGAGTTCGTCTCGCCCGGAGAAAGAGACGCGATTCTCATGGCCGTCCAGGTGGAAAACCACACGCTTTCGAACCTCGATCTTGAAAATCTCGTCGTAAGACGAGGCGGTTCCCCGGCCGGCTGCGTTCCGCCGGAGCTTATGAATATGTATCTGGACGACGGCGATTTCGATTTCGATCCGGATGACGATGAGTATATTGCGTCGGCCACATGGCGGCCGGATGGATATGAATTCGAAGTGACATCGTTATCGGTAGTAACCGGGGAATCGGCGATACTCTATTTTTCCGCCGACATGGATTCTATCCTGACGCCCGACGGCGATACGCTGAATTTTTCGATCGAATCGGTATCCGACATCGTCTTCTCCCCGATCACCGGCGACTCGTACGACATCGACGGGGACTTCCCGCTCGCGTTGCACGATCCCCCGGTGACGGACGGGATGATGGCGCATCAGTTGAATCTATCCTCCATCCAGGACAGCACGATCGCCGAAAGGTTGACCGATATACTGGCCATGGATATTCGCCTGCCGGGAAACGGATGCCTGGCGGACACGCTTGCATCCATCAGCCTCGTAAATTCCGGCACGGCGAGAGAGGGTCATATACAACGGGTAGTTTTCTGGAAGGATGACGGCGACGGGCTGTTCTCCGCGGCTTCGGACACGCAGGCGGGAGTATTCTCCACGGTCGATAACGTCGATTTCGCCCTTGCGGCGCTCTCGATCCCGCTGGCCGGCGATTTGGACAACAGGTTCTTCATCACCGTCGATCTCGTGGAAGGGTTTACGACCGGCGCCAACATCCTGTTCATGGTTCCGATCGCCGGCGTGGAGGTAGTTTCAGGAAACGACGGACCTGTCGACAGGGCCGTCATGATGAACAAGCCGATCGTCATCCCGGTTCCCGACAGGATTACGGTCTACGCCAGCCTCATGGGCAACAAGAGGGTCAATGCCGGGCAGAAGAATGTGCTCAACATGGTTCTGGGCGCTTACAACAGTTATTCCGGGACAAGGCTCCTCGAATCGCTGACCCTTCTAAAGGGCGGCTCGTCCCGCGCCGGGGAAATCGAGACGATCAGCGCATGGTCGGACGCCGACCGAAACGGCCTGTTCGATCCGGGCTCCGACGAGCTGCTCGCATCCGTCGTGCCGGAGGATGTCCTCGTCCGTTTCTCGGACCTGGGGATGTCTCTCGATCCTTACAGAAGCAGCCTGCTTTTCATCACGTACGATCTTCCCGGGGCTGGAGTCAGGGATTCCGTGTCGATCGATTTCTCGATACCCGAATACAAGTACATAGGTTTTGCAGACGCCAACACGAGGATTGAGGGACAGTTCCCGCTCGAATCGGCCGGAATCGACATGACCGATGGAATGACGGCGGCGCAACTGGGCGTGACGCGCATCGAAGACGTCCGGGCGGTGCCCGGCGAGGACGGCATCCCGTGCTGCACCGTCACGATTTCGTGCAATGGAACGGATGAAGATATGCTGACGGGTTTTTCGGTGGATAATGCGGGAAATGCCCTGGTGGGGATGGACATAGATTACATGAGGCTATGGAGGGAAACAGGCGGGGAACCGGGGAGATTCGACGAAGGAGCTGAGGATTTTCTTGGATACCTGGTCTGGAACGGCACGCAATGGAGCGACATCTCACCGCTTGGCGAGACGATCCCCTGCGGAGGGCTCACGCTTCACGTGACGGCCGATCTGGCCGCTTCCGCCACAGGAGGAAGGACTCTTTCGATATTTGTGCCGGTGAACGGCATCCGGGTGGAATCCGGAAACGACGGCCCTGTCGACGCGCCCTCGCCTTCCTCCAACACCGTCACAGTGACGGCGGATCCGCTGCTCCTTTCTTATGAGTGCCCGTTCACGGTCACCGCCGGCCAGTCTTTTTATCTCAATCTTAATGTCATGAACGCGACCGATACCACGATTCGTGCGGTCAGCCCGGACAGTTTCGCATGGACCGGCGACGGCGAAATCGGCCTGCTTTCGGGACCCGAACCGCCGGCCATGGATATGGAGAGCGGAAAATCCGCGGTGTTCAGGTGGTCGCTGGAGGCGGTCACGACCGGGAAAGTCGTTTTCGGGGCGATAGCGGCAAATACCCCGCGCACTGCGGTGAGTTCCAGGGAATATTCTGACACGCTGTGCGTGGAGAAAATCCCTGCTGGAGTCAGCGTGACGCTCGACGACCTGACGCCAGTCAACCTGAACCGCGGCAGCAGCGACGTGGCGGCGGTGGAGATGATCGCCTCGTACGGCGGTTCGTGCTCGGGATGCGCCGGCGTGGATATGGAGCAAATCAGAATAAGATTCGTGGACAGCGAAGGACTTCCGGTTCCCGTTGGTGAGATAGCCGGCGAGGTCACTCTCGAGGACGAGGAGCGAGTACTGGCCGCAGTGGATGCGAGCGGTATCACCGAGTCTTACATGACCATGATCCCGGATCAACCGATATACATCGTGCCCGGAAATATAAAAACCTTGAAGATTTCCATCGACGTCAATCCCGTCGCCACGGTTTCCGGATTCAGAATCGTCATCGAATCGGCATCATGGATATTGATAGAGGATCACAACAGCGGAGAACCGGTGGAATTCGCCGGGATCGATTACCCGTGGACGACGAACACCGTGACATTGAAGGATCCCGCCGTCGAACTTCTGATCTCCATGGACGGCAGGCTGCCGGACACGGTCAACAGGGGGCAGGAGAACGTTCCGGCATTCACGATGACCATGATCAATAGCGGCGCCGTTTCCGGAGCGGACATAAGCGTGTCCAGGATCGAGCTGGCGGCGTCCGGAGAGGGAGGCGTCTCCCAGGATCCCGGGGATCTGATCATGAAACTGGTTCTGAAGGACCAGGCCGGATACACCGTATTTACAACGGGCGATTTCGGCGGATCAGATGAAATCGCATGCGATTTCAACCCCGGATTGATTGTTTCGTCGACGATTCCCATCGTGCTGGTCGGGTCGATCGACGCTTCGTACGAGCCCGAATCGAGTTCGATGTGTTTTTCTCTGGAGGATTCACTGGGAATATCGGCCAGGGATATCAACTCGGGGGTTTCAATCGCCGTCCGGCCCGACACCGGCGCGGGATACTCCTTCCCAATGGTCACCGGAACCGCAGGATTCATGGACGCGCTCAGCGGCGTATTTGCGGCCGCCACAGGATCGCTCCCGGCGAGCGTCACCGTGGCGGATGAAGGGGTCGCTGTCTTCGATATAACGGTCACGCATACAGGGCAGCCTGGAGAATCGCCGGCGGAACTCTCGTCCATAACGCTCAGGTTGCTGGACAACATCGGAAACGGAATGGACGGAAATACCGTCGTGAAAAAACTGACCGTTATGGCCGGAGACAGCATGGCGGGTTCATTCTTCCCGTCCGCCGGGAACACTTCCTCATATCTGACGGTGCCGTTCGCGAACCGTCTCGACATTAACGCGGAAGGATCGCTGATGTTGTCGGTGATCCTCGACATGTACGAGGGGGCTTCGACGGGGTTATTCCAGTTTCAAATCGCCGCCAACGGCATTGAAGTTTACGACGGCACGTCGGGCGAGCGGTTCACGAACATTGGCGGGGATTTTCCACTCGCCAGCGGGGTCTCGGAAATTGTTCTTCCGGCCGACAGGATAACCATAAACGCGGAATCGGTGATGCCTCACAATGCGTCTACCCGGCATGAGATCGGGATTTTCGATATCAGTTTCTCGCGAGGCGCCGGGGAAGGCGGATCCGTAGTGAAGGTCGACGCGGTGACGGTCGAACTGCTGAATCTTAATGGAACATCGCTCGATGCGTCGTCGATCGTCGAAAGCGCGAGGCTCGAATGCGGCGGTGTGGATATATCCGGCTTCGCCGATATGGCGGAAGACGGAATCAAGATCACCCTGTCCGGCGCTCCGGGTGTGGAACCCGGGAGTTCGCTCACGATGAGATTGTATTGCACCCTTTTCGGGACGGGAGGGGAAAGAGGGATGTCGGCCAGAATCGCGTCGGCGGGAGCGGTTCAATGCCATGATTCCGTGTCGGGAATGCCGGTTGACGTTTTTCCCCGGGAAGGGACATTGTTTCCCTTCAATTCAGAGACGGCCACCCTGATTCCCGGCGAGATTGAAGCGTCGTTTTCAAACTTCCCGAATCCGTTCACACCTTCCGAATCGGAAACGAGGGTTGTTTTTTACATGCCGAAACGCGGCAGGGTTGCGCTCGAGATATACACGGTGCTGGGCCGGCTGGTCAGAAGACTGATCGAAGGCGTATGGATGGAGGCCGGCCTCCACCAGGACATCCGGTGGGACGGGAAAAACGGAGATGGCGACAAGGTGCTCAGCGGAGTCTATTACCTCGTTCTCAAAATCGATGACGGCGGCGGCGAGAAGGAATACAGGAGAAAGGCGGCTGTGCTGAGGTGATACAGGTCCGGTCTGCATCAAGGCTCGTTTCGGCGGCGATGATCTTCCTCATGTCATCCTTCGGCGTCACGCGCGGTGCCGTGGCTTCGGAGGAGACGGGAGGCACGACCAGCCCGTTCTGCCTGGGCGCGGGCGGCCGTGGAATCGCACTGGGCGGAGCCGGCGCGGCAGTGTGGGAAGAATCGTACCCGATGCTCTGGAATCCCGCCGGGTTGGCCGCCGTCGAACGCGCAGGCGTGGGTCTTTTTCACACCCCTCTTCTCGACGGATCGAGTTCATATTCATCCGTCGCGGGATCATGGCCTTTTCTCGATCTCGGCACGATCTCGTTCTGCGTCCTTCAGCTCAGGACGGGCGACATAGAGCGAAGGGATTCGGAAAACATGGTTTTCGGAAACGAACTCACCGAAAGGCAGACACGATATGTCATCGGGTACGGAAGGCAGGTCCTGGGGGGTCTGATGGCCGGTGTAAACATGAAACTCGATAAATTCGTACAGGGGGATTTCAGCGCGAGCGGGTTCGGACTCGACGTGGGTTTGGGTTTGAGAGGGGAATTGGATTCTCCGATCATCGATGGGGCGGCACTCGGGATGTGCCTGCGGAATCTCGTCGAACCCGAATTCATCGTTGTGAGCGAGGAGTCGGGAGATCCGCGCGGATTCAGGGGCGGCATCGCGCTGTGGCGTTCGATCGCCGGAGGGTTCGATGACCGGCTGCTGGTCGCCGTCGATCTCGACAAGTCCAGGTACGCCGAAACAACGCTGCATGCCGGTGTCGAGTACAGGGCCGGCGCGCTTTCGGCCAGGGCGGGGTACGATGACGGCTTCCCGGTGCTGGGCGCGGGTTTCGAAGTGCGCGACATGAGCGTGGATTACGCTTATAAAACCACCGATCTCGAAAGTTACCATCTCTTTTCCGTCTCGTACAATTACGGGCGGTCGAGAAGCGAAAAACTCGAAAAGCGCCGGGCCGAGCGGGAGGAGGAGATTGCGCGGGAGCTGGCGGAAAAGACCGAGAAATACGAGGCGGACCTGCTGGGCGGATACGTCCGTAAAGCGCGGGAAGCCATGGACAACGGTTCGCCGGGCGCGGCCGTGACCGCCTTCAACACCGTTCTTCTTTTGGAACCGGGAAACGTGGAAGCGGCGGAGGGATTGAAAATGGCGGTGGCAATGGAGCATGTCCAGACGGCCGATTCGTTGTTCGACGGGAGGATGTACGCCGCCGCGATGCATGAATACGGCCTGGGAAACAAGTATTACAATAATGACAAAATCGCGGAAAGGATCGTTCTCTGCGAGAAATACGTGAGGGAAGCCAAAGACAACCGCGAGATGATCGATAAACTTCTTGCGCACGCCATCGAGCTTTATACCGTCAGGAACTGGGAGGACGCATCACGCGCCTTCATGGAAGTGATCAAACTCGATCCGTCGAACGAAATCGCCGGCACGTATTACGCGAGGACGCTGGACCGGCGGAAAGAGGAGTACCTTTCGAACCTTCAACAGATCGAAAGGGCGGTATCAAGGGGACAGTTCGGGCAGGCGCACGAACTTATAAGGTCGGGTCTGCAGTCCAGACCCGGCGACAAAGCGCTCGTTGAGAAGCAATCGGTACTCGAAAACATTCTGCGAAGTCGCGAAACGGCGGCGGCGGAAAAGAAAGCAGTCGAAACGAAGTCGAAAGTTCCGGGCACCGAGGATGCGGCCGCCCTCAGGGCGGCTTATGAAAAGGGAGTCGGACACTTCAGGAATGGTGATTTCGCGAAAGCGATCACGGAATGGAAAGCGGTCTGGGAATCATGGCCGGGGTTCGAGGACGTCGGAGAATATCTCATAAAGGCTTACCAGTACAGGGGCATGGAACTGTACACGGCCCATGAGTACGAAGAGGCCCTGAACCTGTGGCGCAGGATCCTGGAAATCGATCCGCAAAACGAAAAGGCCATAAGGTACATCAAAAGGACAGAGGAAGAGATGTCGAGGCTCCAGCGCATGACCGGCTGAAAAGCGGAGATGAGACGATGAAAGCTATAAATCTGAAAATACAGATCACCTTTTTCGTGATCCTGCTCATCGCGGGGCTGGTTGTCGCGTTTTCCCTGACCGCGGCAAGGATACAGCGTGCCGTACTCATGTCGGAGATCAGGCAGAAGGTGGTGCTCCAGGGCCGCAACCTCGCGCTGAGCTTCGCAAAACCGCTCCTTCACGCCGATCCGGAATTCGAACTGCACCCGCAGATCTCCAGTGTCATCGGGGAAAGCAGGGAGATCGTCTCGATAGTCGTCGTCGATGACCAGTACAGGATAAAGGGGCACGCCGACCTCAGGATGATCGACGAGATTTACGAAAAGTCCCCCCTTCCCATGCCCGTCGATGACGGACAGCTTCTAAGGGAAGGCGAAACACTCTGCATGAAGGAGGATCTGCTCCAGGCGATGATCCCCATCATAGAACAGGGCGAGAGGATAGGGTACGTCTATCTGGAATATTCCCTCGCGAAGATGAAGGAAGCCCTCTCGACGGTTTACGGCAGAATACTCCGGATCGGCCTGGTCGCGATCGGCGCAGGAGCAATCATGGCGCTTATCCTTGCGTTTCACATTACGAGGCCGGTGAGCAGGCTCATCGCCGGCGCGGAGCTGATCGGGCAGGGCAGGTTCGACACCAGGATCGAAGTCAGGTCGGTCAGCGAGATCAACGCGCTGGCCGGCACGTTCAACCGCATGGCGTCGAGTCTCGATGAGAGCAGGAAGGTATTGAGAGAAAAGGAAAGGATGGACAAGGAGCTGGAGATAGCGCGGTCCATACAACAGACCCTTCTGCCGGGAGACATACCGGTCCTGCGGAATTTCGCGATAGCCGCTTACTACAATTCCGCCGAGAGGGTGGGGGGCGATTATTTCGACATTATACGTGTCGACGACGACCGCCTGATGCTTGTCGTCGGAGACGTCTCCGGAAAGGGAGTCCCCGGGATGGTCGTGATGGCGATGGCCAGGTTGATGGTCCGGGATCTCGCGAACAGGGGCGAACACCCGGCCAGGTTGCTCAGGCATCTCAACTCGCTTCTCAGGAAGGATATCAGGGGAAATCTTTTTCTGACGATGATCTGCGGGATACTCGATCAGAAAATGAACACATTCGAGTTCGCAAGCGCAGCCCACATGCCTTTGATCCATTACAGCGGGCGGGACGGGAAGGTGACCACATTCGGGACGAAGGCCAAGCCTCTCGGTTTTTTTGACGACGAGGTGTTCGGCAGCGGGCTTGAAGAGTCCATGATCCGCATTCAGCCGGGCGACCTGATCCTGCAATATACCGATGGTTTGAACGAGATGCGGAATAACGAGGGGGGCGAGTTCGGCATCGAAAACGCAGGTGAAGCGGTGAGTCAGATGGGCGCGTTGGGCGCGGAGGGGTTTGTCGCCGGATTGAGGAAGAAACTCGATGAATTCAGGGGGGCCGAGCCGCAGAGCGATGACCTGACGCTCCTTGCGTTCAGCATGAAACCGAATGCGCCCGCATCCGGAATGGCGGATGCAGGCGCCGTTGCCGGCGCATCCAGGCGATGAACGGAGAGATCGAGAACGAATGATACTCGAGAAGATGGAATACGACCTCGGCGGGATGATCGTGAGAAGCGACGCCCGATCATACCGGGAAACGCTCGAAGAGATAATAAGCCTGCTGATGGTGTCGGCGGAATTCGGCCTCCGAAAAATGCGGATGATAGCGAGTATACGCGGCCGGGACGAAATCGACGTCTCGATACGCGATTCCTTCGAGGAAAATCCGATCCTTGATATCGTGGATTCCGGCAGCGTATCCCTTCACCTGGAAAAGACCGGAGACCAAGATATCTGCCGTCATCCCGATCTGGTTGTCACACTGGACGGGGAAGGGGAAAGACGCTACAGGATCGAAGCAAGAAGCTCGGCAACGTGCCCGGGCATCGTTTCGCGCCTCGCCGGCATACTGGCATGCGTGCTGGGATTCCCCGGTTACATGTCATTCGGGACGAGGTTTTTCGTCTTCGAACTCCTGAACAATATTGTCGAACATGGCGCTGGCGGCTTTGAGGATGGATGGATAACGGTGGTGGTCGACGGATGCAACGATACGCTGACGCTGACCGTCAGGGATCCGTTCAGGGAATTCAATCCGACCACGAAGAGGGAGTTCGACCTGGCGAAATATATCGAGAGCGG
>JBFYZH010000074.1:0-10367 GCA_041309605.1 Candidatus Krumholzibacteriota bacterium
GCATTCCGTACAGGCCGGCGGATCTTCCCTTGAAACGATCCCGGCCCCGCACTGCCGGCAGTACCATACCGGTATCCTGTGTCCCCACCAGAGCTGGCGGGATATGCACCAGTCCCTTATATTCTCCATCCAGACGAGATAGATGTTTCTCCATCTTTCGGGAAAAAACTCGATCTCGCCAGTTTTTACGACTTCCAGGGCGGGGGCGGCAAGCGATTCCATGCGAAGGAACCACTGCTTCGATATGGCCGGTTCGATGACATGACCGCACCTGTCGTGATGGCCGACCGAGTGAATGTAATCCTCGGTCTTCCTCAGATACCCTTCCTTCTCCAGACGGTCCAGGACGGCCTTTCTGGCCTCTGTTATTCCCATGCCGGCGAAATCGCCGGCGTTTTCGTTCATCTTTCCCGCCCGGTCGATGACGATGAACGGTTCGAGCCCGTGCCTCAACCCGATCGCAAAGTCGGTCGCGTCGTGAGCCGGAGTCACCTTGAGACACCCTGTGCCGAATGCGGGATCGACCGCTTCGTCCAGTATGATCGGGATCTTCCTTTTTGCCAGCGGAAGAATGAGTTCCAAGCCTTCCATCCGCGCCGCCCTCTCATCGGCGGGACTCATCGCGACGGCAACGTCGCCGAGCATCGTCTCGGGCCTCGTCGTACCCACGACGATCTCCCCGCTTCCGCCGGCGAAAGGGTATGCGATGTGGTAGAGTTTTGAATTTTCCTCCCTGAACTCGACTTCCTCGTCGCTGATCGCCGTTCCGCACGAAGGGCACCAGTTAACGATATAGCTGCCCCGATAGAGCAGCCGCTTCTCGTAGAGCCTCACGAAAACCTCGCGCACCGCCCTCGACACCCCGGGATCCAGCGTGAAAACCTCCCTGCTCCAGTCAAGCGACGCGCCGAGCCTCTCGAGCTGCGCGACGATGCGGTCGTGGTATTTCTCCTTCCATTTCCAGCACTCTTCCAGAAATTTTTCGCGTCCGAGCGCGTCTCTGGACAGGCCTTCCTTTTCCAGGTAACGTTCGACGACGTTCTGCGTGGCGATCCCCGCATGATCGGTTCCCGAAAGCCACAGGACGTTGTACCCCTTCAGCCGTTTCCACCGGACGAGCATATCCTGCACCGTGGTCCCGAGGGCGTGCCCCACCGTCAGCTGTCCCGTAACGTTCGGCGGAGGAAGAATTATGGTGTAGGGGCGTCGCGGCGAAGAGGCGTCGGCGTTGAAGGTCGATTTTTCCTTCCAGACAGCGCTCCATTTTCCGTCGATCTCGCCGGGGTTGTATACCTTTTCGAGCATTCCTTCTCCTTGAATCTGCCGGTTCATGGACACAGGATCCGAATCTAGCACAGGTCCCGCTCCCGGTCAATCTTCCGATCCCTCAGCGGCCGATGACCGTGAAATATATCCAGGAAAGGACGCCGGCCGGCACAAGATACCACGCAAACCTGTGGATTAACCCTCTTTTTAGGATGTTCACGAGAAGCCTCAACGCGGCGAGCCCTGTAATGAAAGCCACCACCGCCGCGAAAAACAGCATGAAGATCGAAGATCCCGTGAGCGAAACCCGCGCATCGAGAAGCTCGAGGACCGTGGCTCCGAGGATCGCTGGTATCGACAGCATGAACGAGAACTCGGCGGCCGTCTCGAACCCTACCCCGACCAGCAGGCCCATGACTATCGTCCAGCCGCTCCGGGAACATCCAGGGAGTATGGCAACGGCCTGCGCCATACCGATCAGCAGCACCGCCGCGGGAGTAAGTGGAGAGTTTCCGGCCCGCCCGCGCGACGAAAGAAGAAAGAGGCCCGTGGCGACGAGAAGGGCCGACACGACGGCAGGTGAATCGAAAAGGGCCGTTATCCTTTCGCGAAAGAGAAGCCCTGCAAGCCCGGCCGGGATGGAACCGAGGATCATCCAGCCGATATAGGTTATCCCGGCGGCCCACTCCCCGTCCCGCCTGAAACCCGAGGCCGCCCAGTGCGGGAGACTTTCGCAGAGAACGCGGATTCTTCGCCTGTAGACGGCCACCACGGCGCCAAGCGTCCCGACGTGCATGACTACTTCGAACAGCAGGCTGCCGCCCCCCGACGGATCCTTCGCCCCCATCAGGGCCTCGGCGATGGCAAGGTGGCCCGAGGAGCTTACCGGAAGAAATTCCGTCAGGCCCTGGACGACCGCGAGCACGACGACCATGATAATATCGCTGAACAACTTCGGTTCCACTTTCGAAGCATCAGGTTATCGATCCGAGCAGAAAGGCCGTTATGCCGAAATACATGCCGACCTTCAACATCAGGCTGACAAGTCCGGGGCTCTTTTTCCGCAGCGCAAATATGAAGGAAATCGTCAATATCGGCAAGACCGAAATGAACATCACGATTCCATAGGCGTTATTGTAAACTCCCGTTATGTAAGGCAGTGGAAAAGAGACGGCGAGGAGGATGAATATCGCGGCCGCAACATTCATCGCCGCAGCCGCTCCGGAAACGACCGGAACGGTCCTGGCTCCGCAGGCCCCGTCCCCTTCGATATCCTCGCAGTCCTTGACCAGTTCCCTTCCCATCACGAAAAAGAAGGTGTAGACGGATGGAATTATCCCTGCCCGGATATCCGCTCCGGCCCACGCCCCCAGCAGGAATCCGCTGGCGGTCACCGTGGAGACCAGGATGTTACCCGCAATGTAGACCCTCTTCAGCCTCGCGGAATAGACATGGAGCAGAAGGGCCCATGCCACAAGCCACAGCGCCTGGGGGGGTCTTACGAAGAACAGGGTGACGGAGAGCAGGAACAGCATCGAAACGTAAATGAAAAGGGCCACGCGCCGGGTTATGTTGCCCGAAGGGATGACCCGGCCCGGCTTGTTTATCCTGTCGATATCGAGATCGTAATAATCGTTAATGACGTTACCGGCCGACGTGGCAAGCGCTACGGCGAGAAGAAGCGGCCAGGGTGCGCCGGCGGGCCACGCCGCCATCCAGAATCCGGATGCCACGCACAGCAGGGCGGCCGCCACGTTGTGCGGGCGGATGAGAAGAACCGCTTTCATGATTCTAAGCATCAGAAATCCAGGACCATCCCGAGATATGCGAAACTCCCGTCTCCGTCCGTCCCCGGCTCGGATAACCGTGATATGCCTGCGCCCCCGAAAACCGCCGACCCCTTTCCGAGATCGAACGATCCGCCCAGCCTGAATTCTCTTGCGGTAACCACTTCACCGCTTGGAAAAACCGGATCCGGATCCTCGATCCTGTCCCATTCGCGAAAATCGTTGCCTTCCCCGCGCCTTGTCAGCGCTAGCCGGATTTCGGCGATCAGCCTGGGGGTTATCGCCGTGCTCACGCGCAAATTCCACCGGTCCGAGTCGGGACCGAGGGGAGAACCGATGATCGTGTTGATCAGTGGATCTCCGTTTCCGGTCACATACCTTGTCAGCAGGGAATCCTTGTGGGCATAGGTGAAAATATCGACGTAAGTGTACCCGGCGGATATCTCCACGTCATGCCCAAGCGCCGCGACGAGCGCCTCGCAGCCGATATCGAACGCCAGCCGGTCGGGAGCGGTCCCCCTGTCTTCATACTGGAAATCGTCGACGAGAACCTCCCCGCGAACAAGAAACCCCTTATGCAACGGTATCTTCCAGTCCACGCCCCAGAGGATATTGTCGTCGTCCCTCTCGTTGTACTGGTTGGCGTAGTACGATCCGACGGGGACAAGGTACGAAAAATCGAAACTCCTTCCCGTATAGACAACCGATTCGCTCACTCCAAGCCTGATTCTTCCGGGCAGGGAGATCTCCAGACGATGTCCCGCCAGGCGTCTTGGCCCGTCCGGATCGAGGACGGCATGGACGGTACCGAGCCTGAACCGGCCCATTCGGACTCCCGCGGAGAACTGGTCGATCGATCCGGCGGTCCGCGACATCACCAGTCCCTCTTCCCGGCCGGGTCCCCAGTGAAGATAATCTCTTCCCGCCAGAAGGACCCACCTGTTCCCGGTAACCGACATGTAGCCACGGAGATACTCGGACGTCATCCCCCTGAAACTCTTTTCCCTCGGCGAAGGTTTTTCCCCCGACCGGTTCGCGTCAAGCTCCGGCTCGAGCCTCGCACGGTAGGAGGCGACGAGCGTCAATCCTCTTCCAAGATCCGCCATGAATTCCGGGACCGCGACGGCGGCAAGCTCGCCTCTATCCCTGTACGCCGTTTTCCGGGCTGACACTCCCGCCGAGAGATCGAAAGCGGCGAACCTCGCGCCCTCTCTCATGCACCAGAGCGGCCCGTCCTCCCGGACGGCGGGCCGCGAACCCTTGCCGTGAAATTCGCCCTTCAACCGGTCCAGCAGAAACTCCTGCCTGCCTGTAAGGACGACCTCGCCGTCCTCCAGGGCCTGAAGCGCCTTGTAGAGGAAAAATTCCGCCTCGCTCCTGGTCCATGGCATGCGCGCGGGAAGATCGACCAGGCCCGCCAGTTCAAGCGTCATGAAAGCCGGATAAATCCAGCTTTCCATATCCACGGTCTCGTCGGAGGCACGGATGTCGGAGGAAAACAGAAGCAGCGGGAAAGCCGCCATGAATACAACGTATTTTGCAAGCGTCACGGATCTCATCCAGGTATGCGGTGCGTCCCCCTGAGCGCGTTCGGGGTCCCGCCGGCGGCCATCCTGTACCACTCGCGGGCCGTACTTTTGTCGTCCTGCTTTTCGAAGGCTATCCCCATGCTGAAGTATATCCTCTGATCGTCGGGATTAATCTCGGCCACACGCTTGAAATATTCCTGTGCCCGGTCGGGCTGTTCGAGCTTGTTGAAACATTCACCGACATAATAAAGGATCGTCGAATTCCCGGGGTTCAGGTGAACCGCCTGCTGAAGATGTTTAATAGCCTTTGAATACAACCCTTTCCTGTAATAGATCAGCCCCTTGTAGAAAAGAGCGTTCACATTATCGCCCTCGAGCCTCAGTATCCTGCTGAATTCTTCCAGCGCGTCGTCGTAACGTCCCTCGTTGATCAGGGCTACACCGAGGTTATAGTGGCCTTCCACGCATCCCGGATCTATCTCCAGACCGATTCGGAATTCCTTGATGGCGAGCTCCCGGTCGCCTTCCTCCCCGTACAGCGCCCCGAGATTGAAATGGGCCTCGGCGCTTCTCGGGTTATGCTGCACGGCTTTCCTGAACTGCTGCAGAGCCGCGTTCCTTTTTCCATTGAGGTCCAGTATGTACCCGAGATTAGTGTACGATTTAGAATGTGTCGGATCTATCGCGATCGCCTTGCGGTAATTATCCTCGGCTTCGCTGTAGCGGCGGCTCTTCGTGCAGGCGACGCCGAGCCGGTAATAGCATTCCGGGTTATCCGGATCCACCGACACCGCCTCGTTGTGAAGAAGTATCGCTTCGTCCAGTTTGCCCTGAAGTTCGAGAAGCCTGCCCATCCTGTAGATCGGAAGAGCGTCCGAACTCACCATTTCCCTGTACCGTTGATACCCCTCGAAGGCCGCCTCGTAATTACCGGTATCCTCGAAAAGAGTGCAGATCTCCAGAAGCGTCTCCTCGTCGGCATCCTGCCGGGAAAGAAGTTCCCTCATCAGTTTTTCCGATTTTACCGATTCTTTTCTTTTCAGCAGATGCTTGGCCAGTTCGAGGACCTCATCGACACGGGCCTCTCCGGAATCGTACTTCCTCCTGAGCCGCCCTATCTCCCTGCATTCTTCCTTGACCTCACCCTTTGTGAATTCAAGCAGCTTATCCCAGCTCAACCCCATGTCAAACCCCCTCTAAGAAATCCACGGGTGCTCCGGTTCGACTGGAGGCTAGATCAATAACCGCGTTTTTGTCAAGGATATTCTCGATCCGGACGAAGGCACGACCGGGGATTTACCGGTACATCATGTACTGTTGCGCGGCGTAGCCGTACTGGCGGAATTGCAGCCTCATCGTGAACCTGTCGCTCGGTTTGTACGTGAGGTCGACGTTCGGCAGGAAGAACTCCGGATTGCCGCCCGCTTCGGGGCCGACCATGGATGATCGCAATCCGACGTCCCAGCACAGTGTGAGATTCGAACCAAATTCGCAGCTGAAATGCCCCATGTAGAAACCGGATCCATCGCTCCCGTTCCGTCCGCCGGAAGAATAGCAAAATCCGGCCGAGCTGCTGAACGAAAGCCCCTGGAGCCCCGGGAACGAGGGGTTCCCGATCGGATTGAGGTAGTCGCCGAAAACGCTTCCGGCAGGGTTTTCATCCTGGGCGCAAATCCGCGACGGGAAGGCAAGCATAAGAAAAACGATCCCCAGCACGGGTATCATCGATCTCATCACTGCGGCAGGTCCTTTCCCTCGAGCAGTTCCCTTATCTTCTTTTTCAGCGGTTTCAGATCGACCGATTTCACGATATAGGCGTCGGCGGCCCAGGTCTGGAAATTATCCTTGTAGACGGAATATGCTGAATTGATTATGACCGGTATATCCTTGTACCTGTCGACGATCTCTATCAGGGCATCGATGCCGCTTTCTTCGCCGAGCTTGATATCGAGTATTATCAGGTCCGGGGCGTTTTTTTCGACGGCCGAAATCGCTCCGGCGATATTTTCAGCGAGGATTGTTTCGTACCCGTCGCTTTCGAGTTCCTCGCTGTAAAGATTCCGCACATTGACTTCGTCATCGACAATCAGTATCCTGGCCATTCTCCGCTCCCTGCGAAAATACCGCGACTCGCACAAGAACCCCGGCTCATATCTTCGGATTATTACCGCCGCCGGTCAAGTACTTTTTAAGGATGGGTCAGGATGCCGTGACCTTGATATCGAGGATGACCCTTACCGGAAGGTGATTTCTGATCTCTTCCTCGGAAAGCTCCAGCGCGACGGTGAGAATCTTTTCGGAGATCCCGCCGGTCCCGCCGCCGCCCGCCGCCACCGATTGCGAATCCCCGGCCGTATTCGTTTCTTCCAGAACTCCGGCAGGGGAATATTCGCAGAGTTTGTCCAGAGGATCGTTAATTATATCCATCCCGTCCGGTTTTCCGGCCACCGGTCCCTTCGCCGCGCCGCCACCGGCCGCCCGCCCGGCGCCGTTTCCGAGTTCCACCATGTGCCCGTACTCCTCGTAACCCTCCCTTGTGGAACCCATGTTTATGCTATCCTTGATCTCGCCTTCCCTGAGGACGTTTTCGACAAACTCAGAGACAGATTCGTGCTCCTCTTCTCTCTCCTCTGCGTAACCCAAAGAATCGCTCTTGTCCGTCTCTGAGTTGTAAACCCTCTGTTTCCCCTGCGCCACGACCTCGACACTGATCTCTTCTTCAGGTTCCCGCTTTTCCGCATCCTGCCGGTTCGCAGCCGGATTCTTCATATTGTTCTTCAGCGCGCGGAAGACCTTCCTTCCTATACCTTCGAAAGTCTCGTACACGCCCTGTCCCGTCGCGGCGACAGCCTCATAGACGGAGGCGTTCCAGCCGTTCAGTTCCCTGTCGAGGACCTCGCGGTCCACACGGAGAGGAAGATCGCGTTTGTTGTACTGCATCACCCACGGCACTTCCGAGAGCGACAATCCCAGTTCGTTAAGGTTGTCCTCGAGATTTTCAAGGCTTTCGCGGTTGTCGTCCATCCTCTCAGGATCCGAATCGGCCACGAAGACGATCGCATCCACACCCTTGAGAACCAGCTTGCGCGTGGCGTTGTAATAGACCTGGCCCGGAACGGTGTACAGCAGGAATCTCACCGTCATCCCGTTCAATCCATCCACTTCTATGGGGAGAAAATCGAAAAACAGCGTGCGGTCGGTCCTGGTCTTCATCGAGACCATCTTGCCCTTGTTCTCTCTCGGAAGCTTGGAATACATATGTTCAAGATTCGTCGTCTTTCCACTGAGCCCCGGACCGTAATACACGATCTTGATATTTACCTCACCGCCGGCATAATTGTATACTGCCATCTCGTCGTAACTCCTTAAGTTGAAAGTCGGGGCGGTCTACTTCCCGCTCACACGGTGCACAGACAAGGAAGCAGAATCCGGAGCAGGTTAACGTCACTTGAGCTAGGGTGTTCACGTTCTACGTCGATATTTGTAGAATCCACCCCGACTGCACTGCGGGTTCCGCAAGGAATGTGCCATGCGCACCGAGAGGTACTGTTTTTTAATTCGTTGTGCGGCTTGGCATTACAACATAGGCGGATAACAATGAGAAGGCCCTCCGCTCAAAATGAGAAAGGGCCTTCGTAAACTGCGATTCGCTTTCGTATCATGCGGCCCCGTATTGTTCCGGGGACCTCGGACGGTCATTCGCAATACTGGCTGGTACTGCACGGCAAAACGATGTCGGTCAGCTCGCCGTCCGTGACCGTATACTCGCCCGTCCAGCAGAGTTCATGTCCCTCCCATGCGGCGTTGGTGCGTGCGAACAGCTGGTATGTCCCCGCGGGCAGGATTATGTTCGCCGGTTCGAGCGCTGAAATAAACCCCATTTCCTCATCATCTATAAAAACATAGATGCCGAAATCGAGGCAGTCCTGGGTATATATCCTGATGCCGGTCTCACCGGCGTTTTCGGTTTCGTCCTCGCAACCGGCGGAAAAAAGCATAAACATCAATGCGGCAGTGATCATCAGCACACTGGCCCGTTTCATATGGACCTCCTCAAAAGGGACATGCGTATACGGTCATTCGTGCCCATATCAGCAATCTGTGTTTAATGTAATAAATCGCGGGAGTCCGGACAACTGAAAAATGAAGATGGTCCGTCCGGGTCACATCCTGGCGCCGCACCAGGGACAGAAGCGGTACATGCTGTTTATTTCCCTGCCGCACCTGCATTTCAGGGTGACGCCGGTTTTCGGGCAGTTGTCGCCCGGCAGAATGGGATTGTGGATAAAGTCCCTCAGCCTGTCATACAGTTCCTGCCCGCGCGACAGAACAAACTCGAATTTTCCGTTTTCGGCGATGACGATGATCCTCGGATGAAGGTCGCCGCACTCGATCCTGACATCCAGTATCGTGGAAAGGCAGATCGATAAATCCCTGATTCCGAAGGAGGAATCGAGCGAGGATACCTCGAAATTCAGGCTCCTGTCGGTCATCTCGACAACACCCCTGGCCGCGATGAGCCGGCTTACGTAAAATATCGCTTTTTGCATGAAAACGGTGATTTCTGTATTAACGTGCAATCGGGCTCCTTCCGGTCAGGGTCATTTCCACCTTTCGTGCCAGAATTGTGCCATTTCCATTTTTCCTTCCGGCGTCAGGACGGCGTACGGCAGAGAGGGCGGCGGGACGACGTAATCCTCGTCGGTAAAACCTCATCGACCCGCGGTTTCCGGATCGTGTAAAAAGACCGCTCGCAGCCCGCGTTTGGTCCTCTTTTTGCTAAATCCATATCATCCGGAAGATTGTGTTTTGAATGATCCGGGCGGTCCATACGAAAAGCGGGGGCGAGAGGAAAGCATGGAAATAACTGAAAAGATACTCAAAGAGGTATTCCACAGGCTTCTGAACACAGAACCGAAGGAGGAAACCCTCAAGAAACTCCAGATCGTGATAGACGGGATGATGGAGAAATTCCAGGACACCTTCGAGCTCGACACGATTCAGCGGCAGAACACCTTCAGGGCCATAATCTGCAGCATGTTCGTCCACGGGTGGGGCATGGGCATGCATCCCTACAACAACAACGACAGGAACCTCGACGACAGGAACATAGAAGTGAGGGTGAGCAAGGATATCCTCATTCCCATGGAAAATATCAAGGCCATCAGATACGTGAAGAAGGACGACCAGGGAAGGGTCAAGAAGGTCCTTTTCGAACCCGACCAGAACGAGAGGATTCGCGGACAGATAGACAATCTTCTCGATAAGATATCGAAGGAAAAATGGGGGGAAAAATAGCGGGCGGAGCGGGTCACACGGCGAGCGGATTGATCTTCTCTATCTCCACAAGCCGTCCACCCTTGCTGAAAGAAACCTTGTCCATCAGTTCCTTTATCAGGAAAATACCCCTGCCGGATCCTTTATAGAGGTTTCCCTTGTCGGTCGGATCTTCGATATGCTCGGGAATAAAACCTTCCCCCTCGTCCTCGATCTGCATGACGATCCTGCTCGTGCTTATATAAATTCTCACATGGACCTTCAGGTTTTCGTTGCCCCTGTTACCGTGCTCCATGGCGTTGCTCAGCGCCTCATCCACCGCCATCGGAAGATTGACCCTGCACTCCTCCGGGGGGAATCCGAATTCGGCCGCCAGAAAGGACACAAGGCGGTTTACGCCGAGTATCCTGGAGAGTTTGCTGGGAACGAGGAAATCCAGGCGGACCTGGCCCTCCCTGATAAGTTCGTTGTTCCTCGGAAAGAGTATTCCATGCTGATCCCTGCCGTT
>JBFYZH010000075.1:0-29007 GCA_041309605.1 Candidatus Krumholzibacteriota bacterium
CACGACGGCCTGGTGGGACACGGTGGCCGGGGAGCTCAAGCTGTTTCCGTTCGTGCCGGCGATAGTGGGAACGAGGGATACGCCGGGGAACGCCTATAATGTGGCAGTCTCGGGAGAACACGCATTCGTCGCCGACGACGTCTCCGGGCTCCAGGTGATCGACATAAGCGATCCGGAGAATCCCGTGCTCGTCGGGACATACAATACATCCGGCAATGCGAGGTTCGTCGCCGTCGACGGGGACTTTGCCTTCGTTGCGGACGGGTCTTCCGGTCTTCAGATCATCGATGTAACAAACCCGGCCAGTCTCGCATTTCTTGGGGTATACAATACGCCCGATAATGCATGGGGCGTCGCCGTTTCGGGCGACATCGCCTATGTGGCCGACGGCATGACCGGGCTTCTCGCGGTCGACATCAGCAATCCGACGGCGCCCGTGCTTGTTGGAACCTGCAATACGCCGGGAATCGCACGGAGCGTCGCCGTCTCGGGCGACGACGCCTTTGTGGCTGACTATGGATCCGGGATCCAGTCGATCGATATCAGCGATCCTTCGAGCCCCGTGCTGGTTGGAACGTGCGACACGCCCGGCTATGCCTACGCCGTTGTGGTCGCGGGGGACAATGCCTTTGTGGCGGACTGGTATTCCGGCCTCCAGGTGATAGATATCAGCGACCCGGCTAATCCCGCGATCACCGGAACCTGCGATACGCCGGGCTATGCCTGGAGCGTTGCGGTCTCCGGCGATCGTGCTTTTGTGGTGGACGACTATATGGGGCTTAATGTGATCGACATCAGCGATCCCGACAGTCCCGACATCGAATACACGATAGATACGCCGGGGGCCGGGCTGGGTGTAACTGTGGAGGGAGAGCACGCCTTCGTCGCGGATTACACTTCAGGGCTGCAGGTGGTCCAAATCAGCGAGCCGGCGGCTCCCGCGCTGGTTGGAACCTGCGACACGCCGCAAGATGCACACAAGGTCACCGTCTCGGGCGACCACGTCTATGTGGCGGACAACTATTACGGGCTCCAGGTGATTGATATCAGCGATCCTGCGACTCCCACTCTCGTGGGAACATACAACACATCGGGTGAAGCTCTGGATGTCACTGTTTCTGGCGACTACGCCTATGTGGCGGATGGCACCTCCGGACTTCATGTGATTGATATCAGCGATCCTACGACTCCGACATTCGCGGGAACCTGTGACACGTACCATGCCATGGGCGTCACGGTCTCGGGCGACCATGCCTTTGTAGCTGACTATGGTTCCGGGCTCCAGGTGATTGATATCAGCGATCCCACGCATCCCGCGCTCGCGGGAGCTTACGACACGCCGGGAATAGCCTGGGCGGTCACTGTCTCGGGCAACCACGCCTATGTGGCGGATGGCTCTACCGGGCTTGTAGCGATCGATATCAGCGATCCTGCGACTCCCACTCTCGCGGGAACATACAACACGCCGGGTGAGGCTATTGATGTTACTGTCTCGGGCGACATCGTCTATGTGGCGGACTTTGGTTCCGGGCTCCAGGTGATTGATATCAGCGATCCAACGACTCCCGCGCTGGTTGGAACCTGCGACACACCTCGGGATGCATATGGGGTCACCGTCTCGGGCGACCACGCCTTTGTTGCGGATGGCCCCTCCGGACTTCGGGTGATTCAGGTGTTCCAGAGCGATTTCGATTCCAATAACAACATCGGCCAGTCGCTCAATGTGAATTCCACAGACAAGATGATTTACAAGGCGCGCCTCGTCGCGACACGGACGGATAGTATCGACTGGCAACTGAGCTCACAATCCGGTTACGGCTGGCATACGGTTGCATCAAATGGGGGCTGGGCCGACATCTACCCTCAATCAAGCGATCTCCGGTGGCGCTCGACGCATAGATGGGCAGCGCCCGGTGTCAATCCAACTGTCACGGAACTCGAGATCGACTGGCTTTATCAATCAGCCTCGACGGATTCGATCGTAGATATTCCTGACGACCAGGGGGGGTGGGTTCTGGCGCATTTTACAAGATCGGCCAATGATTTTGAGGAAGAGACATCTCAACCGATTGCGAACTACGGGATCTGGCGGCGGGTGGACATCGTGTCCCTGACCGCCGCCTTGCAGGCTGAAGCATCACCTGCAAACGAAAGGAACTCCGCCGGCGATGCACCTGATATGGGCGATCTGCCGGTTGTCACTTACCAGGGACAGACATACGTCCAGTCCAGGCCGGATCTCGCAGCCACATCTTTCCCGCCGGGGACATGGGTCTGGGTGGCGACGGTGCCTGCTGTTCAGCAGGACGAATATATTGCCTCCGTGCCGACCGTGGCGGACTCCTCGGGTTCTGGAATCAACCATACCGTGTTGGTCGTGACCGCCCACACGACGACCCCGTCGATCTGGTATGTGAGCGAATCCGACAGCGGTTACTCTGTAGACAACATCGCGCCGGCCGCGCCGGTGGGATTCGAGGTCGCATACAACACCGGGAGCGGGAACCACCTCTCATGGGATCCGTCGGGCGACGAGGATTTTCATTACTTCCGTGTTTATCGCTCGAGCGATCCGGACTTCGTGCCGTCCCCTTCGGACCTTATACATTCGACGACGGATACCGGCTGGAGCGATCCGGACTACGACGGCTGGAACGTGTACTACAAGATCACGGCCCTCGACTACGTGGAGAACGAGAGCAATCCGGCCTCTCCCGGGACTGTGACGGCCGCCGACGGGCCGGAGGTCCCGAGCGCGTTTGCGCTCTATCCGAACGTGCCGAACCCGTTCAACCCGAGTACGACGATTCGCTATGACGTGCCTTCCGAAGGCGGAGCGGTGACCCTTCGCATATATGATTTGAGCGGAAGGCTCGTCCGGACTCTGGTCGAGAGTCCGCAGACGGCGGGCCAGAAGACGGTTATCTGGGACGGAAAGGATGACAGGGGCCGAAGCGCCGCCTCTGGGGTATACTTCTCGCGGCTTCAGGCTCCCGGGTATAACAGGACGATGAAGATGGTTCTGTTGAAATAGATGTGGTAAGGCGGGATGTCCTGGCATCTAAGACTTGGTTTGTCTGTGTATCCCTTGGGTAGTTCTTGACCCGCGCGCCGGACGTGCATGAGTCGGCGGCGGAAGACAGGCGGCTTGCATGGAAATGATCGGAAGGACGATTTCTCACTAATAGAACTGGAGCCGAATCTCGCGTTCGATTACATGTCGCTCGTCGACGCGGAGCGAAAGCTGATCAGCCGGTGAATTCCCCGTTCCACAGGGCGTCGAGGAAGGCTTCGTACGGCATCACGTCGATTTCGCCGATTTTGCGGGGAAGGTGTTCCCGGCAGACACAGATGTACCGTTTCAGCCTGTTTTCCTCTATGATCGCGCGCAGGGATTTCAGATCGTTGTTCGATACGTTGCTTCCCGATTTCACCTCTATGGCCGTGTGGCCGCCGAGCACGAAATCGACCTCGAATCCCGTTTTGGTCCGCCAGAATTCCACGCTTTCCCCCGATTTATAATCGGACCATGCGGCGAGCTCCTGGAAGATAAATGTCTCGAAAGCTTCTCCAAACTCCGGCGTTTCCATCCGAAACATGCGCCCCTGAAGAGCCCCCGCCACGCCGACGTCGAAGAAATAATACTTCGACGAAGCGAGCGGCTTGCGCCTGATCGATTTATTCCAGGCCGGGACTTCGTGTATCACGAGGGTGTCCCTGAGGATCTCGAAATATTCATACACGGTCGTCCTTGCGACCTGCGCGTCGTTTGCGACATTGGTGAAGTTGACGATCCGGCTGTTACAATGCGAGGCCGCCTTGAGAAAACGGCTGAAGGCCGGCAGATTGCGCGTCGCGCCCTCGGCGAGTATTTCCTGCTGCAGGTACGTGCCGACGTATGTCCTGAGATCGGCGGAGGGATCGTCGGAAAAATATATGGACGGCAGCAGGCCTCGTTCCACGGCCTTCGACAGGTCGAACTTTTCCGAGAGTTCCCCGCGGGTGAGCGGATGAAGAATTTTCGTTCGTGCCCTGCCGCCGAGAAGATTCGTCCCGCCCCTTCGGAGTTTTCGCGCGCTGGAACCGGTCAGAAGGAACATTATGTTACGTTCTTCGATCAGTCTGTGGACCTCATTCAGAAGCGAAGGAAGCCTCTGAATCTCATCGATGACGGCGATCCGGTCATTCGGGGCTACCTGTTGACCCAGACGCGAGGGGTCCTCGCTTAGCGATAGATATACGGCCGAATCGAGAAGATCGAAGTATTTTACGCCACGCATCGTGTGGTGGATCAAGGATGTTTTGCCCGTCTGGCGCGGGCCAAGCAGAAAATGGGATTTTGCGCGTACAAGTGACGGCAGATCCAGAACCCTTTGAATATATGGACGTTCCATAGTTATTTTTCCTTGTGTCGGCATAGTAGTCATATAGCATGCCATATGACGACTATGATGTCAACAATTAAAATGGGCGAGTAACCCATTTATGTATTGTATGATACGGCGATGCCCAGCGCATTCCGTTCGCGGTGTGCGGGTGATCCGTCCCGGCTGATTTATCTGACGCTTGTCCGATCCGGGTTGTTGTCAGCCCCGGTTGATTTGCCTGGAGGGTGCCCGATACCGGGCGGGGTTACCGTCGTCGGATCTGGGCGGCAGAATGGCCGGAAACGGGTGCCCGGTACCGGGGGGGGGTTACCCCCGCTGGATTTGTCTCGTCCGCCACGACGCTGCGAGAGCAAGCAAGCCCGCAGCCAGCGCGAGGTAGAGGAGCGGGACACCGGCCGCAACGGTTTCGGAATTGATTCCCTTGAAATCGAACCAGACGAATTTTCCCGACAGCCCGATGTAACAGAGGATCGGGTAAACGATCTGGAACGCCCGGCTCCCGTTGGTCAGGACGCCGAGGGCGAGCGCGAGAGCCGAAACGAAGGCTGCCCCGACGATCAGTGCGAGGACCTGGGCCGGGTTGCCGGCGATCGTCAGCCTCAGGATCTGGCCGGAGCCCATGATCAGCGCGAGGAGCGCGCCGGCAAGGAACAGGGCGGGAAGCTGCGTCCTGACCGGCCGCGCGGCGGAGAAGACGAGGGCTGTGCTGCGGAAATGCGTTTCACGGCTTCCCATCAGGGACCACGCCATCGCCGGCCAGAACCACGCGATCGCCAGGAAAAGGCCGCGCATCGATTCGCTCGTCAAAGCGCCGGAAAGAACGATCGACAGAAGGGCTCCGAGATACCACCAGCGGTTTCGGCCGGCAAGGAGCAGGCGCAGCTCGAACAGGGCGATCGTCCACATTGAGCCGACATGGATGGAATCGTCCAGCGGGGTGATCTTGTCGTACATGATCGGTGCGCGGGCGGCCGGAGGGGTGCTGGTTTCCGACGCGGAGGCGGCCGCAGGGCCGATACGACCGCAGGACGTGACACCTTCGATATCCGATCCAGATCCGCAGGCCTCGGAGCCGATGTTTACATCGGGGGCATCGGAGATTGCCGCGGCCGCTGTTTCCCCGCGCCGGAACAGTCCGCGGCGCCTGGCGCGTGGTTGCTTCGAACGGGACTGCTTCATGCCGGGCACCTTGAGCCGAAGCTGTTGCCTCGCCGGATCGAACCTGTCAAACGGGATCGCCGACAGCATCACGACGGCGCACGAGGCGACCAGCCAGAGAAGGCGCCCGATCGCCTGCCCGGGCCACCACGTGACCCCGTCCCATTTGAAATGCGCTACGGTATGGCCTTCCGTCGGCTGGCCGATGTCGGTCGTGCCGTTGCTCAGGTCGAATCCCTGGTCGGTCATGCTGCGGGCCATGTCGGCGACGCTCGCCGAGATCCCCATGAAATCGCTTCGCGCAGCGATCTGCCCCGGCGCCTGGAACATCGGGAGAACCGAGACGACAAGAAGCATCCACATCCAGAGCGCGATGTAAACGACATATCCGAACGACCCGCGCAGCAGCGGGACGGTCTCGAACAGCACGGCGAGGGCCGCGACCCACGCCATCACGGGAAGGCTGATCAGCCATATCGGCGCGATAAGGCCCGGCAGGTCCAGAGGCGGAGCTTCCCCGCGGACAAAACGCATGATCACCGCGACGAAAGTAAGGACGAGGAGGATCGAGGACAGAACGGCAAGGTTGCTCAGCCACTTGCCTGCCACATATTCGAGCCTCGATACGGGGGTCGCCGCGACGATCTGCCCGACGCGCGTTTCGTAATCGCGCGCGATGGAGTCCTTGACGAGGTAAAAACCGATGAGGCTCAGAAGCGACACAACGGTGATCCCGACGATCGTCCCTATCCACGGGGAATTGTAGACGCCGCGGCAACCGGCCATGACAAAACCGTTGTAGGAGGCGCCGGAGGAAGGGACCATCGAGTAGCCGGCCACCGCCGTCATGCCGAGTACGACGAGGAAACTGAAGCGGCGGATCCGTTCGAGAAAATCGGCGAGAGCGAGATTGTAAACGGCGCTGAAATCTTTCATCGCTCACGCTCCCGTTGCGGCTTCCGGCCGGGGTATGCTGCTGCCCCGCGGTTATCTGCGACCGTCGAGCCTGAGTTCGCTCCAGCCGCGGTCGCGTCGCGGGCCGCTCCCGCAGCCGCCCCCTGCCCCGTTCCCGCCACGGCTGCGTCGCGGGCCGTTCCAGCAGCCGACCCCTGTCCAGCACCCACAGCAGAGATGTTGTAGAGGTAGGCGTCCTCCATCGTCGGTGCCGACGGTTCGGCCCCAGCCATCGGAGAGCCTTCCGCGACTACTCGCAGGTGCACGCCGTCGCTTCGCCTGATGGCGCCGCTGATGATGTGTCGGGCGCGAAACTCGTTCAATTCGCCGCTCGGGATAACGCATGACCAGACCTTCCCGTCGACGGTCGCGAGAATATTTTCCGGCGACGAATGAAGAAGGAGCCTGCCTCCGGCGACAAGGGCGATTTCGGTGGCAGCCGCCTCGACGTCGGAGACGATGTGCGTCGAAAGGATGACGATCCGTTCGCCCGAAAGATCCGAAAGCAGGTGCCGGAACCTCACGCGCTCCTCGGGATCGAGACCCACGGTCGGTTCGTCGACGATCAGAAGCTTCGGATCGTTGAGGAGCGCCTGCGCGATACCGACCCTCTGCTTCATGCCGCCCGAAAAACCCTGCAGAAGCCTTCCGCCGGCATCGGCGAGATTGACGAGCTGCAGCAGCTCGTCGATGCGCCGGTTGGCGGAGCGTCCCTTGATTCCCTTTATGGCGGCAAGGTAGCGGAGGAATTCCACCGCGGTGAGGTTCGGGTATATGCCGAAATACTGAGGTAGGTAGCCGAGCACCGAACGGATCGTATCCGGCGAACGGGCAATATCCACTCCGTCCCAGGTTACTGTTCCTTTCGTGGGTTTTGTGACCGTCGCGAGGATGTTCATCAGGGTCGTCTTTCCCGCTCCGTTGGGGCCGAGTAGCCCGAGCACGCCGGGGCCGATCGTGAGGGAGAAATCCCGCAGCCCCCGGACGCCCCCTTTGTACTCTTTGCCGACGCCGTTTATGCGGATTTCCATATTATTCTTGTATGTTCCTTTCCATGTCTTTGTCCTTTTCGATCGATGGCAATGATATCCCATGGATAAACGTTTGGGGAGGGGAATAGTTGCAGGGGGGATGAGTTTATCGTCAATAAAGCTACGAGTGCGTTCATCGATTCCTACTTTTGGTTTAGGTGTAACCCTAAAAGAGGTTAGAGAACCAGATGAAGCCCACTTTACCTTTGACAACCGGCGGGGCTTGCCTCACTATCGTCCGCACAGGATACATTTCATTTCACCCGGCCTTAACGAGAAAGGAACAGAACATGGTAGAGAGCGTGTATAAGATAATCGAGCTTGTCGGAACGAGCACCGAATCCTGGGAGAAGGCGGCCGCGACCGCCGTGGAGACTGCCTCGAAGTCCCTGAAGGATCTTCGCATAGCCGAGGTCGTCGAGCTGGACATGCAGCTCGAAAAAGGGAAGGTCCATCTTTACAGGGCCAAGGTAAAGGTGTCGTTCAAGTACATGGGCAAATAGTAAAGTACAAAGTCATTGTGTCCGTCTGAACCCTTGATTGAAGGGGAAGCGGGCCCTGCCCTGAGTCGACTCCGGCCCGAACGGTCCCGCGCGATTTGAGATCGCGCGGGACCGGAGGCGGGCGATATCACCTCCCGCGCGACCGCAGCCGCGCGATCACATTCCTTAGCCACACCTCGGCTCTGTCAAGAAATCGCGAGGTCCAGTTCCAATATCCGGCGAGCAAGGCAAAACCGGCGATGATCGTAAGCCAGCCCGGCCCTGGAAGGACCCACATGGCCATCCCGATCGGGATAAGGGCTATTCCAAGCGCAATGAAGAGGAATTTTCTCCACGCGGAAGACCTGGATTCGAACATGCGGTAATTGTACCGGGCCTGGAAACGCCGGCCCGGAGGGTTCTCCTTCAGTATGCTCCACTCTTTTTTAAGCCCGTCGAACATGTTCGCAGATTACCACTGTCCTGCCGCCGGCTCAACAACTCGCTGAACAGTTGCCACGGCCATCGCGCAGCGGGCGACCTCAGGTTCGAGCCGGGGTCAATGATCGAACTCGCTCTGCATATCGGCTATCGTTTCGCAGTTCACCGGGGGACGATCTGTGCCCGGGGCCCCGGCAAATTTCCAGATGAATCACCCCCTATCGTTATGATATAATATCGCATACTGATAATGATCGTGAAACATCGAGGGGAACTGGAGCCTGCGCCGCTTGATCGCCATACACCAATCCGATTCCTCTTGTTGTTTATGGGGCCTTTTGCCTCGTGAAAAGTACGCACCAAAGAGGAGGAATGGCCGTGGGTAAGGTCACTAAGACTTTATACGCTCTGGTTGTCTGTTCGCTTTGTGCCGCCCCTGCGGTTGTGCTGGGCGCCTGGACCCAGGACGGATCGTTTATAACAATGGCCAACTATAATCAGGTCAGTCTCGCGACCGTTCCGGACGGTGCGGGTGGGGCGATCGTCGTCTGGCAGGACGGAAGGAACGGCAACAACGACATCTTCGCGCAAAGAATCGACGGATCGGGTAACAGGCTGTGGTCGACGAGCGATTTATCGATCTGTACGTATGCGGGAGATCAGGCGTATCCCGTGGCAGTCTCCGACGGCGCAGGCGGGGCGATCGTCGCCTGGCAGGACAATCGCGGCGGATTTTACGACATCTACGCGCAGCGCGTGGACTCTTCAGGCGCCGCCCTATGGACGGCGAACGGCGTCGCTCTCTGCACTGCTTCATATGGCCAGACCGGCGCCAGGTTAATATCGGACGGCACCGGCGGGGCGATCGTCGCCTGGCAGGATTACAGGAGCGCCTCGCACAATGATATCTATGTCCGGCGAATCGACGCTTCCGGCTCGGTCCGGTGGACGGCTAACGGCGTTTCCCTTTGCGCTCTGGCGGGGGAGCAATCGTATCCCTCGATCGCATCGGACGGCGCGGGCGGGGCGATCGTTGTCTGGCAGGACAATCGTGGCGGCAACAACGACATTTATTCCCAGATGGTCGATTCCACGGGGGCGGTTCAATGGACCGCGGACGGGATCGCTCTTTGTGCCGCCACGGGCGATCAGGAGGAACCCCGTATCGTTACCGACGGCGCGGGCGGGGCGATCGTCACATGGTACGACGAACGCGGAGGCGCGAGCTGTTTCCTGTACGGCCAGCGGGTGGACGGTTCCGGCGGGGCTCAGTGGGCGACGGACGGCGTTTCCCTTGTCGCGACGAGCTCCGGAACGCCATATCATTTCGCGCTGCCAGACGGTTCCGGAGGAGTGTTCCTGGTTCTCAGCGCCAACCGCACAGGGAATTACGATATCTATGCCCAGCGGGTGGACGGCGCTGGCGAAGTCCAGTGGACGACGGGAGGAGCGACGCTGTGCGCGGCGGCCGGCACTCAAAACAATCCGGTCGTCATATCCGACGAAGAAGGGGGACTGATCCTTGCCTGGCAGGATGTGCGCAGCGGAAACGCGGATATCTACGCCCAGAGGGTCGACGGCGATGGGGCGCCCCGATGGCTTGCAAACGGCGTCGTGCTCTGCGCGGCGACCGGCACACAGAATTACCCCGCTATCGTTTCCGACGGCGCGGACGGGGCGATCGTCGCATGGCCCGATTATCGCAACGGATCGTACTCCGACATCTATGCCCAGCATATAGACGGGCAGGGGCGCAGGGGGCGTTTCCAGCCCGGAATCCTCTCGGTCGCCGATGTGCCTGGCGACCAGGGCGGCCAGGTGCGGATCACGATCGACGCGTCGTCGCTCGACACGGCGGTGACAAAGCCGGTATGCATCTATAACGTTTGGCAGCGTATCGACGATCTTGCCGCCCCGGCCCTTTCCGGCGGATCGGTGCCGCGAATTTCCGCGGCCGGCCAGCCCGTCGGCGCCGGTTTTTATTGGCCCGTCGAATCGGTGAATGGCCGGATAATCCTTCGTTCGAAGGATTTCGCCGGGTCGGAGGCGTTCGCCTCGGGCACATGGGAGCTTCTCGGCAGCTTCGCCGCCTGCCAGTATGAGCAGTATATATACCGGGCGGGGACGCTCGCCGATTCCACGGAGAGCGGCATACCTTACGCGGTCTGCATGGTGAGCGCGCACACGACCGACCCGCTGGAGTGGTACATGAGCGATTCGGACAGCGGCTACTCCGTGGACAACCTGCCTCCCGGTACTCCGGAGGGCCTCGCGGCGCAGCAGAGTTACGAGCCTGAGGGCCTGGCGCTCGGCTGGGACGCGAACGAGGCAAACGATCTTTCGCATTACGCGGTCTATCGAGGCACGAACGCGGACTTCGTTCCGGCGCAGGGCAACCGCATCGCCCAGCCGGCCGATGCCGGATATTTCGACGGCGAGTGGCGCTGGGACAGCGGGTTCTGCTACAAGGTTTCCGCGCTGGATATCCACGGGAACGAAAGCGGGTTTACTCTGCTTCAGCCCGGGAATGTGACCGGCGAAGAGATACCCTCCGTTCCCTCGTCGAGTTACATCGGCCAGAACTACCCTAACCCGTTCAATCCCTCGACGATGATCGAGTTCGGTCTCGCCGCCGCGGGGCGCGTGTCGCTTCGAATCTACGACGCCGCGGGGCGGCTGGTGCATGTGATTGTCGATGAGGATCGTCCGGCCGGGCGGTATGTCGGGGAGTGGGACGGAAGGGACGCGAACGGCCGGGCCGTTTCGAGCGGAGTCTATTTCTGCCGTATCGAGGCTGGTACTTTCACGCAGGCAAGAAAGCTGGTTCTCTTGAAATAGCCCGGAACGCGCCACGATGGACATGCCGGCGCGGCAGTCGTTCATCGTGCAGATGCTCGGCCGCAGGGAGGATCTGACAAACGCCATCGCCCTCAACTCCACGATGGTAAACGGCGCGCGACTGATCGGCCCCGCCGTCGGCCGGCAATATTGCGCCATAGGGGGGCTTCGGCGAAAGACACATGCCGGTCGAGGATTGTCGTCCTTGCAATCATCAGCCGAATAACCTTGACATATGTATATGACAGATATATACATAATTCATGGCCGGATTATATAACATGATGAGTTGGGAAGGTTTTGACTGGGATCATGGGAATCTGATAAATACCTTGAAAAAATATAGTGTTTTAGCGTCGGAATGCGAGCAGGGTTTTTTCAACAGCCCATTGGTGGCTGGTCTTGATGAGAGGCATTCCAATCACGAACCCAGGTATTACGCATTGGGTGTCACCGATGCGAAAAGAAGGCTGTTTGTTGTCTTCACTGTGAGGAAACGACTCGTTATAGTCATTTCGGCAAGGAATATGAGTAAAAAGGAACGAGAGGTGTTCGACAAATCATGAAAAGGAAGAAAGTGCCGAATTTAAAATCGGAGGACAAGGAACGTGAATTCTGGGCAAAGGAAGATTCGACTGAATATATCGACTGGGGGAAAGCCGGGAAAGCCGTATTGCCGAATCTCAAGCCGTCGCTGAAAACTATTTCATTGCGTCTGCCCGAACTCATGCTGGCGGAACTCAAATTGCTCGCCAACAAAAGAGACATACCGTATCAGTCGCTTTTGAAGATATTTCTGGCTGAACGGATAGAAAAGGAATTAAAATCGAACAGGCGGATGTAAGCGCATTACGCTCATAGGGAAAGCGAGTTGACGTTGCGATGATGCAGGCAAAGAGCAGTTTCTTCGGGCTGGGCATAGCGCCGGGTCTTCTTTCGGTGCTGGATTCTCTCAAATTCACCGTCCCCACACCCATCCAGGAGGCGGCGATCCCGATCGCGATAGACGGCAAGGATGTCATTGGGGTCGCGCAGACCGGGACAGGCAAGACACTCGCGTTCGGCATTCCCATGGTCCAGCGCCTCGCCAGGGGCAAGAGCAGGGGGCTTGTCCTGGTGCCGACGCGCGAGCTCGCCATACAGGTATACGAGGATCTGACGAAGCTCATGCGGGCATTCAGGCTCAGGATCGCCGTCGTGATAGGCGGCGAGCCGATTGCGCGCCAGATCCGGCAGATTAAGGAGCATCCGCACGTAATCATCGCGACCCCAGGCCGCCTCAACGATCTGATCGAGCAGCGCCAGGTCCGTCTCTCGGACGTCGGCATCCTGGTGCTCGACGAGGCCGACCGAATGCTCGACATGGGTTTTCTGCCGCAGATCGAGCGTATAATAAAGCTCATCCCGAAGGACCGCCAGACGATGCTCTTTTCGGCCACGATGCAGACGAGCGTTCTTCAGATCGCGTCGCGTTACATGCATCTGCCGGTTCGTACCGAGATCGCGCCGTCCGGCACGACGCCGGACCTTGTGGCGCAGGAGATCCTCTTTGTGATGAAGGAGCAGAAGAACCAGTTGCTTGGAGAGCTCCTCACGCATTACACGGGCTCCGTGCTGCTATTCGTCCGGACAAAGCACGGCGCCGGCAGGGTGGCCAGGCTGCTTCGCGGCATGGGCCACACCGCTGCGGAGATACACGCCGACCGGACGCAACCGCAGCGTAAAAAGGCCCTGCAGGGGTTCAAGAGCGGCGAATATCGAATCCTCGTGGCGACCGACATCGCGGCCCGCGGCATCGATGTGAAGGATATCGAGCTTGTGATCAACTACGATCTGCCCGACGACGTCGGGAACTATGTGCACCGCATCGGCCGAACGGGGCGGGCGGGCAAGCAGGGGCATGCGATCACCTTCGCCACGCCGGACCAGAGCAGCGACGTGAAGGCCATCGAACGGTTCATGAGCGCCGCGATCCCGAGGTCGCGGCACTCGAAGATTCCCGACGCGTTGCTCGCTCCTGAACCCAAGGCGGCGGTAAAAAAGCCGCCGTTCGGCAGGTATCCGAGCCGGGCTCCCAGCCGTTTCAGCCCCCGTTCCAGGCGGAGATGACAGGAGGGACTTGACAAAGGTATAACCATGGTTATACTTAAAGTCATGAAGACTGCCATTTCGATACCGGACTCGCTTTTCATCGCCGCGGAGCAGCTCTCCGCGAGGCTCGGGATTTCCAGAAGCGAATTGTTCCAGCGCGCGATGAGTTCCTATTTGAAAAAGCATAAAAACGAGGGAATCGCGGAGACGCTCAACAACGTATATCCTTCTCCGGACACCGATCCGGGGCTCGATCCGGTATTGGAACTGCTTCAAGGCGCATCGATTGCCCGGGAGGATTGGTAGTGCTTAGGGGAGAAATCTGGTGGGCGAGTCTGGCCGTTCCGCGTGGCTCGGAACCTGGATACCGCCGGCCGGTGGTTGTTGTTCAATCGAACGTATTCAATGATAGTAATATTTCCACGGTTCTCGTGGTGGCTGTATCCTCGAATTTACAGTTGAGCGCGGCGCCTGGTAATGTGTTGTTGAAACGCAAGGAGAGCGGTCTGTTGAAGGACTCGGTAGTGAACGTTTCACAGTTGTTGACGCTCGACAAGCGATACCTGATCGATAAAATCGGGAAGTTGCCGTCCGGGCGCGTGGCGGAACTGGACGAAGGCTTGCGGCTTGTTCTTTCGATTTAATGAATGAGGCGGGGAAGTAATCCAAAACACAGGAGGTCCTTATGGTCGGTCTCAGCATGCTGTGGCTTCCGATTTTGCTGTCGGCGGTCGCCGCATTCCTCTTAAGTTGAGTCATTCACATGGCGCTACAGTGGCATAAAAACGACTACCGCAATGCGCCGAAGGAGGAAATCGCAAACCATGAAGCAGGGGAACGAAAGACAGGGCGAATCGGCCGCTTTTTATGACGAGGAAGCGGAGGCGACCGGTTGGCTGGGGCCGGAAATAATCTTCGGGCTGTTGTACAAGTACATCCAGCCGGGCCAGACCGTCCTCGATATCGGAATAGGGACCGGCCTGGGCTCGGCCCTGTTCCTCAAGGCGGGCCTTCGCGTGCATGGAATGGACGTCTCGCAGGAAATGCTCGACGCCTGCCGCAAAAAGGGATTCACCGATCTTTCGCGGCACGACCTTCTGCTGATTCCCTACCCGTTCGATTCGCGCTCCTTCGATCATGCCGTATGCACCGGCGTGTTCCATTTCTTCGACGACCTGTCGCCTGTATTCGTTGAGACGGCGCGTATCCTGAAAAACGGCGGATTGTTCGGGTTCGTCGCCGGTGACTGTCCGGATGATGAAGAAAAAGAGTTCGTGGTGCCGGCAGAATACACTCATTCCGACCGGTCGATGATTATATATCGTCACGGCGAGCGCAGGATTGACGGATGGCTCGGGGAGCATGGATTCGAAAAGATGAGCGCCCTTGCGTTCATGACATACATGGATCGCGAAAAGAGGAAGAACCTTCCGGCCAGGGCCTATCTGGCAAGAAAGGCGCCGCGGTGACATTACACGACGAAAGGAGAACGGAATGGACGGAAATTACGCCAGTGTGGGATTTGTGACCTTCCTGTTCGGGATCTTCTGCGCATACTGGGCGCAGATATCGAAACGAAACGCCTGGGCCTGGTTTTTCTTCGGGCTGTTTCTTGCGCCGATCGCGGGTGTGATACTGCTCCATAAGAACTCGAAGGAGCGAAAGGCGTAAAGGACATTCGGACAAAACGTCCCGTACTTCCTCGATATTACGCGGGATATATGCCCCGTCACGATATAAGAGCATCCTCAATATACCTGCGCGAATTATTGCGCGAATTATGTCGGTGAAATCGACATCCGTTTCTGCTATTATGTCCGTATTATCCAAACATGTGGGAGGACAAATATGAAACGCATTATCCTGTTGTCTTTTCTGGCGCTGGCAGTGTCCGCGCCTGTTTCGTCGCAGAATGTCCCGGAGATAACCTCCGTCTCGCCCTATCAGAACGAGGTGGGAGTGCAGGCCTCGCAGGATATTCTGATCTATTTCAACACGAGAATCAACGAGACCACCCTGAACAGTTCGACGATAATCGTCTATGGCGGCATGACCGGGTATCACTCGGGAGCGATATCGTATGTGGACTTCACAAACAGGGCCACATTCAATCCTGACGTCGATTTTGCCCATGGAGAGGTGGTCACCGTGTCGGTGACTACGGGAGTCCGGTCGATTTTCGGATTTTACATGACAGATAATTTTGCTTATAACTTTATAGTCGGAGGGGCCGGCGGATCGGGGACGTTCGGCGCCGCCCAGCCGGAGTCGAGAACGGATTCCAAGCCCGAAGGGATCCGCGCCGCGGACCTGGACGGCGATTCGGACATCGATCTCATCACAAAACGGGTTTCACCCGATATGTACATCCTTACGACATGGAGCAACGACGGGAGCGGTGATTTCACCGGCGCCAATCATCAGACGAACGATGCGAATGACGCCCTGTATGACCTGACGCCGGTCGATATCGACTGGGATGGAAACATCGATGTCCTCGTTGAATTTCTCGACTGGTCCAACTATCAATCCTTTCAATTGGCGGCGCTTTTCCCTCCGCTCGGCACGACCATCTACCCGTCCTATCTGGCCGGCGCGACAAGCGGCGGTTCGGGATACGCCGCCGCGGACCTGAACGGCGACGGGGACCAGGACGTCGTACAGACATTCTACGACGATCTTGACTATAAAGTCATGGTGTTGACGAATAACGGCTCCGGGACGCTGTCGCAGACCTGGGAATCAACGGTCCCGGATGTTCATAGTTTTGCGTGCACCGCCGACTTCAACAACGACGGTCAAATCGATTTCGCGACGATAAACTCAGCCGACAACCTCATCGCGATCTGGATGAACAGCGGAGGCGCGGTATTCGTGTCGGGCGGGACCTTCTCGGCCGGGTATGCCCCGACCGACGTTTATGCCGCCGACCTTAACGGCGACGGAGCCGCCGATATTTTCACGATAAACAGGAATTCTGACAACCTCTCGGTATTGTTCAACGGCGGGGCGGGAACGTTCGGGACGGCGGAGTCGTACGATGTGGGCGACGATCCCACGTCGCTGGCGGCCGCCGATCTTGACGACGACGGCGATATCGATCTTGCGACCGCCAACAGCGATTCCTACAGCGTGTCGGTACTGCTGAACGACGGTTCGGGCGATTTCGGCGCGTCGCGCACCGATTATACTTCCGGAACCTCAACCCGCCCTCCGGGCCATATCGCCGCGGCGGATTTCGACGGTGACGGTGATATAGACCTGGCTACGTCGAACGGCGGATACTACTCGAATTATATCTATATACTGTTCAACATGACGCAGCCGCAGATCGTTACGACATCGCCCTATCAGAACGAGCTCAATGTCGATTCCGCTGCCTCAATCTCCGTTGTATTCGATGTCGCCATGAGCGGGTCGACGTTCAACGCATCGTCGTTCGTCGTCGACGCCCGATCGACCGGACCTCATACGGGAAGCTTCAGCTATAACAGTACGTCGAGAACGGCGACCTTCAATCCGACGGAGGATTTCGACGACGGGGAACTCGTCATGGTGAACCTTACTTCCGATATCGAATCGGCGGAAGGGGTGCCGATAAGGCCTTATGGATGGAGTTTCACCGTAGTCGCCGAAAAGGGTTCGGGAAGGTTCGCAGCCGGCGTCGAATACGGAACCGGAACCCTTCCACGGTACGTGTATGCGGCCGATTTCAACGGGGACAACCATATCGATATGGCCGTGGCCAATCGAAACACCAACAACGTCTCGGTTCTGTTGAACAACGGCGACGGCACGTATGCCTCCAGGGTGAATTACGCGGTCGGCATTATGCCATTGCATCTCTTCGCGGCCGACCTGAATGGGGACGGCCACGTGGATCTCGCTGTAGCCAACAGCAGCGATGCCGATGTTTCGATCCTCTTTAACAACGGAAACGGCACTTTTGCGGCCCGCGTCGATTATCCGGTTTATCCCAATCCATACAGTATGGGCGGCGGCGATCTCGATGGAGACGGGGACATCGATCTTCTCGCAGGAAGTACCTCGAGTGTTTCGGTGATTTTGAATAACGGGGACGGCACGTTCGCCGCTAATGCCGATTATCCGGCCGGCGGTCTCCTGAGTCGCGTGTATGTGTTCGACTATGACAACGACGGGGATCTCGATGTCGCCGGAGCAAGAAACAACGAAGATGTCGTCACTATCCTCTCGAACAACGGAAACGGAGCCATGACCGTCGTTTTGAACTGCTCTACGGGTGATCAGCCGAACAATGTATGCGCAGCCGACCTCGATAATGACGGAGATCTCGACATGTCCGTCACGAATCGTGCGGACAACACAATCTCGGTCATCAAGAACAACGGGGACTGCACCTTCGCCGCCCAGACGATCTATTCCGCCGGCCCGGGGCCCGTCGAAGTGGTTGCCGCCGATTTCGACGCGGACGGCGATCTGGACCTGGCGACGACAAATTACAGTTCCGACAATGTCTCAGTCCTTTTAAACGACGGGGAGGCCGTGTATGCCTCCGGCGGGACCATGGGCGTCGGCGACGGGCCTTTCGGCCTCTTTTCAGCCGATCTCGACGGTAACGGTACCATGGATCTGGCCGCCACGAATCTTAGCGACGTCAGCGTATCGGTCCTGCTGAACTTCAATGCCGTATTCGTCACCCTGCCGGTCCCATCGATCGGTGTAGACATGACGTTCTTTGCCGCGGAGGATACCTTCGCCATCATGAACTTCACGTCGGAGACCCTGGATAGCGTGTCGATAGGCGTCTTCCATAACCAGGTTCCGGGGGATATCCCCGCAGGAACAGACTGGGTCCGTCGGTACTTCGTGATCACTCCCTATCCGCCGGGCGCGACATTCGAGGTGGACATGACGCTCTTCTACGATCAGGCGGAGTTCGACGGCTCCGGGCTCGCCGAGGAGTGGGCGCTCCATCCGTACAGGTACGATGATGCCGGATCCGCCTGGGAGATGGAGGATGGAACGGTAGACTCCGAAGAAAATTCGATCGCCTGCGCCGGGATCACGGAATTCTCCACATGGGGTTTCAGCGACTCGGAGGTCTTGACCGGCGACGAACAGGCCGTACTTCCTGCTGTGACAACCCTGTACCAGAACTGGCCGAATCCGTTCAATCCGGTGACACGGATAAATTACTACCTGAGTCATGACTCGCATGTGAAGCTGTCCGTTTACGATGTCCTCGGTCGTGAGGTGACGGTTCTGGTGAACATGAGGCAGGAGAAGGGGCATAGGACCGTGTCCTGGAATGGAGCGAACGCTTCGGGCAGGCGGGCGGCAAGCGGCGTCTATTTCTACCGCCTCGTCGCCGGCGATTTCAAGGAAACGCGAAAAATGATACTTATTCGATGAAATGGATCCGGCTGATGTCAACCGGTATTTAAAGCGAGAATAAATCGGGTCTAGAGTGTTGTTTATTGGTAAGATGATTGATGCTGGCGCGGAGTCAGATGCATATTCGCCCGGTAACCGGACCGAACTCGACCGGGAAGGGTCGTCGATCCGTCCGGGCTGAACTGAAAATCAGGCTGTGGTCATTTGTCCCACCCATGGGAAAATCATAAAAATACCTGACAGGTTTTAACGCGCCCGGTCGTCTATATAACGGAAGCGAAGATGATGGAACGGAAGGAGCGCGTGTGGACGGGATCGAAGACGGAATGCTGGTAAAACGATCTGCCGGGGGCGACGGGCAGGCGTACGGAACCCTGGTGGAACGTTATTCGCGAGGGGTCTTCGCCCTGTGTCTCGGGTTGCTCGGCAATGCCCACGAGGCGGAGGACGCCGCGCAGGATGCCTTTGTGAAGGGATACGAGCATCTCGGCCGGCTTCGTGACGGCGGGCGGTTCGGCGCCTGGGTCACCGGCATCGCCCGCAATCGATGTCTCGATCTTATTCGAAGGCGACGGCGACGGGCCGAGGCGCTGGTCGAAATCAGCGTCGAAACCGGTTCCGAGTCCGGTGCATATGACGATCTGCACGATGCCATCGGCAGGCTCGACGAACAATATCGCCTGCCCCTTCTGCTCTACTACTTCGACGGGCGCAACTCCGAAGGGGTTGCGCGTGTGCTGGAGATATCGACCGCCGGAGCGCAGACGCGGCTCAGCCGCGCGCGCCGGGAGCTGCGACGCCTGCTCGCGGCGGGGGAAGGTGAAAGAAATGGATAGATGTGAGCGTATCAGGGATCTTATCGCCGACGCCGTTTCCGCGAACGGCGGAAGGATGCCCGAAGAAGTGGAACGGCATATCGAAGGGTGCGCGGAGTGCAGTGAATACCTTTCGGCGGTGCTTCGCGACGATGAGCGGCTCGCGGCGATGGCCGGCTCGATGGAGGAATCGATCCGCAGGGTGGAGCGCCTGGTGAACAATACCGTCAAGGACGGGAAAAGGCCGGCCGGAGTTATGAATATTTTGCGCGGTTCGGGCGGGGCGCGTTCGGCGTGGTGGACCGGATGCCCGAGAATGCTCAAACCGCTCTCGGCCGCGGCGGCCGTCCTGCTTGTGCTGTGGGCCTTTTCGGGGAGGCTCGGTACCGGCGGCGGATCGCCGGAGGCCTTCGCGAGGGCGATCCATAACGCCGCCAGGGCGGAGAATGTCGTATATAAAGAGACCTTCCATATCCAGGGGGCCTGCACCTTCTCGTCCGATGTCGCGATCAACAGGGCCGGTGTACGGCGCAGCACCTCCGATAACGGCGATGTCATGCTCTACGATTTCAACAAAGGGCTGATGCTGCAGATTCCCCGGCACGCGGACAGGGCGGAGCTTGTACGAAGCGTCGGTAGAGACGCGCGAAGGCGCGAATTCGACTACATCAAATGGTTGAGCGGCCTCCATACGACATCGGGAACCTTCGTTGGATGCGAGAGGATCGGCACAAAAGAAACCCACCGTTACAGCGTGGATGGCGGGAAATACTTCACGTCGACAGTCTGGGTCGATCCGGCGGCAAATCTGCCCGTGCAGATCGAGCGCGTTTACGAATGCAACATTGACAGCTCGGTCGTTCTGCCGAGAATAGCCCTGAACCTTGCCGATTTCGGCGGCAAAGATAATTATTCGAGGGTGATTTCGATATCGAACCCGAACCTGGGTATTCATCAGATAATGAAAGTATTGGCGGCAGCCATGACATGGAACGTCGCCCTCGACGAATCCCTGTTCAGCTTCGAGCCTCCGAAGGGATATGGTATTGTCGAGCGCGAACATGACGATTCGTTCGAAGGGGAAAAGGATCTGACCGGGGCGCTATCGCTCTGGGCGCAGCTCAGCGGCGGGAGCTTCCCCGAAAAAATCGGCGATCTCGCCGATTCGACCGTAGTGAACGGCCTGTTGATCGCCGCGTACGATGGAGACAAGGATCCTGACCTGGAGCTTGACGAGGCGATGAAAGCCGCGAACACCCTGCTCAACGGATTGTACTTCGCCATGCAGATGAAAATTCAGGGAGTGTGGATTTACAACGGACGCGGAACCGGCTTGGGAGACTCAAAGAAACCGATCTGCTGGTACAGGAATGCCGATGAGTCGATTTACCGCGTTGTTTACGGCGATCTTCGCATCGCCGGTGCGAGCGCCGACGAACTTCCGGGGCGGCACTGAATCAGGCGGCATCTGCAGGGATCGGTATCTGCCGGGATCGTTGACTCGAACGGGGAGCGGGATGTACAATCGCCCGATTAACGACAGAACCCGGCCGGGAAGGATCGACGATGGACCGAAAATCGATGGAGAAGCTTTTCGAGGAGAATGGCTGCGGCGATTTCAGGTTTTTCGACGACGAGATGAACCGTTTCGGAATACTGCTGATAGAGTGATCCTGCGTTTGGCAAAGCAGAATTTTTCGATTTGCCGCTTCAGGAGGCGGAATTGAAGGGCAGATTGTGCAATTCCGTTTTCATTATATTAAGCGTGTCGATTATTTCGTCCGCCCCGATAGCCGGCCGGGATAACATCCTGAATCTGGATTTCAGCTCCGGAGAAATAGACTGGGCGACCCTCTGGCAGACGGGCTCGATGACTTCCGAACCCTCGTCCGGCGATTACAAGGATTATTATCGTGTCGACAGGCTTAAGGGCGGATATCTGATAACCGATCATTGTTCGTACTATTCGGATACACCGTGTAATTATCTTCAAATGCAGATGGATCAGATAATAAAGCCGTATAGCCAGCATGGGTTCTGGAATCCGGACAGCAACAACTGGGTGGGCAGTTTGCTCTGGAATGAAGAAAATGGATGGCAGGGGCACTACCGGCACGATTGGAAATATTCGATAGAACTCCAGGAAGGCGCGCTGATAGCGGCCATGACCCTGCCTATCTTCGAACTCAACCCGTACATGGCGCAGGAACTCGAATACATACACAAATATATAAAAAGTAATGGGCAAGTCGCCGAAATGGAATTCAACCGCGCCCAGTACGAATACGGTCTGGTTTTATCCGTTCTGGGTCTCGGCGCCGTATATTTCGACGGACTTATCGGGACCCCGGCAAGCGTTGCCAGGAACGCTTATATGGATCTTAACAAGGTATTTAAATATATCGCCGCCAATGAGAACATCGATAAGCCGAATTTGAACCTCCCCATAGTCCTGAGAGGTGTCGTGCACGCGTACAATGCATTTTCCTATTACTCCAAGCCGCAATTAATGGAAGCGTCCGGAACCCTCGCTCGTGATTTATCCGTGATAATCGTGAATAGTCAAAAATCAGAGGGGTATTATGATTTCGGTTACTCGGAGTTGCCGGTTCAAAACCAGCTCAAGGCCAGCATCGCGCTGATGATGATGTATTCGAATTGCCGGATCGATGAACTTTACCTCGAGGCCGTCCGAAAAAACCTTGCCTGGGTGATCGATAACAGATGGGACCACATGGAGAAGAACATGGGCGGATTGATCTGGAGCGAAGAAGATCCGGAGTCATTTTATGAATGTCACCAGATGTGGTTTTTAATTGCCGCAAAATATTGTGAAATGAATACCCAGGCGGAATACACTTCCTGTAAAAACAAGGCCATGGGTTTTCTCACCGACGATAATTTTGCCGGAGTCGACATGTATGTCGACAATTGGAATAAATACGGCGCTTTTTTCTCCTACCGGGCGATATCGAGGGATGGGTCCATCCAGAAAGAGGCATTTCACCGGTTCAAGGGTGCGTATGAAATAGGGGCGTCCTTATGGGCAATGGCGCTGAATTACAATTTATATTCCGAAGGTTATTCAAACCTGATCACGCAGACTCCAATGGATTCCGCAAGAACCGCCTGTGATTGGAACAGCGCAATATTTCTCAAGCAAGAGCTGCATACCGATCGTTACGGCATGACCTGGGACATGATGTTCTATTCACTCGAAGAGGGCGGGGCAATGGCCGGTTTGTACAGAGATTACTCCGGCGACTTTCTCATTCAGCTGGATTCGGATGAGGGGCTGAGATACAGAAGCAAAGACGGCGTTTCCCGTCTCTTGTTTCCCAGGGAGGGAATGAATCCTGGCGCCTGGTACACGGTTTCCTTCATATATGAATACGCCAATCTCGTCACGGTGACTTTGTCTTCCGGCGGTGAAATTCTATTTTCGGCCGTGCTGGACGATGTTTCCCCTGTTTGCAACCTGTCATTCGGCGTTCTTCAGTGGAAAAGCCTTCCCGGTCATAAAAACAATATTTATATAGATAATATTTCGTGGCGTGACATGTCCGATGATCGACCGGACGCTCAAATATGCCGGACCTGGCCCAATCCGTTCAATTCGCAGGTTAAAATCATGGTGAATCTGGATAAATTAACCCCCTGTAATCTCGCGTTTTACGATGTGTCGGGTAAAATCGTCAAAAGACTTCTCGACAGTCCTTACGGTCCGGGAAAATATATTTTCACGTGGGACGGACTTTCGGATAGAGGAGATCCGGTAAACAGCGGTATATACTTTCTCAGGATATCGACCGACGATGGCAGTATCGCAAGAAAAGTAATCCTGCTTAAATAGCCCGATACACCCGCCGCGTCACTCGTACTTGATCACGTAACCCGATACACCCGCCGCGTCACTCGTACTTGATCACGTCCACCGGGTTGGCCCTTGCCGCCTTCAACGCCTGCAGGCTCACCGTGGCGAGTGCGATGACCAGGGCCATGGCCCCCGAGACTGCGAAGATATGCCACCTGATCTCCGTGCGAAAAGCGAAGTTCTCGAGCCATTTCCTCAGTGCGAACCAGGCGACGGGCCACGCGATAAGGTTGGCGATCAGTACCCACACGGCGAACTGCCTTGAAAGCAGCACGACGATCCCCGATATCGACGCGCCGAGGACCTTGCGTATTCCTATCTCCCTTGTCCGCTGCTCGGCGGAGAATGAGGCGAGGCCGAAAAGGCCGAGGCACGCTATGAAGATGCCGAGAAGGGTGAAGGAGAAGAATATCCTCTCGAGTTTCTCCTCCGCGCGGTACTGCATGTCGAAGGACTCGTCGAGAAATGAATATTCGAACGGGCGGGCTGGATCGAAGGCGGCCCATTTTTCCTCGATGAAATTCATGGTCGCCGGGATGTTGTCCGGCTTGATCCTTACGAAGACGTTGCGCAGGAACTGCGAATTCCTGAAGATGATGATCGGTTCGACCCTCGAGTGAAGCGACCTGTAATGGAAATCCTTCACGACGCCGACCACCGTGTTCGGCGTGCGGGAATCGTCGCCGCCGAAGTAGATCTTCCTGCCGATCGGGTCGTCCCAGCCGATCTCCTTTACGGCCGCTTCGTTGACGAGGATTGTCCCGGAGGTGTCGGCGGGAAAATCCTTCGAAAAATTCCGCCCGGCGGCGATTTTCATTCCCATCGCGCCAATGTAGTCGTCGTCGATGTACTGAACGTTCATCATCTGGGCCCGCCCTTCGGCGAACCCCTCGGGTACGAAGCTTGCCCCGCTCGATATGCCGCCCGGCACGTGCGACGACGCGGCGACGCCGATCACTCCAGAGCCGCCGGCGATCTCGTCCTTGAGCGCGCCGACCGATCTTATGAGGTTCCTGTCCATGACGGGAATGACGACGACCTGTTCCTTGTCGAATCCCAGGTCGCTCTTCTTCATGAACCTGAGCTGTTCGATGACAAGGCTCGTCCCGACGATAAGGCAGATCGAAATGGCGAACTGGACCACGACCAGGACGCGGCGGAAAGCCGAACCGGAGCCGTCCATGCCCAGCCTTCCTTTGAGCACCTTCACCGGCCTGAACGAGGAAAGAAGAAGGGCCGGGTAACTTCCGGCCACAAGGCCCACGATCAGCGCGAACAGGATCAGCCCCGGAGCGATCCGGGGGCTGCCAGGCAGCGAAAGGCTCAGTTCGCTGCCGGCGAGCGAATTGAAAAACGGGAGCATCAGCCGGACGATTACGAGCGCGAGGGCCAGGGAAATGAAACTGAAAATGACCGACTCGCCGAAGAACTGCGCCGAGATCTGTCCTCGGCCGGCTCCCAGCACCTTTCTTACACCGATCTCCCTTGCCCGCGTGGACGAACGCGCCGTCGAGAGGTTCATGAAGTTGATGCACGCCATCGCCAGGATGAAAAGGGCGACCGCTCCGAATATGTAGACGTACATGATGTCGCCGTTATCCTCGATCTCGTGCCTCTTGTGCGAATGAAGGTGGATGTCGGCGAGCGGCGTGAGAGAATACTCGACGTCGGCGCCCGCCTCCTTGAATGAGTCGCCTATGTATTTCTCCTCCATCGCCGGGAACTTCTTTTCCAGTTTCCTGTAGTCGGTTCCTTCGGCGAGAAGGACGTACCCATAGCTTCCGAAATAGCTGGACCACGATTCCACCGTATCCCTGTTCCGTTCGAGGAAGGTCTGGAAGGAAAGAAGCATGTCGAAGTCGAAGTGCGAGTTCCCCGGGACGTCGGCGATGACTCCGGTCACCTCGAAATCCTCGGCGTTGTTCAGTTTCAACGTCCGGCCGACGGGGTTCTCGCCGCCGAAATACTTGGATGCCATGCTCCCGGTGATGACGACGGTATCGGCCCTTTTAAGCGCTTCGGCAGGGTTGCCGCGAAGCATCGGGTATGTAAAGATGTCGAAAACGGTCTCCTCGGCGTAGTATATCTTTTCCTCGTAGAATTTCCTGCCCTCGCACTCCACCAGCACCTTGCGTCTCGGAACGAAGCGCGCGGAGTTTTCCACTTCGGGGAAGTCGGTTCGCATCGCGATCGTGGGGGGGAAGTTGGTCGAAGCGATCGGGTTCGCCTGGTTGCCCAAGGTCAGAACGGCCTCGAGACGGAAGATCCTGCGGGCCTTTTCATGATAGCGATCATAGCTCAGCTCGGAGCGGATGTAGGCTCCGATCATCATCACGCAGGCCATCCCGACCGCAAGGCCCAGGATGTTGATAATGGAAAATGTTTTGTGCTTCCTTAAGTTTCTCAGGACGATCAACAGACCGGTCTTGAACATTATCTATCCTCGCAAGTTTAAGATCTTTAAAGACGCCGTAAATTCTTTTATGCCGCCGGGGTACGGAAAGTTTCCATATTTTCCCGTATTTCGCGGATTGTTTTGCGGGCGGGTCAAAATGCCATGTCTCGTCACGCTCAACGAGCCGGCAGAACCGCATTAGCGGAAAAATTCTGTCTTTTCTTACGATTCCACTGGATGCCGGGGTGCCGGAATATTATAATCCCTCCTGTTTACCGGCCTCAGCGGGGCCGGAGATGTGAATAGTAACCGGACTGATCGGAAGCCGGATATGTGAATCGCAACCGGCAGCGGCAGCGGCCGGTCCCATATAAACGCCATAAAAAACAGGAGGAAACGCATGGCTTATCAACCGCTTGATTTCTTGAATATCGAGGAGCTTCTGAGCGAGGAGGAGATCCTGATCAGGGACACGACGCGCAAGTTCGTCGACAAGGAAATAATGCCGATCATCGCGGAGCACTGGGAAGCGGGGACCTTTCCCAAGCAGCTTATTCCGCAAATGGCCGAACTGGGCCTTCTCGGCCCCTTCGTGCCGGCAAAGTACGGCGGCGTCGATGCGTCCTATACGGTATACGGCCTGATCTGCAAGGAACTGGAAAGGGGCGATTCGGGCATCAGGAGTTTCGCCTCGGTCCAGGGGAGTCTCGTCATGTATCCGATCTGGAAGTTCGGCTCGGAAGAGCAGAAGATGGAGTACCTGCCAAAGCTTTTTTCCGGAGAGATCATCGGCTGCTTCGGATTGACCGAGCCCGACGCCGGATCGGATCCGCGCTCGATGATCACCAGGGCCCACAAGGACGGTAATCACTGGATCCTCAACGGCGCCAAGATGTGGATCACGAACGGCACGATGTCCGACATAGCGGTCGTCTGGGCGAAGGACGACGACGGCAGGATTCGCGGGTTCGTCGTTCACAAGGAGGACAAGGGATTCTCCGCACCAGAAATGAAGCACAAGGTTTCGCTCCGCGCCTCGGTGACCTCCGAACTCATTTTCGAGGACGTCCGCATACCGGCGAGCAGGGAACTGCCGAACACCAGCGACCTCAAGAGCCCGCTGATGTGCCTTACCTCGGCCCGTTACGGAATCGCGTGGGGTGCCGTCGGCGTACTCGAAGCGGTGCTCGACGAGGCCATCAAGTACAGCCACGAAAGAATCATGTTCGGCAAGCCGATCGCTTCCTTCCAGCTCACGCAGCAGAAACTCGTCGAGCTCGCGACCGACCTGACCAACTCCCAGGCGATGGCGCTCCGGGTCGGCCGGTTGAGCGAAGAGGGGAAGATGAAGCATTACCACGTTTCGATGATGAAGAGGTATTGCGTCGACGTGGCCCTTCTCGGGGCGCGCAAGGTCAGGGGTATTCTCGGAGCGAACGGGATAACCCTCGAGTACCAGACGATACGCCACATGTGCAACATGGAGTCGGTCCAGACGTACGAGGGAACCTTCGAGATACACACGTTGATCCTGGGAGAGCAACTTACTGGAATATCGGCGTTCAACGGCTGAACGCCGGCAATAGACCGAGAGGGAGTATGAACAACAAACCGCAAAAGGTACTGCTCGACGGCTCGATGCTTATCATCGAATCGCTCGTGCGGGCCGGGGCCGATGTTTTCATCGGGTATCCGATAACGCCGGCGAACCTTCTCTATTCGTACGGGGCGAAACGCTTTCCGGCGGCCCTTGCCGCACCCGACGAGATCACGACGCTGCAGTGGATGTCCGGCTATGCAGCGGCGGGGAAGATCCCCGTCTCGGCGACATCCTTTCCGGGATTCGCCCTTATGATCGAGTCGATAAACATGGCCTGCATGATGGAGCTGCCGATGGTGATAGTCCTCGCTCAGCGCCTGGGGCCGGCCACGGGAACCGCTACAATGGGGGCGCAGGGGGATATCCTTCTGATGAACGGGGCGATATCCGGCGGCAATTCGCTGCCGACTCTCTGCGTTTCGAACGTGGAGGACTGCTGGACTCTTCCCGCCGAAGCGGTCAGGCTGGCGGTCCGCATGAGGACGCCGGTCGTGCTCCTTACGTCCAAGGACGACGTGATGACCCTTCGCAGCGTCGATCTTTCGACGTTGCCGGCGATCGAAAAGATCGAGCGCGATTTTTATGAAGGCGACCAGCCGTATAAAAGCTATCTGCCGGAAGAAAACCTCGTCCCCGCCTTTCTGCCGGTCGGAAACACCAGGCACCAGGTCAGGATCAACGCCTCGACCCACGACACGCGCGGGATTCTTCAGAACAGCACGCCTGAGGCGCTCGCAAACACGAGGCGCCTGCAGGAAAAACTCGAACGGAACATCGGCGAGTACACGTTCTACGATCTATACGAGGAGGAGGGCGCCGGCGTGCTCCTTGTCTCGTACGGGATAACGGCCCAGGCAGCCGTCGAAGCGGTCGCCGGGCTGCGCGCCGGAGGCGAAAAGGTGTCGCTCCTTGTCCCGAAGACCATGTTCCCCGTTCCGCCCGCATACCATGAAATCATGGAGAAGTACGATCGGGTAGTGATCGCCGAAGAGAACCTTACAGGTCAGTACAGGCAGGTTCTGTTCGGATCGGGGCCGCAGCACGGAATCAGCGGCGTGAACGCGATAGGCAGGATGATAACACCGGGGGAAATCATTCAAGAGGTACTCAAAAATGGATAGCATATTTCTTGATACGGAAAATCTTCCGTTCTGCAAGGGATGCAGCCACCAGATGATCGCGCGAAGCACCGACAAGGCGCTGCAGATGATCGGCGCCGATCCGCTCGACGTGGTTCTGGTGACCGACATAGGATGCCACGGGATAATCGACGGCAAATTCCACACGCACACGGTGCACGGCCTTCACGGCCGTTCAGTCGCTCTCGCGGCCGGGATATCGGCCGCCCTTTCCGATCCGCGCAAAAAGATCATTGTGTATATCGGAGACGGAGGGACCTCGATCGGAATCAACCACCTGTTGGGGGCGGCCCACCGCAACTTCGACATGACGGTCGTTGTGCACAACAACATGCTCTACGGGATGACCGGCGGGCAGCAGAGCGATCTTACCCCGGGCAGTTTCAACATCCGGACTTCGATGGACGGTTTTACCGAGGAACATC